>DATGKW010000079.1:0-10632 GCA_035294465.1 Ktedonobacteraceae bacterium | reverse complement strand
GCTTCTGCTGGATGGTTTTCTCCATTATTTGCTCGCACAACAACCTGGACGAGCGCGACAAGCGCTCAGGGCGGCGCTAAGCTTGTGAGAAAGAGGCCGCCGTTTGACGTATATACTGTCACAATACTTTGTTTTTTGCTGTTCCGTTGCCTGGAATGGCCTTCCTATCGATGTGTTTCATGTTATACTTACGTTTGAGGAAAGCAGACACCTATTCCCGCCCCTTGCGCTATTTGGAGTGAGTCTGTATTTTCTTCAGTTGTTTCACTGTGAATGGCTAGTTATTTTGTCAGAAAGGAAGCTTCGATGCGAAGAGTTAGCGGCCATGCCCGCCTCGCGTCATTTCTCGTGGTGATCTCCATGTTATTTGTGGCATGCGGAAGCGCTACAGCCGGCGGCGGAGGAACGCCGACCTCCGGGACGACCACTGCTCCCGTTACCGTAGGAATTGTCACCGACATTGGCGGCCTGAATGACGGGGGTTTCAACCAGTTCTCCCACCTGGGATACGAGCAAGCCAGGGCGAAGTGGCACTTCCCGGATGTCGTTCTCCAATCGACGGTTGTAAGTGATGCCGAGTATAAGGCGAAACTGACGGCGGCGGCAAATCAGGCCGATATGGTAATCGGTATTGGCTTCAATATGGAGACGGCCATCACAGCAGTTGCCCGCCAGTTCCCGAATAAGAAGTTTGCTATCATCGATGGATGCGCCGTTGATGCCAACTTCAACTGCATCAACCTTTCCAATGTCGCGCCGCTCTTCTTCAAGGAAGAACAGGCGGGCTGTCTGGTCGGAGCGATTGCTGGCCAGATGGAGGTTGATGGCAAGGCGAAAGCCCCCAAGCTGCTCGGCTATAATACTATCGGGGCGGTTGGCGGCCAGGCGATCCCTCCGGTCATCCGCTATATCGCCGGGTATAAATACTGTGCGAAGCTGGTTGATCCCAGTGTCAACGTGGTTATCGGCTACTCGAATAATTTCACCGATCCCACGCAGTGCAGCGCCATCGCCGACAAGCAGTACAGCATCAACCACGCTGATATTCTTTTCCAGGTTGCTGGCGGCTGTGGTATCGGCGTGCTGGATTCCGCAACGAAGCATGGTATCTACAGCATCGGTGTTGACGCCGATCAGAGCCACGACTCTACCGGAGCGATTCGTCCGAGCGTCATTACCAGCGCGATCAAGCGGGTAGATACTGCTGCCTACGACATCATCAATATGGCGGAGGAACAGGGCACGGCTGCGACCGGGCCATACACCAGTTTCGTCAATAACCCTTACAAATTTGACCTGTCCAATAATGGCGTCGGCTTTGCCACTCCCAGCAGCCAGGTTCCGCAGGACGCAGTGGCCAAAGCGATGGCTTTGGAAGCGGAGATGAAGTCCGGCAAGCTCGTGCCACCGGAAACGATTCCATCCTAATGTAGACGATTTGTCTTATGGCGCTTGTTTTTGTGAAATGTATTCTTTCGCGAAAACAAGCACCATAAGACAAATTTTATGTTGTTCGGGAGGAAGATGTATGGCCGAACTACTTGCGCCGCCAGAAGAAACGTCTGAGCGGCGTCCTCCGGTCGCAAGCGGGCTCAGGATGGGGTTGCGCGCGCTTGGCGCATCGCTGGTGCGCCCTCTCGTTGCTGTGATCTTCGCATTCGTTGCGGGGGCAATCGTCATTCTGATCACCTGGCCGGATAAAACGGTCGATCCTTTCACCAATGTCATTCATGCCTATACCACACTCTTTACCGGCTCATATGGGTCCCTGTACAGCCTTTCAAATACGCTGGTCGAAGTAATTCCTCTGACGTTAGCCAGCCTTTCAGTTGCTATCTCGTTCCGCACTGGCCTCTTCAACATTGGAGCTGCTGGTCAACTCGCGGCCGGGGGGACGGTCGCGGATATGATCGGCCTGACGCATCAGTCCTGGCCGGGCTGGCTGCTGGTGCCGACTATGATCGTCGCAGGGACGGCGGCAGGAGCTATCATAGGCGGAATCGCCGGCTTTCTCAAGGCGTGGCGAGGGGCGCACGAGGTCGTTACGACCATTATGCTCAACTGGATCGTGTTCTGGGTGAGCGATTATATTATCAACAGCAACCCGTTTGTGACTCCTTTCGGCACTCCCGAAACCAAAGTGTTGCCTATCAACGCTCAATTGCCCTCGCTAGCTGCTCTCTCGAACCAGTGGTTCCATACTCACTTCAATACCTTTCTGTACACGGTCGATGTCAGTCTTTTCTTTGTAATCGTGGCTGTCATCGTCTACTGGCTCCTGATTGCGCGCACCACTTTTGGCTATGAACTGCGCATCGTTGGGCAAAATCAGCAGGCCGCGAAATATGCTGGCATTCCCATCAAGCGTACTATTTTTCTGGTGATGATCATTTCCGGTGCCTTCTCTGGGTTGGCGGGGGCGCTTAACTTGATGGGGCAGCCGGGGTATAACCTGGCTGCTCAGGCTTATAGCCAGCTTCCAACCGGATTTGACGCTATCGCTGTCGCGCTGCTTGGCAATACTACCACCATTGGCGTTGTGATCAGTTCGCTTTTCCTGGGCGGCTTGCGCTCTGGCAGCACCGATATGCAGGCGGTTGCCCACGTGGACCCGAATCTGGTTCTGGTCATCGAAGCTTTGCTGCTCTTCTTTATAACTGCTGAGTTTATTCCGATAATCCGCCGTTACCTGCCCGCCTGGATGAAGAGTAATCGCGGGCGAGCGCCAGTTGTTCCTGCCAGGCCGGCTCAGGCGATGGCTGAGCTTGCTGGAGGAGGCGTCGATGGCGCGGGAGAGGCGCAGAATGAAGTAGTCATAACCGATCTCGAAAAGGAGCAATAATCATGTTCTGGCAAATCATCCTTCGCTCCCTGATTTCCAGTAACACATGGCAAACCACGCTGGAATTCGCCGGGCTACTTGTTCTCCCCGCTATCGGTGGCGTAATCTCGGAGCGCAGCGGCGTTGTCAATATCGCGATGGAAGGCATGATGCTCGCGGGCGCCTTCGCCAGCGTGATGATCACGCTCGCCATGCATAATCTCGGCCTGAATCCTTTTCTGTGTGTCCTGGTTGGTACGCTGGCCGCCATTCTGGCCGGCGGGCTTATGGCGCTCATTCATGCCGTCGTTTCGATTAACTTCAAGGCTGATCAGATCGTCAGCGGTATCGCTATCAACATTATCGCGCTCGGTCTGACGAGCTACCTGGTATACGTCATTACGCCTGCCGGTCAGGGCGTACCCTCCCTGCCAGGCAATTTACGCCTGCCCACGCCTAACTTCGGGCCGCTGGCGTCCATTCCCTGGATCGGCCCGGTACTGTTTCAGCAAAACCTGGTCTTCTATCTCGCTGTGCTGATCCTGATTGGCTCGCAGCTGTTGCTCTTTCGCACCAACCTGGGCTTGCGTATCCGCGCTGTTGGCGAACATCCCCAGGCGGCAGATACGGCGGGTATTAATGTGCGGCTGCTGCGTTACATGTGTGTGCTAACCAGCGGACTGCTTTCGGGGCTGGCGGGAGCGTATCTGGCGCTGGGCGTAGCGGGCATTTTCAATCCTGGTATGACCAACGGCCGTGGCTATATTGCCCTGGCCGCGATGATCTTTGGCAAATATACGCCACTGGGAGCGGCTATCGGCTGCCTGATTTTCGCGCTTGGTGATGGGCTTGGCATTCCTCTGCAGGATTTAAGCAATTCGCCCAACATAGCAAACCTGCTCAACGCGCTGCCGTACATACTTACCCTGATTGCTCTCGTCGGGCTGGTGGGCCGCACTACGCCGCCTGCCGCCGATGGTATCCCTTACGATCCGGCATCAGAGTGATGTTTTTCACTGAGGAGGAAAGAACATATGCGGGAACACTCAGCGCTGGCAGCGGTCGAGGAAACTGAGCCTCCTCTGGCTGTCGAGATGCGCGGCATCACCAAAACCTGGCCGGGCGTCGTTGCAAACGATCATGTTGACTTGCAGGTGCGCAAGGGCGAGATTCACGCGCTGGTCGGCGAGAACGGCGCTGGCAAAACCACCCTGATGAATATTCTCTATGGCCTGATCCGCCCGGATAGCGGGGAAATCTATATCAATGGGCAGCTTGCTCGTATCAACGGGCCGCGTGATGCGATCCGCCTGGGCATCGGCATGGTACATCAGCACTTTATGTTGATCCCACCGCTGACGGTAACAGAAAATATTGTGTTAGGGCGCGAGCCGGGCAGCGTCTACACTCCTTACAATGCCAGAAAGGCGCGCGAGGCTGTACTCAATTTGAGCAAGCAATACGGCCTGCCGATCCATCCCGATACACGCGTTGAAAAGCTCTCGGTGGAGATGCAGCAGCGAGTCGAGATCCTCAAAACGCTCTACCGCGAGGCCGAGATCTTGATTATGGACGAGCCGACCGGCGTGCTTACTCCGCAAGAAACCTTTGAGCTTTTCAGCGTGCTGCGGGGCCTGGTTGACAGGGGAAAAACCATCATCTTTATCACGCATAAGCTGCGCGAGGTGCTGGAGATTTCTGACAATGTGACGGTTCTGCGGCGCGGCAAAAATGCCGGCAGGCTTGTGACCAGGGAGACCAGCCAGGCCGAGATTGCGCGTATGATGGTCGGGCGCGAAGTGCTGCTGCGCGTAAACAAAACGCCTGCCAGACCCGGCCCGGTGGTGCTGCATGTTGAGCATCTCAGCGCGCAATCCAACCGCGGCCTGGAGGCGTTGCGCGATGTGAGCTTTGACGTGCGCGCAGGCGAGATTCTCGGCATTGCCGGCGTAGAGGGCAACGGACAATCGGAACTCGTCGAGGTTGTGACCGGGATGCGCAAGGCGACCTCTGGCAAGCTGACAATTACGCAGGTTGTCGATGGCCAGCCAGGCGAGACGCGAGACATCACCGGTATGAGCGCCAGGGATGAACGTCTGGTTGGCGTGGCGCATATCCCGGAGGATCGGCGCGAAAGCGGGCTCGTGCTGCAAAGCTCGATTGCCGATAATGTGATCCTGGGCCGGCAAAGCTGGCCGCAGTTTGCCAAGGGCGGCTTTTTCCTCCTGCTCAAAAAGATTATCGATTGGGCAAAAAGGCTGGTTGCAGAATACGACGTGCGTACCGCCTCCATCGAATCCCGAGCGCGTTCGCTCTCAGGCGGCAATCAGCAAAAGCTCATTATCGCCCGCGAATTCTCTGCCGATCCTATGCTGCTGGTCGCCTCGCAGCCCACGCGAGGAGTTGATATTGGTGCAATCGAATTTATTCACCGCCGCATCATCGAGCAGCGCGACGCCGGCAAGGCTGTCCTGCTGGTTTCAGCCGAACTGGACGAGATTCGCTCGCTCTCGGATCGCATTGCAGTGATGTACGAGGGCAAGATTGTTGGCATCGTCTCGCCGGATGCCAGCGAAGAGGAACTGGGCATTTTGATGACCGGCGGTCATCTGGAAAAATAAGGTGGCGCGCAGCAAAGGGAGAGGGAGTCATTGCTTTCTCGCCTGCCCCTATGTCTGAGCGCTGGCCAGTTTTTTCTGTGCAGCTTCAGACGCGCTCACGGGCCGCGCCAGGTAGATCCAGAAAGCCAGGAGAATGAGGGTGAGAACGAGCAGGTAGGGCATGAGCGTCCAGATACCTTGAAACTGGGCCAGGACTCCGGCAAGCCAGGGCAAAACGGAGAGGCCGCTAATGCTCACGCTCACGAGCACACCAATCGCGCTGGGTACAAGGCGTTCTGGCACCAGCTTCGGCACCAGAGCTACGGTTAGTGGATAAATGGGAGCCAGGCTGAGGCCGAGGAGACAGAAGCCAGCGCCAGCCAGAGCGCCAGATGGGATCAGCCAGGTGATAAGCAGGCTGAGAATGGCCCCGCCGATCAAAGCGTACATGAGCGTTGCCACTCCAACTCCTTTGCGTTCGGCCAGAGGCTGGATCAGGAAACGCCCCAGAGTCAGGCCGATACCAAAGCCGCTGACAATCCAACCGGCTGCCAGGGTTCCCAATGCCCGGTTATCTACCAGAAATGTGTAACCCCAGTTGCTGGCGCAGACTTCCACGCCTGTATATACCAGCAGGAAGATTGACGTGAGCCAGATCAGAGGCAGGGCGAGCGTTTCCCGAAAAGCAGTGCGCTGAACTGGAATCTGCTCCTGGGGCAAATCTTTTTCACCAGCAGGGACGCCCAGCAGAAGCAGAATGCCGCCGAGTTGCAGCAGATTCAGCAGGGCCAGCGCTACGTAGATCGTATTCCAACCCCAGAGCAGAGCCAGAATACCTGTTGCTAGCAGTGGGCCAAAGATGGTGCCTACGCCGAAGAAGGCATGGAGATAGCTGAGCAGCGATGTACGGCGGGGAAGCGCACTGATAAGGATATTGAAGCCTGTCTCAATGATACCAGTGCCCAGGCCCATACACAGGCGGAAAAAAAACAACAGCACGAAAGGCGCTTCCAGAATATAGCCGAGCGCGCCTGAAAGAAAGAAAATCGTGCCCAGGGCCAGAAGCCAGCGCAGGCTCAATCGTTCAGCCAGCGGACCGCAGAAAAAAGAGGAGAAGGAATAACTCAGGGCTGAGACAAAAAATAAGGTACCCAGCACAGCATCACCCACATGATAATACGTGCTCAGGCTTTTGAGGACAACGCCGCCTACGCCTGAGTTCAGACCAACAAGAGCAAAACTATAGAATGCCAATCCAATGGGCAGGCGCGAGCCTCCGGCCGAAGAATTTTTCATGTGGCCAGCGGATTCCTTTCTGCTTTAGCTGCTCACACCGGTTCAGACTGTCAGGCCCAGTACTCTTGCTAGTCTGAGCAATTCTGTTCCAGTGTTGGGATCATAATCGGCAATCACGCGTTCGGCTGCCTGATGGAGCAGCAGGAGCGCTTCCGGGGTGTTCAGATCGTTGTCCATCGCGGCCTCGAAGCGCCCGCGCAGCAGGCTATCTTCGCCTTTGCTCTGTTCGCCCAGGAGCTCGCGCACCTGCCGAAACTGCTCAACCATCTCGCGGGCGAAGTTCAGATCTGCCGGAAAGCATTCCCACGGATAGCGGTAATGATGGTTGAGGAGCGTTACGCGAATGGTATCGGCATCATATTCCTTGAGCAGATCGCTGACAAGCGTCAGGTTGCCCAGCGACTTGCTCATCTTCTCGCCGTCTTGCTCAACCATACCGATGTGCAGCCAGAAGCGTGAGAAAGGCGCTTGCCCGGTAAAATGCTCGGATTGCGCAATTTCGCAGGTATGGTGCGGGAAGGCCAAATCGGCTCCGCCTCCGTGAATGTCGATCTGTGGGCCGAGGTAGCGTATGGCCATCGCGCTGCACTCGATGTGCCAGCCGGGGCGGCCTGGTCCCCACGGGCTGGCCCACGCCGGTTCGCCCGGCGCTTGAGCCTGCCAGAGCACGAAATCCAGCGGGTCCCGTTTGCGCGGGTCGTCGGGGAAATTGCCGCGTTCATTGGCGATCTTGAGCATCGCGTCGTAATCGTGCAGGCCGATTGCGCGAGCCATCCGGCCAAACTCCGGGTCTTTCTTCACGCTGAAATAGACACAGCCGCTGCTCTCGTAGGCGTAGCCCTGCTCGATCAATGCCAGGATAATCTCAATAATAGTCGGGATTTGTTCGGTTGCCCTGGCGTAGACATCCGGGCGCAGAACATTCAGCGCGTCCATATCTTTCAGGAAGCGCTCGGTCTCGCGCCTGCCCAGTTCGTCCCAGGCCAGTCCTACCTCGCGCGCCTTGCGAAGAATATCATCATCGATATCTGTGACATTTTGCACGTACTTCACATCATAGCCGCGCGCCTTGAGATAGCGTATCAGCGCGTCAAACGAGACGTAGAGGAAAGCGTGTCCCAGGTGAGTCGTATCATAGGGTGTGATGCCACAGACGTAGATGCGGACTGTCTCGTCGATAGGGACAAAGGTTTCCAGAGATTGGGTCAGGGTATTAAAGAGTTTCATTATGATTTCTCTCCTAATGAGCAGCGTTGAAAGCAAATGAGGCACAAAGTATCACGGGTTGTCCGTGGCATACCGGTCAAGGCCAAACAGACGAACCGCATTGGCGGTGGTTGCCTGCGCAATTTCTTCCAATGTCATGCCCCGGATCTCGGCCAGCTTCTCTGCTGTGTGCCTGACGAAAAGGGGCTGGTTGCGCCTCTCGCGCAGTGGTTTGGGCACCAGGTAAGGGCTATCGGTTTCAACCAGGATACGCTCCAGGGGAGCAAGGCGCGCGACTTCTGGCAGTTCGTTGCCCTGGCGGGTGAGCGGGCCGGCGAATGAGAGTAGAAAGCCCTCGAACTCCAGGCATTCCTCGGCCTGCTTCACTGTGCCAGAGAAGCA
Organism: Ktedonobacteraceae bacterium; assembly: GCA_035294465.1. GTDB lineage: Bacteria > Chloroflexota > Ktedonobacteria > Ktedonobacterales > Ktedonobacteraceae > Paraktedonobacter. The sequence goes on along the minus strand of DATGKW010000079.1, from coordinate 2,307 downwards.
GTGAAACACGCCGCGCAGGCCCCGGCCATGTGCGCGCAAAAGCTCTATCACATCCTCGTGGGAGTCGCGCACGTGAATGATACAGGGCAGGTTGCACTCGCGAGCCAGGCGCAGGTGTGCGCAAAAAACCTCGCGCTGTGTCTCGCGGGGCGAGAGCATCCGAAAATAGTCCAGGCCACATTCGCCTATAGCCACTACTTCCGGCTCCCCGGCCAGCGCGCGATACTGCTCCTCTACTTCGGCGCTATACGTCGTCGCGTCGTGGGGATGCGTTCCCACGCCCGCGAAAATTACGCCTGGATGGGCTTTAGCAAGGGACAATGCGGCCCGGCTGGAAGCCAGGTCACAGCCGGGATCAATCATGCGCGTAATTCCTCCGGCCTGGGCAGCCGCGATTACAGCTTCGCGGTCGGCATCGAAACGGGAGGTGTCGATGTGGGCATGGCTGTCAACCAGCAATGAAGATATCCTTTCCAACAAACAAAAGAGGGGAAAGATCGTATGTGCTTTCTCCTCCTGCTCACCTGTTAAAGTATAGTCTCGCAAAAGTGAGGCTGTCAATGTAAGTTTCCTCTTGACAGGCGGCTGCCCAGGTATTATGATACGGACAATTTTTAGAACATAATTACTAATGAGGAGGAAACCATCATGGCTGCATCGCAGATCCGCAAAGGATCGCAGGCCGCGGATATCGATTATGATATCGCGGAGGAAGAGGAGTATTACGTAACGCGCCCGCGTACCAGTGTACGCCGGTACAGACAGCCGGTACAGCGGGACACGTTGGACGACTACGCCCCTGAACAGGAGGCGTTCATTCAACATCGGCGGGCGAGCGCTGTAGCGCCTGACGGCAACCTCGCGCCCAGGGCCATCCAGGCCCCCTCGCGTGGTCGCAGGCGGCGCGCTCCCTGGCTGGCGATAGTTCTGGGTATGCTGGTAATGCTGGGGTTATTTGCCGGATTGAACGCCTTTGGGTCCTGGTGGCAGCTTCACCAGGAAGATGCCACCTATGGCATGCCGCGCACCTACCAGGTGAACGCCGTAGTCGGGCATGATGATAGCGCGAGCAATCCCTCGCACTTTATCTTTATGAACTTGAACAGTCACATCATCATTATCGAGTTTCCGGGCGGGGATTCAACCCACGCGATCATCTACACCGGTCCGACGCTTTTTGGCAGCGGCAGCAACCTGATTCCCGTGACCGGCGAGTTTCGCGATGTCAATGGCGATGGCCGGCCCGATATGATCGTGCATGTTCAAGATCAAACGATTGTCTTTATCAACACCGGCACGAAGTTCCGCCCCTTGCAACCAGGGGAGCACGTCAATCTCTGAAAAAAAAGGACGCTCGCAGGAGAGCGTCCTTCCTTCTGTAACATTTCGTTCGTCTTTTTTCTGCCCGCTTACCCCACTTCCACGTGACATCCACCCCGGTTAAGCTTGCAGACTTCCCCCCGAACCGTTTCAAATCTTGTCACAAGGGAAATATACCATAGTATGGTGACGAAAACATGTAAAGGCTCCTTTGTTTTATGAAAAAATATTCATATTTTGAGCGATTGGGCGGAAAAAAGAAATGACAATTCGTTCAGATATGCCGATAGCTGTTCTTGCAGAGAAAACTTGTGCTGGCACCGAGGCCAGAATCTATGGTATGCTGGATGCGCTGGCTCCCTTGACCGATAACCAATGCTTGCCAAGGAGAAAAAGGTGCGGAGGCATGTTCCAATCATTACTTGCTGAGGTACTGCACTGCGCGATAGATGAGCGCGTGTTGATGGTAAATTCGGCGGCTGATCCCTGCGTATCTCATGTCGCGCGGCAACTCAGCGCGGGCGAATTGCTGCTGGCCGAGGACAATATCGCAGCCTGTGAGCAGGCGCGAACGGCAGTCACGAACCTGGGCAAAGCCGGCCCGCGCCTGCGGCACGTCGCTTTTCACGAGTATGCTCTGCGCGAGGCGCCCGCGACGATGGACGCGGCAGTGATGAATATCCTCTACCAGCCCAACAATGCCTGGATGCAGTACGGCGTTCGGCTGGCAGCCTACGCGCTCAAGGCTGGCGGGCGGCTCTACATAGAGGGGGCGAAGGATCGCGGCATCCTTTCGCTGGGCAGGCACGTGCAGGAGATGTTCGGCAACCTTGAGACGCTTGAGATCAGCAAGGGACGGCGCGTCATCTGCGCGTTGAAGGGCGCGGAAGAGGACGCTGAGCTTGCGCCGCCCGAACTGGCCGCTTTCGCCGGTGGCAAGATGGACGAAGGAACCAGCTTGCTGCTCGACTCCCTGGAGGTGCGCGC
>DATGKW010000078.1:0-32481 GCA_035294465.1 Ktedonobacteraceae bacterium | reverse complement strand
TTAGAAAGCGCCCTCTGTTATGGTTGGATCGATGGGCAAAAAGCCTCTTTCGATGATCGGTACTGGTTGCAAAAGTTCACGCCGCGCCGCCCCAAAAGCATCTGGTCCAGGATAAATTGCGAGAAAGCCACAGCGCTGATTGCCCAGGGTAGGATGCATCCGGCGGGACTGCGCCAGGTAGAGCTGGCGAAGGCCGATGGACGCTGGGAGCAGGCTTATGGATCGCAAAGCAAGATCACCATCCCCGCCGATTTTCAGAGCGAACTGGACAAAAACCCGCAGGCACAGGCGTTTTTTAGCACGCTAGATAGCGCAAATCGCTACGCTATTCTGTTCAGAATTGAGACGGCTAAAAGGACCGAAACCCGCACTGCTCGCATTCAAAAATTTATCGAAATGCTCTCGAAGGGCGAGAAGATCCATCCTTAAGGTTTCCCTACTGCTCACCTTGCTATCAGCAATCTCATGTTATATTATAAAGCTGAGTCTATTAAGTAAGCAATTTTCTCCTTAGAAAACGAAAGGGTTTCATGAATAATACAACTACCAACACGCTCTACCTTGTCCGTCATGGAGAGAACCTCGCTAATATCACCAATGAATTCTCCTACAAACTCGTCGATTACCCACTCACCCCAAAAGGCGTCTTGCAAGCGGAGCAGACCGCAGAATTTTTTAAGGCCATCGCCATCGACGCTGTTTATGCTTCACCGCTCAAACGCGCGCACGAAACTGGGGAGATTATTGCCAGACCGCATGCTCTACCGGTGATCGTGTTGGAAGAGTTTCGCGAGGTCAATGTTGGCGATCTAGAGCGAATGCCGCCCACGGAGGCTGCCTGGAAACTGCACAATCAGGTTGTGGATGAATGGCTCAAAGGCAACCCGGCTGCGCGCTTCCCCGGCGGCGAGAATTTTCTGGAACTGGTTGAGCGAGCGCGGCGCGGCTTGTTGAACACCACACGCGGGCGTTCGGGGCAGCGAATCGTCATCGCGGCTCATGGAGGTATTCTCACCGCCATCGTGAGAAGCGTCTGCGCTGGCGTCAGTACCGATCAGACTCCCCTCGCAGGCATGCATAACTGTGCTATTACTGAAATCGAACTGACGACAGATGCTGATCATATTACCTGTGGCGTTCTGCGCTGCTGGGCCGACGTCACGCATCTCTCCGGCAAAGCCGCTGAACCGGCTTCGCTCGCGCTAGAATATGAAGAAGCCTCTCTGGAGAGTAAAAAGATCTCCCGTGTTTTGTAACAAATATTGCATGAAAAAGCACTTGTTCCAAAACACAAGGAATCCGGCAAACTCCACAGAGAACAGAACTCCGTTAACGAACTTTCGCCGGTTAGCGGAGTTCTACTCCGCAGGAGCAATGCCTTTCCAGGGTGAACCATATTACACGCGAGATGGACTCAGAAGAACGACGCCGGTGAAAATGCCTGCAATGAAACAGACAACCCCAGCCAGAAGTGCCAGCACCTGGAATACGCCTGAAGCAGCCGAAGAACCAACGAGACTCTGTAAGCCATAATACATTAGCCGGATACCAACCCCTAGCAGGACCAGCAAGACCAGAAAAAGCAGGAAGCGAATCAAGGAATTCATAAACCAGCCTCCCTGTGAAGCAAACAGACGTTCATCTACAAGGGAAAATCGTCATGCACCCGGATTACCAGCCTACGTACCAGCTTTTGTCTATGTAAAGCATGCCCGATTTTTCTCTGCTTTGTCAATCGCCTTCTGCTCGAAGCATCTTCCCACGCCATCTTTATGTGGCTATATCAACAAAGAAGGGCAGCATAGAATTTATAATAAGATAGATAGGAATACTCGAAGAAAGGCTCTATGAAATCATGGAGAAGCTACAATTTGGCCTGGTTGGCTGCGGGGTGATTGGCCCACTGCATGCGGAGGCCATCGCCAGCCTGCCAGACGCAGAACTGCGCGCTGTGACCGATAGCACCGCCGAGCGGGCGCAGAAGCTGGCGGCGAAGTACGGCGCGCGGGCCTATACCGATCTGGGCGAGATGCTGACCCGCGAGCCGCTGGACGTAGTGACAATCTGCACGCCCAGCGGGACGCATGGCGAACACGCCTGCCAGGCAATGCGCGCAGGTCATCATGTGATCGTCGAGAAGCCTATGGAGATCTGCCTGCCGGCAATCGATGAGATGCTGCGCGTGCAGCAGGAAATGGGCGTCAAACTGGCCATAATTAGCCAGCATCGCTTCGATCCAGCCAGCCAGCGCGTGCGGACCTTAGTCGATGAAGGGGCGTTTGGCAGGCTGGTCCTGGGGAACGCGCACATTCCCTGGTGGCGCTCACAGCGCTACTACGATAGCGGAGATTGGCGTGGCACCTGGCAACTCGACGGAGGCGGCGTTCTGATGAATCAGTCCATTCACTACATCGATCTGTTGCAATGGATGATGGGCCCCGTCAAAAGCATTCTCGCGTATACCGACACGCTTGCCCATCGTATGGAAACCGAAGATGTTGCGGTTGCAATACTGCGTTTCGCCAATGGAGCTCTTGGAACAATTAGTGCGACAACCAGCGCGTATCCCGGCCTGGCCGCGCGCCTGGAAATCTTCGGCGATAAGGGATCGGCAGTAATCGAGGGCGATGAGCTAGGATTTCTCCATCTGGCTCGCGATGAAAAGGAGGCGACAGGTGACTACGGTTCCGGTGCAAAGACGAGCAAAATACACTCGTCAGAGAAGGATGCTTCCGCAGCCAGCAATCCCTCCGCGCTGGCGATTCGCAGCCACGCCTTGCAGATTGCTGACATGATCCACGCGATTCGCCAGGACGGGACACCGCTGGTGGACGGCCACGCGGCACGCATTCCTGTAGAGATTATCCTGAGTATTTATGAAGCGGCCCGCACGGGCAAGGAGGTGGTACTGCGATGATTCGCCTTTCGGCTTTCGCCGATGAAATCTCGCCTGACCTCCACGAGCAACTGGCTGTCCTGAACAGTGAACAGATCCATTTTCTCGATCTGCGCGGAGTCGAAGGTGTGAATGTACTGGATCTCACCGATCAGCAAGTGGCCGCAATACAGCAGGCATTGGCCGAGCAGCACATAGGCGTCGCCGCCATTGGCTCACCTATCGGCAAAGTTCCGATTGATGCGCCTTTTGACGAGCACTTGAGGCGGTTCGAGCGGGCGCTAGAGCTTGCCCATGCTCTGGGCACACCCTTTGTGCGCATTTTCTCTTTCTACCCGCCTGCAAATGCTGGAAGCCAGAATGATCCCGCCGATTGGCGCGATGAGGTGCTACACCGCCTGCGCGAGCTAACGACACGAGCGAAAGCGGCTCATATCACCCTGCTCCACGAGAACGAGAAGGACATCTATGGCGATACTATTGCGCGCTGCGTGGACCTGCTGGAAACTATCAACGATCCCCATTTTCAGTTCGCCTTTGATCCCGCCAACTTTATCCAATGCCGGCAAGTTCCCTATCCCGACGCTTACGAGGCCCTGGGCCCCTGGCTGTGCTACATGCATGTGAAGGACGCGCGCGCCGATGGCAGCGTGGTCGCGGCCGGCGAAGGTACGACACGCTGGCCGGAATTGTTGCAACGGCTGCGCGACGATGGCTACGACGGCTTTTTCTCGTTGGAACCACACCTTGCCATTGCCGGTCAGTTCCAGGGCTTCAGCGGTCCGGCCCTGTTTCGCCATGCTTCCCAGTCGTTTCAAAATTTGTTGCGAGCAATGAATTGGAAGTATCAGTAAAGCTCTTGAAGCATAATGGCATTGAACAGGCGTCTTCTCTTGAGAAGCAGCAGACCGTTAACAAGTTATATGTACTCTTGTACAAAATATGCCATAGAGGACCGATTTTATCGTGTCCTCTCCCGATTCATCGAGGAAGCGCCCGCCCTGCATGTACTCCTCCTGATGCTGAACATTCCGCGAGTCTTTCTGCGCAAAGGCACGCGTACAGCAGGGTCAGAGACCCACGTTGAAGCGGGGCAGGACACGCGGAAGCGGCCCTCTATGCCAGTTCTTTGCTATCAGCAGTTTCACCATATATCCGCCCCTCGACCAGGATAGTTGCATATACACTCACCACAGGTGCAGACGTAGTATGTGCATTTCGAGCACTGGGAACGCAGCTCTTCATATCTCCGCCGCAAGAAGCTGGCTTTCTCTTCCTTTTGGGCCTGGTGGTACTCATTCTTTGTTACATGTTGCTCTTCGGGCCAAATTTCATCTACTATATATCTCTCCTTACCGAATAATGTATCTCTCTTCACTCACCGACCAGCGTAGCAATCAGAATCGCTTTGATGGTGTGCAGCCGGTTCTCGGCCTGGTCGAAGACGATAGAGGCCGGCGATTCGAAGACCTCTTCGGTGACTTCAAGTTCTTCCAGGCCATATTGCTCGTAAATCTGCCGTCCAAGCGCTGTGTCGATGTTGTGATAGGCTGGCAGGCAATGCATAAATTTGACGTTGGGATTGTGGGCCTGCGCCATCAAGCGGCTGTTGACCTGGTAGGGAAGCATCTGGCGCTGCCCGACGCGTTTGTCCCAGCGCTCCTGCGGCTCACCCATCGAGACCCATACGTCAGTGTAGATGAAATCGCAGCCGTCGACAGCAACTTCGGCATCGTCGGTAATGGTGATACGCGCGCCGGTTTCGCGGGCAACCTTCTTGACCTGCGCGACACGGTCGGGACGTGGCCAGTAGTCCTTTGGCCCGGCCAGGCGCACATCCATGCCCATTTTGACACCGCCGATCAGCAGCGAGTCCGCAACATTGAAGCCGGTGTCTCCCAGAAAGCAGAACGAGACCTGCTCTAGAGGCTTGCCAGCATGCTCCTGCATCGTCAGCAGATCAGCCAGCGCCTGTGTCGGGTGGGCTTCGTCGGTCAGCCCGTTCCACACGGGCACGCCCGCGTAGCGAGCCAGTTCCTCTACCTTTGCCTGCTGAGATCCGCGATACTCGATGCCATCGTACATGCGCCCAAGCACCCGTGCGGTATCTTTGATCGTTTCCTTATAGCCAATATGCGAGCCACTGGAGCCAAGATAGGTCACGCGCGCGCCCTGATCGAAAGCTGCTACCTCGAAGGCGCAGCGCGTGCGCGTCGAATCTTTTTCAAAGATCAACGCGATATTTTTGCCGCGCAGGCGCTGCTCTTCCATCCCCGCGCACTTCGCCGCTTTGAGATCGGCCGATAACTGCAAGAGATAGCTGATTTCCTGTGGAGTAAAGTCATCCAGCTTGACGAAATGCCGATTTTTCAGATTGAAACCCATGGTCCTCCATATCTCCTGACCGAAAGAAAAATGCTTCAGCCCCTCTCATGGCGTCATCGGCATACTCGCGCTGGCCACTGTACGAGCCGGAAAAGTGGAGTGAAATCCAGTTGTTTTCTCAGCGTGGCGAACGTAGCGCGTTCTGGTACATATTTCCGGGCATAGTGTATTGTAGCACATCCTGATTGAAGAGAGGAAGAGATTAGAGACCCACGACTTTCCAGACTTTTACGGTAGTATCGAAGCTACCGGAGACGATCTCCGTCCCATCAGGCGACCAGGCCAGTGAGCTTACCGTATTGGTATGGCCGGTATAAGTCATCAGCTTTTTGCCTGCGGAGAAGTTCCAGACCTGGACAGTCGTATCGTTACCACCTAAAGCCAGATATTTTCCATTGGGCGACCACGCGACAGCCTGGATGGCGTAGTTATCCGTGCTCGAAGGCTGGTTAAGAATTGGGAAGTCCGTTGGCTCCGGCGTGAAGATATTCCAGACATTGACCATTCCATTCTCAAGGCCAACCGCGAGCAGATAGGGTTTTTGGGGAGACCAGGCTACAGCGTTTACTGCAGCATTTCCTTCTATTTGATAGTCGTGGTTGAACAGAAGATGCCCCTCGTAGTCCCAGACGCGAACCCATTCATCGTAGCTTCCCGCAGCGATATCACCATTGGGCGCCCAGGCGATAGATGAGACAACATCGTTGGCGGCCCTCGTCCACAGGGTCTGGCCAGACCTGACCTCCCAGACGTGAACGGCGCGACCCCAACCGCCCGAAGCAATCTCCGTCCCATCAGGGGACCAGGCCACGCTCATGACCGGGCCAGTTTCATCGTAGGTAGCAATCGGTGCGCCACAGTCCTGGGCGTCCCAGACCTGCACCGTACCATCACCGCTGCCCGAAGCAATGTAGCGGCTATCGGGAGACCAGGCCAGGGCATAAACCTCGGCATGGTGCCCGCTATACGTACAAATCAGATTACCACTGCGAGCATCTCGGACATTGACGGTGTAATTCTGATAATCCAGGCTGGCCATGGCGATATATTTGCCGTCCGGCGACCAGGCTACGCTCATGACCGCGTCGGAGTCTTGCTCCAAACTGAACAGGGTAATGCCGCCAGGGTGCTCTGCCAGGCGCGACTGATACACCACTCTAAATACCAGAGAAGCGGCCAGCAGCAGGCAGATGACAGCCGCGACGCTTAACAGGCGCCCAACGAACGTTATGTTACTCTGCCGTAATGCCGGCAGCTCGCGAGCAAGGCGATGCACACCTCTTCCCGCTTGTTGGACACGAGGCGCGCGTGAACGCTCTGTTTGCTCGAAGAAATGGGGTGAGAGACGCGGCAGAGGCTTGATGGCCGGCGGCGGCAGAGCATCCAGACGCGCCTCAAAGAAGTGATAGTCGGCCAGGGCCGAGGCGCAGGTTTCGCAGGTCGCTACGTGGGCATCCAGCGCTCGCTGGTCTTCGGGCGAAAGATCTTCGTGTCTGAGCGCGAGCTTTTCGCGCCATTCAAGGCAGGGAGGGCGACGAGTTTTCATCGTGTCTTTCCTCCCTCTTTTTCCTGTGCATCATTGAGCATACGGTAGTAAAGCTGGCGAAATTCCTCTTTTCCTCGACTGACATATTTGCCCACGCTGGTAGCTTTGATGCCTAGCAGCTCGGCAATTTGCTGCTGGGGCAACTTCTCAATCACGTAGAGAATGAAGCACGGGCGATACGTCGGCGAGAGGCGAGCCAGAACAAGTTTCATCAATTCCGTTTCCTCGATCAGCTTCTCCGGACCAGAGATGCTTACTGCTTCAGATCGCTCAGCATACTCTTCCCAGGGAATAGTACGGATAAGCCGGGCATGGCTTTGATACGTATACGCGGTATTGGTTGCGATACGGTAGAGCCAGTTCGCGAAACGGTCCGGGTCGCGCAGGCTCAACAGCCCCTGCCAGGCTTTCAAAAACGTTTCCTGGGTCAGTTCGCATCCCACGCCATCGTCTCCCACCATCCGAATCAAATAGCGGCTGATGCGGTCGTTATACCGTTCATACAACTTTTCAAAGGCTAGCTGGTCCCCACGTTGGGCGCGCAGCACAAGGTCGCGCTCGTCAGAAAAGCAGCCAGCCTCATTTGCTGGCGGATCGCCTACCCTGTAAGACATCCTTGATCTCTTCCCGATAGAACTACCTTATAGAACCATTTTTTACCCTGCTGACGTTCTTCGCGAGAGAAGCGCGTATTTCGCTGGAGAAGGACGCCAGGTTCTTAGCTCTAACAAAGTGTTACTATCTATCCTGATTCCTGGGCCAGAAGTGACAGCGTCGTTTCTTGTGAGTATGCCGGCGAGAGTAGCTCACGCTCTGCCGACGGAGCAGACCGTTTGCGCAACTGGCGCAACACTCGCACCTGCTGTGGCATACTCAGCGCCATCTTTGCCTGGAACCTGGCAAAGTCCACGATAGTCTGATGTAGAGTGTACCGCCCCTGGGCTACGCTTGCAAGGAGCCCGACATCCAGTAGCCTGTCCAGCGCGTCCAGAGAAACTCCATCGAGCGCCAATGCGGCCTCTTCGGAGAAACCCTCCGGTCGAGCTGGCAGCCTTGAGAGCGCGATCAAAGCCTGCTGGCTTGCCGGGTCCAGTTGTCGGTAGCTCATCTCTATTAAGGCGTGCAGCGAGATCGGGGCATCCGCCGGCAGGCCCGCTTGGGGCTCCAGCGGGGCGCGTGGCATAGTGAGTTGCACGCGCATTTCTGGCTGCCTCAGTTGTTCGAGCGCAGCCTGCCAGCGCCTGGGTTGACCGCTGCATACCTGCGCCTGCAAGTATGTGCCGATCAACTGGAGAGCCAGCGGCAGCCCCCCCGCCAGGCGAATCAATTCTCCCACGCGCGCGCATTCCTGGGCAACCAGGGTAGGGACGAACCGCGCCAGCAGTTTGAGGCTCGCCGCTTCATCAAGCTCAGGAATTACGCAGGTTCCAGCGCCGGCAAAGTACAGCGCGACGGCGGGAATGCGCGTGGTGAGTAAATAAGCACAGTGAGACCCGCCTATCTTAAAGGCAAGGGCATCCTGGCACGTCCAGGCATCATCGATAATCAACAGCATCGCACGCTCGCCAATATGAGCATGAATCGCCCGAGTCCAATCCTCTGTGTTTTCAGGATGCAGAATGTCATGTTCTTCAATCCCCAGCAGTCGGCCCCAGCGTTTCAGCTCTTCCAATATATCGGCGTCCGGCCCCAGGCTGACCCAGAGCACCCCATCGCTAAAGTGGTGCCGGACCTCGCCTTCATGCGCCAGGCTCACAGCCAGGGCGGTTTTTCCTACGCCCGGCAGGCCACTAAGAGCCACCAGTGCCGGCCCTTCTTCTTCAGCGAGCACCTGCGCTTTGAGCTGGCGCAACAAAGAGTCGCGACCAATCAGCCCCTCCGCCTGCGCGGGCGGCAGCGCGGGATCACAAAACGTGCTTTCTGGCAGAGATAGGCGTTTGTGCTGCGCAAGAGATAGAAATGGACTTTCAGCAAAGAGAGGCTGGCTCTCCGGCTGGCACAAGCCTAACTCTTCCGCAGGCATCTGAAATAAGGTACAGAGCTTCTGTAAAAAATAAGCGCTGGGAAATGCATCCCCACGTTCCCACCGGCCAATAGTCTTGGGGTCGGCTACCCCGATTTGCTCCGCGATATACGCGCGGGACCAGCCACGTCGCTGGCGCTCCCAACGCAATTGCTCGTTTGGAGCGAGCCTGATCGCTCTTTTTCCCTGCTGCATCCCTGGACCTCCTGCTATCAACGTTGACATTTTTATCACCCCCGGACAAGCACACCCGTTTCATTTTTGTTCATTTATGAACAAGCTTCCCTAACATTTGTGAGAAAAGGTGCTTTCACCTAGTAATGACTGGCAAAGAGCAAAAAACATGACAATTGTTCCTCCAGCTTCCCAAAGCGTTCGGACAGAGGCCCAGATAGCCTCGCAAAGAAGCCCCATAGTAGCCCCCTCTTAGCCCCTTGCTGGAGGTATTCCCGGAAGATCGAAGTTCGCTACACTATAGGCTATGATTAGGTCTGATAGAAAAGACACCCCGCCCTTGAACGGTTCCTGGCGCTTCTGTTTTTTCTTTCAGGGCTGATCCTTCTTTCCCAGGAGGTTGGTGGGCGCAAGATGATTCTAGCCTCCAGGACTGTCTTGTTCTTGTTAGTTTCCTATATCCATAAAGGAGGGAACGATGCCTCTATTTAATCGTCATCAACAACGGAACACAGTAGAGCAATTAGTAGAAGAGTATACGCACTTCAGGATCACTCGCCGCCAGTTTATGCAGCGTGCGCTGGCCGCAGGTGTGTCAACAAGTGCAGCCGTAGCGCTCCTGGATGCTTGTGGTGGTCCCCCCAGCAGCAGCGGCAGCGGCGGTGGTATTAACGTCAGCGGTACTCCCCCCACAGTCAAATCCCTTGACATGCTGGTGGTGATCAGTGGTTCAGAGCTGGATAACTTAAACGCCGTCAACGACGCCTTCACATCCAAGACCGGCATCAAGGTCAACGTCGAGTCCACGCGCGATTTGCCAACTGTCTTGAGCACGCGCGTCAGGGGCAACAATCCGCCCGACATCTCCGCTATCCCCGACCTACCGTCGATCACAACCTACGCGAACGAAGGAAAACTGCTGCGCCTGGATAGCTTTCTGGATATGAACTCGCTCAAGGCCAACTACTCATCGACCTGGCTTAACCTGGTCACGGTCAACGGCGGCATGTACGCTGTGCCCTACCTGGCCAATACGAAGGGTACCATCTGGTACAGCCCCAAGGAGTTCCAGGCCAATGGCTGGAGTGTTCCCAAGACCTGGAACGATCTGATCACGCTTTCGCAGCAAATCGCCGCCAGTGGGAAATTCCCCTGGGCGATGGGCGTGGAAAGCGGAGCCGCCAGCGGCTGGCCAGCCGCCGACTGGATCGATCAGATCTACCTCACCTTGAATGGGCCGCAAATGTCGGATAAGTGGGTGAACCACCAGATCCCCTGGACGGACTCCAGCGTCAAGAACGCCTTTGAGTACTTTGGCCAGATTGTCACCGGCAAGAATTTCATCCAGGGCGCGCCACAGTCTATCCTGGCCACTAACTTCCAGCCTGCTTCGTACCTGCCCTTCGATAATCCACCAAAGGCTTATATGTACTACCTGGGTGATTTCACAGAAGGGTTCATCACCGCCCAGTTCCCAAAAGCCCAGGCGGGCACGGATTTCGATTTCTTCCCCTGGCCAACCATCAACCCGGCTTACGCGGGAGCAGTGACTGGAACTGCCGACATCTACTTCGCGCTGAAGGACAACAACGGCACGCGCCAGTACATGCAATTCCTCACCACGGCCGAAGCGCAGGAGATCTGGGTAAAGAAAGGGGGAAAATCCGCTGTGAACAAATCGGTACCGGCGAGTTCCTATCCGGACTCAGTAGCGGCGGCTACCGCTCAACAGTTGCAAAGCGCAACCTCTTTCAGATTCAGCCAGGATGACTCGATGCCAACCGCGATGGAGAACGCTTACTGGAAGGCAACCCTCAACTACATCCAGAATCCATCGTCGCTGAGCAGCATCCTCAGCAGTCTTGAAAGTACCGCTTCGTCGGCCTACTCCTCCTGATCAGTCCAGAGAAGAGTAAGGAAATGTAGTGGCATTAAGGTGCCACTACATTTCCCCGGCCCTTACGTTTACGGGGAGACCTGGAAATTCTATCCGCAGTGGTATAATCTTTACGACCTGCATTCCTTTTGCGTGATAGGAAAAACTGTCTTCCTGATAATCCAGCGGGCGTTTGCAATCACCGCTTGTACTGACAAAGGAGGCATAGATGGCAACGGTAGCGAGAGAACGCGTTGCTGCGACTGCTCCCCCAGAGAAAGGGGGGCGAGGTATTTCCTGGACGGCCTTGATATGGATCGCCCCAGCAGTGCTCCTGATCGTGGCTTTTTTCATCTATCCGCTGATCCAGACCCTCATCTACAGCTTCGAGAACGCCGATTCAACAAAGTTTGTCGGATTCAAGAATTACATTTTTATCGGCACTGATCCAGATATGATCGAGGCGCTGAGGAATAACTTGCTCTGGCTGGTCCTGGGAACGCTTCTGACGGTTGGCCTGGGACTGATCATCGCGGTCCTGGTAGACCGGGTGAAGATCGAGGCTATCATCAAATCCGCGCTTTTTATCCCGATGGCGATCTCGTTCGTGGGTGCTAGCGTCATCTGGAAATTCGTTTACGACTACTCACCCCAGATCGGCCTGTTGAACGCCTTTTTAGGTCTCTTCCATGTGCCACAACAGGCCTGGCTCCAGAATCCAGCCATCGATAACTTTGCCTTGATTGTGATTTATACCTGGATGTGGACCGGCTTCAGTATGGTGATTATCTCGGCAGCCCTGAAAGGCATTCCCGATGATGTGATCGAGGCAGCGAAAATGGATGGAGCGGGGCGCTTCACCATGTTCTGGAGCATCATGATGCCGATGATCGGTCCAACCCTGGGTGTTGTCGCTACCACCATGATCATCAATATTCTCAAGATCTTTGATGTGATTTACGTCGAGACTGGCGGCAATTACGGCACCGATGTAGTGGCTATGGAATTCTATACACGGGCATTCACCGACCTTGATTACGGCAAGGGCAGCGCATTAGCGATACTCCTGACTGTGGTGATCATTCCGGTGATGATTATCAATGTCCGCAGAATGCGCAGAGAGGAGCAGGGACGATGAGTGTAACAGAGCAACCCGCAGCATCATCGGTGCGCGCGAAAGCCCTTGCCCAGCCACGAGAGGGCGGCGTTTTCCTGCGCTCCTTCAATAACAGCCTGGTTACTATTCTCGTTGTGGTGGTCGCCGTGCTCTGGTCGATACCCACTTTCGGTCTGTTTATCAGCTCGTTTCGCCCACCCCAGGCGATCGCTTCATCCGGCTGGTGGACGGGGCTGCTCCCTCCCTGGCAGTTTACCATTCAGAACTATGTGAATGTCATCCAGTCAAGCGGTATGGGCCAGGCTTTTCTTAGTAGCCTGATCATCTCCATTCCAGCGACGATCTTGCCTATGCTGCTCGGTGCATTTGCAGCGTATGCCTTCGCCTGGATGCGCTTCCCGTTCCGTAATGCGCTCTTCTTTGGCGTCGTCGCGATGCTGGTCGTTCCCAACCAGATCGCCCTGGCACCCATTCTCACTATATTCACGCAGCTCGGATTGACCGGCCAGTATGCTGCCCTCTGGATTGCCCACACCGCTTTCGGCCTGCCGTTCGCGGTTTTCCTGCTGCGCAACTTTTTTGCCGCGCTGCCCAAGGACCTGCTGGAATCGGCCTATATCGACGGAGCTTCAAATTTCCGTACTTTCTGGACCATCATTATCCCGTTGTCGGTACCGGCTCTGGCCTCCCTGGCGATCTTCCAGTTCATGTGGGTCTGGAATGACCTGCTGATCGCCCTGATCTTCGTGGGTAGCAACCCGGCTCACGCGCCAATGACTGTAGTAGTAGCCAATCTGGTCGGCTCCTACGGCGAAGACTGGCAATTGCTGACTGCTGCGTCATTCCTTATGATGATCCTGCCACTGGTTGTGTTCTTCTCCATGCAGCGTTACTTCATACGCGGTATCCTGGCCGGTTCGGTCAAGGGCTAAAATACAACTTGTTCGAGTGGTGCCCTTTGATGGAATGGAGCGGCGGGCCTGGCCCGCCGCTCCATTCCATCAAAGGCGCTCTCAGAGAAAGGCGCAGATTCCTGTACTGAAGGTAATGATGAAGGTAACGAACATGTATGTCGTCTATATTGATATCGACAGTTTACGACCAGATCATATGAGCTGTTATGGGTACGGTCGTCCAACTACCCCCCATATCGACCATCTCGCAGAGCAAGGGACACGCTTTACCCATTGCTTCACGTCGGATAGCCCCTGCATGCCTTCGCGAGCCGCACTGGTAAGTGGGACTTTTGGCATCACCAACGGGGTTGTGACACATGGAGAACGCGGCCTGCTCTTACATGGGCAGCAGGAGACTCTACCCAATGTGCTCCGGCAGCATTCTATCCCGGCTGTTGCTATCTCCAGCTTCGGACGCCATCCCTCGCCCTGGTTTTATGTGGGGTGGCATGAGCTGATTGACCCCTCGGGGCGAGCCAATCTTCACTTTCTGTATGGATCAGGATTTCAGCAAGTGACAGGGGAAGAGGTTATTACCCTGGCTATCGAGTGGCTGAACGCTCATCGCCATCTCAAAAACTTCTATCTGTATGTCCAGCTTTGGGACCCTCATACGCTCTATGAAGCGCCGCTTTCGTTTGTTGAAGCCGTGCGCAATAACCACTACCCCAAGCATCCTACCCCCGAAGAGATCGAGACCCATCAGCAAAACCGAGTCTGGCATTCAGCTCCAGCCATGGGCATTACCGGCTATGATGAGTGGCGCAAGCTGATTGATGAATACGATGGAGAAATTCGCTATGCTGATTACCAGGTTGGGCGCTTGCTCGATGCTTTCAAAGCTCTCGGATTGTACGACGAAACCTTCTTTCTCCTCGCAGCAGATCATGGCGAAGAAATGGGAGAACACGGTTTCTACGCTGAGCATGGCAACATCTACAATGGAACGCAGCATATTCCCCTCATTGTCCGTCACCCTCAAGCAAAGCACCAGGGAGTAGTGTCTCACAAGCTGGTGTATCAGCTCGATATCGCGGCCACGGTTTGTGATGCGTTCGGTATCACTCCTCCGCCACACTGGGATAGCCACTCTCTCCTCGATCCGCAGCATCATCGTCCCTACCTCGTCTGTGGTCACGGGCTTTACACCGCACAGAGAGGCATCGTCACCAGAGATTGGAAGTTCATCCGCACGTTTGAGGCCGGGCTCTGGAACATTCCCGCCGTCCAACTCTTCCGCATGGAGGACCCCTGGGAGCAGACGGATCTTGCAAGCACCTTTCCCGAACAGGTTGGTCACTTCGATACACTGCTGCGCCAGTGGGAGAACGAACATCGAGTTTACCCTGATCCTCTGATGCTCAACGCCGCACAGGGACCCGCAGGTCTCATCGGAGCAAGAAAATGGACGGACCAGTTCCAGAAAGATGGAAAAACGATGCCTTTCCTGCTCGGACAACGAAAACCGGAGCCTCAATAAAAAGTCGGGTCCTCTTGATGCTTCTCTTTGCCCCGCCTTATCTTGCCGGTGCCTTTGCCCCTTGCGGAGCGGAGGCAGGCGCTTTCGCTGGAGCCTTCTTCTTCTGGGACTGGCCTTTCATCTGCACGTTGATACGCCCGGCGGTATGCAAATGGGCAAAGATATAGCTCAGCACCATGCAAATCGCCAGAGGAACAAATAACGTTATGTAAAGAGCAGCGTGGAGATTGTAGAAGACGAGTTCAAGCGCGACCATCAGGGCGAAAAGGAATAGCGAGATCAACGTTAGTCCGGCAGTCCAGCGCGCACGGAGACGCGCGCGTTCCATCTGGTAGCGCTGCCTGGCCTGCTCGCTTACACTCTGTCGCAGGAGGTGCAGATTCTCGCGCTCCGTAGCTAGCTCATTGCGCTCGCGCTCGACCTCCTGCTCCAGCAGCTCAGACTTATACTGAACCTGGCGCATAAGGGTCAATAATTCAGCAGTGCGCTGATCTTCGGTCTGTTTCACCTGGGCCTCGAGTGTCCGCACCACTTCGCCAAGCAGCGCCGGAGTATGTTCCGGCGAGAGCACCAGCGTCTGGGCCGCCTCCTGCACCATTTTGCCAGCCTCTTCTTCGACAGCATCCTGGAAGGAGCGATAGAGTTCCTGGTAGCGCTGCTCAAGTTGCTGATTCGCTTCTTGCATCTGATTACGCTCTTCCATCATTTCTCGCAAATGTTGCTGATACTGTTCTATCTCTTGCTGGTGTGCGTGGTGGATCGTTTCGATCTCGCCCCCTAGAAGCTCTACATTGCCCTGGGCGACCTCCAACTGCTCCCGCAAAGCTGCCAGTTCCCGGCGTAGATGAAGATTCTCTTCGCGCAAATGAGCTATCTGAGAGCGAGGAATTCTGGTGGGAGGAGGCGCGCCATCGATACCTGGAAGAATATCCGTATTACGCGTTCGCTTGTTTTTCAGCAATTCACGCCGGCTGGCCGCTCGCGAGGCCCGCATGATCGAGCCGGTCGTATCGTAGCCCATCTCATCTGGTGAAAACATCTGCTCGTTCCCTCGACCTTTCCGCCTCACAGCAACGGGCATTTTGCCCATTTGCCGGACAGGTTCGCAATGCAGGTAATAGACTTTCTCTCTTGTAATTATGCAAAGTTCTACCGTATTTTGCAAGTCTTTTGCTTAAAACATATTTCTAGAATATATGTTCCTGGCACAAAAAGGGAGGGAGTCGCTTGTATGGCTCCCTCCCGATAAAGTTGAATATATCAATGTCCAGACGGCGGCGTTCCCTGCCCAGGGAAGGTAGGGAAAGGGGAGGGAGACGGGAAAGGATTCGGCGTACCGTTGCCACCGGTTGCCGATGGCTGAGGGTTGGGATTGGGCGTGGTCGTGACTGTGGCCGCGACGACGGCAAAAAATGCACGCTGGTTGTCCGTCACATCGCAGGTGTGCTGACCATCGGACGAAGTAAAATCGACTTCGACCAGCACGATACCGCCAAGTGCGCCTGCTTGCAAGGGCACCTGAAACACAGCCAGGCCATCGGAGGTAGTTGTTTCGGTTATTCTGGAGGTCGCGCCATTGGGCCAGTAGACGATAGCGACCGCCGAAGCATTGTCCATCCCCACTGGATTGCCGTTCACGTTCTGTACAAACTTGGCATACACGCCAACGACAGCATTTGGAGAATAGGCAACGGTGGTCTGTGTGGCCCAGGCCCCGCAGGAATAGGGAGCCAGCGCTGCCGTGGGCGAGGCAAATATCTGATTAAGGTTAATGGTCATCGTAACCGGAGGCGAATTAGGAACCGCGGCGTTATTATTGGGACCGCAGGCTACTACCAGCGCACTGATCAAAAGAAGAAGGAGGGCTGAACCACACTTCACAGCGAGAACGATATGCACTCGCAACAGATGCCATAACCGGGAACGCATACAGCGAAAACCACCTTTATCTATTTACTTGCTATAACGTTTTTTCTCTCTTTTTTTACACTGGTCAGTATAACATGCCGGGATGTAAGCCGCACTCTCACCGCCTTCTTCCTACCATAAAAGTACTATAGTCTCTGAAGCAATGAATAGCGGGATCTTACCAGACGCTTCCGTCTGGAATTTGCATAACTACTTGCGAGAGAAGAAGTGAGGAGAATGGATGAAATGTGCGGCTTCATCCATTCTCCTCACTTCTTCTCTCGCAAGGTTCGCAGGAAAGGCAGTAGCCCTACTGGACCGTTACCGTCAGATTCATATCAGGATGGATTGTACATAAGTAATGGAAGGTGCCACTGGTATTAAATGGGCCAAGCGTGCCAGAGTCATTCCCGTTAAAGGTCTGGTTATAAACTGGCGCGCCGTTCTCCTTAAAAAGACTGGGCGAACTGCTGGTCTTCCACTCACCGTTAGTAATAATATGCTCGGTCGAGACATCATCGATCAGCGTGATCGACTGGCCTTTCTTGATGGTAATGCTACTCTGGGTAAAGTTGGCATTGCCCATATGCACCGTTGGGCCAGCAGCCGTTCCTCCTCCACCTGTATCGTGAATGCTGCAGGCGGCCAGAATGGTTGTCAGAATCGCCAGGAGCATCACTCCAGCCAGCAATTTTTTATACATACAAAAACCCCTTCAAAAAGTTCTAACGCAGGATCGGACCTGCGAGGATCATGCCGCGACATGATTGTCCTCTAAGAAAATATAGGGCAACTTTGCAAGCAAAAACCAGTTTGCAAATACCCTTCCCGTGCAGATACACCTGCTTACCAACTTATTTAGCGCTGACCCGCCACGGCGTGCGCCTCCTCTAGTTTCAGCGAGAGCAAACGCGAGACGCTGTCGCTGCCCATGGAGACTCCATAAAGAGCCTGCGCGGAAGTCATGGTGACACGGTTATGCGTGATAACGATAAACTGCGTGCGCTGGGCCAGGCGGCGTAGAATATCGCAGAAGCGATTGACGTTGGATTCGTCAAGGGCCGCGTCCACTTCATCCAGCAGGCAGAATGGAGGTGGGTTGATCTCCAACAGCGAGAAGAGCAGCGCTGCCGAGACCAGCGCCCGCTCGCCACCGGAGAGCAGCACAAGATCCTGGACTTTCTTACCGGGCGGCTGGACGATAACTTCGACGCCTGTGGGCATGCCCCTCGCGCTGGCATCTTCTCCATTACCATTCTCTTCGTCGCCTCTGGCCGTAGTCAGTTCCAGGCGGGCGCTCCCACCTTTAAACAGAGTCACAAAGTTTTCGCGGAAACGCGCATTGATGGCTTGAAAGGTCGTCTCAAATTGCCGCGCCATCGTGACATCGAGCTGGCTAATAATCGAGCGCAGCTGGAGCGCAGCCTGATCCATATCGGCAATCTGTGAAGTCAGGAACTCGTAGCGAGTACGCGTCTCTTCGTATTGCTGAGGGGCCTCGGGGTCGCTGCCACCCAGAGCCTTGAGCTTACTGCGCAGGGCATCAACACGCCGACGCAGTTTGCGTAGCTCTGCCTCTTCCTCTTCAGACAGAGCTTCACCCGCCTCGATTTTCTGTGTCGCCCCAGCTTCGGCGCTCTCGTTGCGCTTTACGGTTTCAGTCAGTTCAGTCGTAGCATAGCGGGCCAGTTCGTGCGGGTCGGTAATGCCCATTTCTTCTTTTAGCTGTTCTAGCAGACTCTCGACGGCATCGCGGGCCTTCTGACTGTCCAGCAGGCATTTGCGATAGGCAAGCTCCAGTTCGGTCAGTTCCTGACGCAGCTGTTGGGTCTTTTGCTCCAATGAGCCGATCTGCTCATCTAGCTCGGCAGCTTCCTCCTCGACCTGGTGTAAGAGCTCCTCTTGCGTCTGCACGCGCTGCTGAGCTTTGGCAAGCGCGGCCTGATACTGCTCAACAGTCTGCTGGAGCGCGAGATAGCGTTCGTCGGCCTCTTTGATACGCGTCACACGCTGATCGATCTGCGCGCGCAGGTCCTGGGCCTGATTTTGTTGCGAGGCCAGTTGCTGGCGCAAAGCCCTGGCTTCCTGGCGCTTGACTGCGAGAGCCGTGCGGGCCTTGCCCAGTTCATCCTGCTGACGGCGAAAGGCCACAGTGCGCTCCTCTACCTCCTGCTGTAACTCGCCCACCAGTCCGCTTAGCTCACGCTGTGATTTCTCGTGGGCATGCACCCGTTCTATCGTGGCTTGGATCTCTTGCTCAAGGCCAGCGATTTCAGCGGCCAGTTGCTGCTCAATCGCACTCGCGCCTTGCAGTTCGCCGCGCAGGCGATCTTGCTCACGCTGAGTTGCCGCTACCGCCTTATTTAACTCACTGATACGCGATACGACCTTTTGCAGTTCTTTCTCGACGCTGCTCAACTCGGCCCTGCGCCCCTCCTGCGTACGCTGAGCCTCGCTGAGCAAATCGTTGATTTGCTCGATCAAGGCCACATGTTCATCCAACTGGCGGGGCAACTCGCGCAATTCGCGCTCGTAGGCTAGCAAGCCCTGCTGGCCTCCATCTTTGTCATTGCCTCCTGTTATCCAACCTTCGATATGCAGCACCTCACCATGCAAAGTAACCAGCCGTTCAACACGCGGGTAGGCATCCGTCGCGAACGGCTGAGCAAAGATGTCTAGAAGATCACGAGCCGTATCCAGATCCTCGACGACCAGCACACCGCGCAAGATGGTACGAAACAAGGGTGCATAGCGGGGCTCACACTGGATAGAACGCCAAGCCAGTCCGGTTACACGCGCTCTTAAATCGGGATGTTCATCGAACAAGCGGCTCAGCGCGGCACTCTCGCGTTCGGCCTGAGAGTCAGAAATATCCAGCGGAGAGCCGACGCGCTCAAGCCAGGCAACCATTGCCTTGCCAGCCTTCGCGGTCTGCAAGTACTCCAGGCAGGCGCGCGCCTGCTCAAACGTCTCGACGACTACAGCTTGCAAATATGGGCCAAGTGCGGCTTCCAGAGCAAGCTCCTGGCCCCTGGGCGCAATCCCCAGGTGCGGCACTGGCCCCAGCAGCCCCGGCAGCCTGCCCTGGGGCGCGCGCAGCAGGGCGCGCACTCCATCGCTATAGCCACTCAAGCTCTGGCGCCAGTTTTTCAGCATATTCAGACGGTCCGCAATCGCGCGGCGCTGACGTTCGGCCTCGGCAAGCGAGGTCTTCAGGCGCTCCATCTCCTGCTGGGCATCAGCAATCGCGCGAGTCACCGACTGCTTGCGCTGCGTAATCTGCTGCTCTTCGTTGCGCGCTGTGGCCAGCCGGGCGCGCTCATCAACCAGCCGCGTCTCCAGAGTACGCAGCACCTGCTGCGCTTGCGCGATGGCGTCACGGCGCGAGGCCAGCAGACTATTGCGGTCGCCCAGATGTTTCTGCTGGCGGCCCAGATCGGACTGGCTCGCTCCCAGGCGCGCCTGGACCTGGACCAGATCGCTCTGGGCAGCGCGCAGGCGGCTCTGATCCATCTCGAACTCTTTCTGCGCTTTCGCGACCTCGCCCTCGCGGGTCGCCAGATCAACGGCATCCTTATCGATAGCCTCGTCGGCCAGGTCGCATTGCTCCTCCAGGTCGATTAACTGTTGTTTCAGCGCGATTAAGCGTTCGCGCAGGCGCTTCTCCTCCTGCTGTTGCTCGCCGCGCTGGCGCTCCAGGCCAACCATGCGCTCTCGGCTGACGGCCAGGTCGCGCTCAATGAGCTTCACGGCATCGCCGGCTTCACTTAGAGCGTCACGCGCCTCCACGATCTTTACCTGAGCCTGCTGACGGTGGTTACGCAAACTACTCCTGCGCTCCTCTATCTCGTGCAGCGCCCGTTCCTTCTGCTGCACTAGACGGGCTTGTTCTCGCTCGGCCTGTTCCATGCGCTCCCGCCCGGCGCGTAGACGACGCCATTGCAGGGCATACCAGGTAAGGAGAACTTCCTGCAATTCGCTATCGAGCCGTTGATGTTCAAGCGCGCGTCGCGCCTGCTCGGCCAGTGGCTCCAGGCGCGGCTCGATCTCGCTCACGATATCACGCAGGCGTTCTAGATTCTGTTCGGTTGCGCGCAGGCGACCCTCGGCCTCGGCGCGCTGAACCTGGTAGGGACGAATGCCCGCCGCATCCTCGAACAGGCCCCGCCGTTCCTCTGCTCGCAAGCTCAGGGCCGCATCTATCGCGCCCTGACCTACAACAGTATAGGAATCGTGGCCGATCCGCGCCTGGGCCAGCAGAAGCAGAAGATCTTTCAAGCGCACTTTTTGCCTATTAATTAAATACTCGTTTTCGCCGGAACGGTAGGAGCGGCGCGTAACCGTTATTTCGCTATAGTCGGAAGGCACCCAGCCGGTACTGTTATCGATGGTCAGAGAGACCTCGGCCATACCCTGCGACGAGCGGCCCTGACCACCGACGAAAATAATGTCATCACTTTTCCTGCCTCGCAACTGTCGCATGCTCTGCTCGCCCAGCACCCAGCGCACGGCGTCCGCGACATTGGATTTCCCAGCTCCGTTTGGACCAACTATTGCGGTAATACCGGGACTGAACTCCAGCAGCGTCTTATTGGCGAAGCTCTTGAAGCCCAGCATTTCCAAGCGTTTTAAATACACTGCAACTTACCTTCCAGTACAGTATATGTTTTGCCTGGGGGGATGATAACACAGTTAACCGGCCATCGTCGAGTAGGTACACTCATAAGTATATTTGTTTCTATAACTTGACAGAGCGAATTTTGCTCCCTATACTGGAACCAACCAGGGCTTGAGTGCGTTGTGCGTGCAAAGCCAGGGTATGTTTTCGTAAGAAAGAGGTTTTTAGATGGACCAGGGATCGCAGAGTCTCCCTGCTGGCCATTCGTCTCTCAGGGAGATAGCCGAACACACATTTCAGACGCTAGCTTCCGCGCAAACGCCAGGCTTATGGAGCCTGACCTGCGCTCTCTCCGATCATTTTCTCCGCCAGAACTGCCACTACCACTACGTGTGCTTGTGTTGTTGTTAACTTTCTCCTAAGCGTTTTCCAAATACAAACTCCCATCTTTAGCTGAGCGCTCACCCGCGACGCTTGCAGCCTGCCGCCAGGATGCATTGGCTTTTCCTCGCGCTTGCTCGTGAAATATGGCCTGGAGAGCTGATCTCATTGGGTCCTGTCTCGCTTTTGCATGGAGCAGTGACCAGGCCGTCAACGCGCCATCGCGACAGAACACCTGCTACATCTGTAGGGCAGGTGCGGTCCTGGCAGGATTGTTGCAAAGCCGGCGCTTTCCGATAAATCAGGGGAAGATATGACAAATTAGTTCTCTATGACTGTTTCCGTTCTTCATAGATACTTTCACGCAATAATGTACATTCTTCTGAGAATACAAGGGAGAAAGGTGTTCTTCATGTTGAAACTTACATGTATCCTGGCGCATCCAGATGATGAGTCATTGGCACTTGGAGGGACGCTGGCAAAATATGCCCGGCAAGGTATAGAAACTTCGCTTATTGTGGCTACACGGGGCGAGCGGGGCTGGTTTGGCCATCCGAGCGAGTATCCAGGCGAGCAAACCCTGGGACGTATTCGCGAGAGTGAACTGCGTAACGCCTGCCGAGCGCTCGGCACCTCCTATCTGGCTTTTCTGGATTACATTGATGGTGAACTGGATCAGGCGGAGGAAGGTGAAGCTATCGCCAGAATCGTGCGCCTGTTGCGGCAGATACGACCGCACGTGGTCGTAACCTTTGGGCCGGAGGGACTTTACGGCCATCCCGATCATATTGCGATCTCTCAGCTTGCGACCTCCGCTATCGTATGCGCCGCCGACGCCGCATACGCTCCTACCAGAGGGCAAAAGCCTCATCGCGTCTCGAAGTTTTATTATAGAACGGCGACCAGAGACTGGCTGGAAAACTATATGCCCATCTTCGGCGACCTGGTGATGCAGATCGATGGTCAGGAGCGACGCGCTCTGCCCTGGACAAACTGGGCAATCACTACACGACTGGACACTAGCAACTACTGGCGGCCTGTCTGGGAAGCAGTCTGCTGCCACCAGACTCAGATTCCCGCCCGGCACATCCTCCAGCGCTTATCTGAGGCCGAGCATCGCAGGCTCTGGGGATCTCAGGAATATTACCGGGCCTACAGCCTGGTTAATGGCGGGCGCAAAGTGGAGCACGATCTATTTGAAGGGTTGCGAGAGCAGGAGGAACATGAATTTGCCAGCACACAGCAGGTCTTGTCCAGGATCTAGGCAAAACTGCTGAGTTATTGTATAATTGCATAGCCAATCTGTGAAATGCCCATGCTAGCATAGAAGAGGCAATGGAAGTTTCCAGATGGAACAGCATGGGCCTCTCGGAAGAGCAGACAGAGGCCACTTCATATGAGTAAAAGGAGCTTACATGGATGATCATCAGGGTTAGAGGATCAAGAACAACAGGAGCCGAGATACCGCGCTTGTTTTTGCTCCTGGTCACAACCAGTGTAGGCTGGATAATTATCGGCACTGGCCTGCTTATTGGCGGGCTGATCTGGGGCTTGAATTCACACACAGTCGCCTATGTCCAGGGCGGGCAAGGGCTTTATCACGCGTATCTAAGCGATGATAACGGGTTCATTCTCTTTCAGCAAGAGGGCACCGATAAGTATTATGTTATGCATATCCCTGACTACACTCCTTTTGTTGACACCGCAACTATCCTCAGCGATATGCATTCATCCAACGCTTTCAGCTTTATCGCCAGCACCAACGTCGTAACGATCAACGCCCAGATACGGGGTACAGGCACATTCGTTAACACGGCTCATCCAATTGAAAAGGTGGTGTTCTATAGCCCGAACCATCAAAGCTCGCTGACCTACGTCAATGCTGAATATTCCGGTAACCCCAATGGATACACGATCAATAACTGGCCGTATGCCAGCCTGCTCATTGCCGCGGGAGCGTTGTGCATAGGCGGCGGACTTTTCTTCATCCTGCGCAGGAGACACCGCCAGAAGCAAGACAGGGCAGCGCAACTGGCCGCGCTCGAAACAGCGCCATCGCCTTTTGCCCGTGAGTTAGGCGAAGGCTAAACGCCTTCTAAACCTTTTTGCCGGGAGAAAATGTGACCAGGATCATAGTCATATATATTGGTATATGGTAATATAAGCCTTGCAATATTCCAGTACGTTTTTCTGAAAAAACTGTTTTGTTCTGGGTATATTCCTCCACGGAAAGGAAAGAATTTTTCTATGGTTCGCTTAGCCATTATCCTTCTGAGAAACCGCTGGGGCTTGATAATCATCGGAGCTGCTCTGGTTATTGGCGGATTGATCTGGGGAGCGACCTCGAAGCAAGTAACCTACGAGAACAGCCAGACGAACGTGACCTATCATATTGGAACTGGCGAATCAACAGGGAACGTATATATTAACGCTGACGGGTCCTCAGACTACTTCGTGGCTCTTAAAGGAGACTTCAACCCTCCGATCGCTCAAAGCGACATCGACAACTCTACTTCGATCAGCTTCGTAGCTCGTACCGATACAACCAGCGTCGATCTGCAATTGGACGATGGAACCACGGTGAATGAGGCGCACCCCATTGAAAAACTGGTGTTCTACGACAAGAATGGGAATGTCATGGCGACCTACACCACCGCTGAGTACAACGCCAACCCCAATGGCTTCTATGACAACGAGTGGCTCAAATCGATCTGGCTAATCCTGGCCGGTCTGATCATCGGTGGCGCAGCTCTTATCTACCCAATGATCAGCAAGAAACCTGCGGTGAATGCAGGCTTCAATATTGGGCCAACCGGAGCTCAGCCCTACCAGCCTTACCAGCAGCCAAGCGTCACGTACGAGCAGCCAAATCCTTACGGACAGGCGTATCAGGGACCGCAGCAGTATCCTTCACAGCAGGGTGCTTCGTATCCACCAGCTCAGCCAGGGAACAATCCGTATCCCCCGTATCCTCCTTACCCCCAGGCGCCACAATAAATACATAGCGCAAGAAAGGCAAGCAGGCTAAACGCTCGCCTGCTTGCCTTTCCTACAGTAAAGATATCCTGAAGCTCAGTGAAACCGAACTAGTGGTGAACTTTTACCGCAAATGCGCCGTCAAAACCGCCAAAGCCACCGCGAAATTCACTGCGGCTGACTGAGCGTCTTTCGGTGACACGAAGGCTACGGCACGCGCGCCCCCAGAAGGAATTCAGGCTGCATTCGCGGATGCTGCGGGTACGGGTCACAACAATAGTAGCGCGGCGGAAGCGAACACCCCCAAAGCCGTCGCATCCTATAAAGAAAAAGCCATTGCACCCGCCAAAACCAAAGCCACCGAAGCTGCTTCCTGCAAAGCCCCAGCCGCCAAAGCCTCCTATTCCAAAGCCTCTGTCCCCAACGAAGCTACGCCTGACAACCGCACGACGCCCTATAAAGGCATGATGTGCCCTCAAGCCATATGCGCGGTAACAGCCAGATCCTACACATCCACCTTCCTTGATAGCCGTCGTCGTGGCTACATGTGCTAATACGTTGATATTGCCACGATCACTGTTCATCTTCTCAGCAGTTTGAGCGAAAGCGCCTGTGGTAAACACAACCAGGCCGAGAAGCAGGCCCAGCACTGTCGCGGCACCGAATCTACCCAATCTCATAATTGAGTTTCCCCTTCTTGACTAAATTAGAAACGGTTCGGTCGAGAAGTCCACACCCCTCCTTCTTTTCATAGGACAGGCAGGCGCTCAAAATAAATCGATTTTTATTTTGCCCTCCCTCGTCCTCAGCGATTCGGGTGGTGTATCACTGTTCTCTTGTTTCAATTTAGACCTGCTACAAAATTGGATATGTCAATCCTGCTCTAGCAAAAAGCTTTCGCCTTCACTTGAACATGACATGGCACAGGTGAAACTGAGATCAGAGGCATGCCCCTGTGATACATGTGATATAAAGAAGAGCAAAAGAGACGCTTTGTATTAGCAAACCAGCGAAAGGAGTGCCGTCGTGGCAACACAGAGCGAGCACGAGCTCAGTCTTCGCCAGATGCTTGACGAGGAATACCTCTCCAACCCCTACCCACTTTATCATCAACTGCGCGCAACCGACCCGGTTTACTGGGACGAGGGCCAGGGAGGATGCTGGGTTCTGACCGGCTACACAGAAGTGATAGCCTGCCTGCGAGACCAGCGCTTCTCGGCCGCACGCATGAATATCGATACCAGCTGGATACCGGAAGAGTTGAAGGAGAGGCTGGAACCTCCTATTTCCGCCCTGACCCGGCAGATGCTCTTCCTGGACCCCCCTGACCATACCCGGTTGCGTGGACTGGTTTCCAGAGCTTTCACACCCCGCATGGTCGAGAAGCTGCGTCCGCGTATTCAGCAGATTGTTAATGAGCTACTGGCACCGGCGCGTGAGAAAGGGCAGATGGAGGTCATTAGTGAGTTCGCCTATCCATTGCCCGCGATTGTCATTGCCGAGATGCTGGGCGTCCCGTCCGAAGATCGTGAGCGCTTTACTCAGTGGACACGAGACTTTGGTGCGCTACTTGATGGAGGCGGCACCGGTATGACCTTCGAGGAAGTGGTCCAGTCCTTGCTGGGGGTCAATGAATTTATGGAATATTTCCGCGGGATCATCCAGCAGCAGCGCGAGACGCCGCGCGACAACCTCTTACAAGCCATGCAGGAGGCCGAAGAACAGGGAGATATGTTGAGCGAAAACGAGCTGCTGGGGAATTGCGTGCTCTTGCTGGCGGCAGGACACGGCACGACAACCCACTTGATTGGTAACGGTCTCCTGGCCTTACTACGGCATCCAGAGCAAATGCAAGCATTGCAGGCCGATCCCAGCCTGCTTCCCCTGGCAGTGATGGAACTGTTGCGCTATGACAGCCCGGTGCAATTGACTTCACGCTTGCTCAAAGAGGATGTGCAGATCAGAGGCAAAAAGATCGAGGCAGGCCAGGAAGTGCTGCTCTGTCTGGGCGCGGCTAATCACGATCCGGCCCAATTCGCCCAGCCGGATACGCTCGATCTGCGCCGCCAGGAAAATCGCCACCTGGCGTTTGGCCAGGGCATCCACTTCTGCCTGGGTGCTCCTCTGGCCCGCGTTGAGGCCGAAATTGCTTTTGGAGCCTTTCTCAAAACCTTCCCACATCCGCGCCTGGGAGTAGAAACCGTCGAATACCTTCCCAGCCAGGTCTTCCGGGGCTTAAATACGCTGCCGGTAGTCTTCTAAGCCGAAGCCAAACATGTACAATGCTAGCCATTGGCGCTCCGCGTAATAGGACGATACCCAGCACTCAATCATCGGAGAAATTATTCAGACATATAAAGCTTGACAGGCGGAAGAGGGGAAGGTTATACTGATACTATTAACTACTTCTATCTCAGTACCATAGAGTACTTGAGAGGTTTCTGTTCCAGTTCCAAAAGGAGGTGCATTTTACATGAAGAAAATCGTTGTACGCAAAACTGAAGCCGTCAAGTTGACCTCCCATGCTGTACCGCTCTACAGCTCCGTCTGCCCGGTGTAGGATCATTCCTCGCGTCTCTTATGACGCAAGAAGTACGCTTTGCCTGCGAGCCGAGAAACAATACACCACTCCTTTTCCTGGCTCGTAGGCAATCCTGAATTACAAACTATTTATCAATGGATAAGACCGTCCAACTCTACCCTCTTACATTTGTGCCCGATAAACCTGACGTGGTCGTCGGACGCGTGGATATTGACAGCTTCGCGGTCTTTCCCGAAGACGGAGCTGAGCTGCTCAAACGCTTGCAGGAAGGATTATCACCAGACGAGGCCGCACGGTGGTATGAGCAGCAGTATGGAGAAACGCTCGATATTGCAGATTTCTTAGAGACATTGCATGACCTGCAATTTATTCGTGAAAAGGAAGAAGTAAGCAAGGCTGGTATAACCAGGCAGTTGAGCGATAGGATCTGGGAATGCGCTGGACGAGCTGCTTTTTCTTTTCCAGCCTGGGTTATTTATAGCTGTCTTTTTGGATACGCGATCTTTCTTATCATCCGTTTCCCTTTCTTGCGCCCGCTACCGAGCACCGTTTTCTTCTCCCCTTATTACACAGTAATCGAACTAGGTCTCTTTTTTGGACAATTTCCTGGCCTTTTCCTCCACGAGCTGTATCATATGCTGGCAGGAAAACGCCTGGGACTTCGTTCGCGGCTAGGCGTAGGTCATCGTCTCTATTTTATAGTATTTGAGACGCACCTGACAGGCTTGTGGAGCGTACCCCGAAAGAAACGCTATCTGCCGTACCTGGCAGGAATGATCTGCGACGTTATCTGGTGCTCATTGCTGATAGTCCTGGCCAGTCTGACCTATACTCCGACCAATCCCTATAGCTTCCCAGGAGCTTTTCTCCTTGCTCTGGCATTTTCGACAATTCTGCGCTTTATCTGGCAATTTTACTTCTATCTCCAGACCGACGTCTACTACGTGATTACGAACGCGCTACACTGTGTAGACCTTCAACAAACCACACGCGCCCTGCTCAGGAATATCTTTTTCCGCCTGCTCAGGCGCCCGGAGAAGCAACAGAACCCAGAGGAGTGGCACCCCAATGATCGCAGGATTGCCCCGTGGTACGCGCCTCTTCTCTTCACCGGTTATGCCATAAATATCTGCGTTTTCCTCTTTGCACTCATCCCTATTGCCATACGATACCTGGGCGGTGTTGCTGCCCGCCTGTTTCTGGGCACTGCCCTAGGCAAAGATTTTATTGACGCCTGTATTTTTTTAGGCTTGAACTTTCTACAATTGCTTATCATCCTAGTCATTATCATACGCAATCATCGAGCAAAAAGACGTCGGACAGCTACAGCTCGCTGGATTCCCGAAACAGCGAGCCACGAAGAGATAAAAGCGAGCACCGAGTAATCATTTCCAGTTCAAAGGAGCGCAGAGATCATGGCACAGAAGAGACCACACCTCTGGTTAAGAGGACCATGGAAAGCAGATCGCCAGGCATACTGGATCAGCAAAGAGTGCGAAGGAACCCGCTATATGATCGACACCCACGCGTTTCTGCGCGGCCCCTATACCGGCGTGGGATCCCTGCTGCGTCAGATTGTGCCAGAGGTGTACGCGCAGAGACCTGATCTGGTAAACAAACATGTTATAGAAATACTCTCCACCGCTCCAGAGCTGCATTCACTCATTCCCACTCGTGTAGAAACGCTCACTTCGCTGGCCGTTCCCAAAGAACGTACTCGTTTTTACTCAGAGTTAAGAACATTGCGGCTCGCACATGGAGTAATTGACTTCTTGAAATCCTGTCTGGCGCAAGGAATATTTAAGCAATTGACGCTTTTTTTTGAGAATGTCCAGGCCGCTGAGGAACTTGATAGCGAATTTATCACAGTCCTGCTCAGAAGAGCGGATCCACAAAAGCTGCGAGTGATAGTGGGGACAACAGCAAGCGACCTGTCCAGCCAGACATTAACCAAGGCGCTGGTAACCTATGCCGAGCAGGTCGAACTTCCAAAGCCGAACCGAGAAGAGCAGCAACGCAGATTGGCAGCATTAGAGATCCCAGAAGACTGGCACATATGGCTGCAGGAGAGAAGCATAGGGTGGTTGGGCGAATGGGAACAGCTAGGCCAGGCACGAGATCTGCTTGCCATACGCAACCCTGCCGGTGAGACGTTTCTTGGCGGTTTGAGCCTGCTTCTAGAAAAGGCTCCTGCCGAATGGCAGGAACGATGGGCGAAAGCCTATATTGCCGCCGACGGAACAAGCGAAAGCTGGCTAGAGCAAGAAGCATATGCGCACCAGTCAGATGAGATACGCAGGCGATGGCACGATGAACGCGCTGCAGAATTGGAGCAACTGGGCGAGTGGTCGTTCCATCTTGGCGCTATTCCCTATCACCGAGAGCAAGGACAGGACCCGGCAGGGAAAGGTGCTGAGGCCCTGCAAGCTGCGCTAGATTATTGCATCGACATGGGCTATTACGAAGCAACCGTGCGTCTGGGATACCGGGGACGTAAAGTAGTCGATTGGGAAAAGCAATTAGGTTTTTACTGGACTTTTACGACGAAAATCACAACCTCGTTAGCTGCACTGCAACGGTCAGAAGAGGCAGAGAAGCTTTATAACGAGGCCCGCGCACTCAGCAGCAAACCGATGCTCCATATGCAAGCCGCATATGCAACGGCCATGCTCTATACGCGGCACCACAGCCAGGAAAAAAAAGATCATACCCTGGCGAAAGCCTGGATTAACGAGGCCATTGCCATTGCCACCATGATCTCCGATCCCAGGGAGCGGGCTTTCCATACCGTATTCAATGAGAACGGGCTAGCCCTGATCGAATTGCACCTGGGGCGTCCTCAGGAGGCCTTGCGCCTGGTCACCGAGGGAATCGAACGACTGGATAAAGAGCTGGAGCCGGGTGAGCATTTACTTCATCGCTCTGTGCTGCTTTACAACCGCGCTCAGGTCTATGCGGGTCTTGGCCAGATCGAGAAGGCTCTGGCAGATTATACCCAGGTGATCGAGCGGGATCCTCACTATAGCGAGTATTATTTCGACCGCGGAAATCTCTATCGGCGCCTGGGGCTTGAAGAAAAGGCTCTGGCAGATTATGAGAAGGCCATCCTTTATAGCCCCCCTTACGTAGAGGCTTATTACAATCGCGCGGTAGTACGTTCTCTGCTTGGCTATGAGGACGAGGCCCTGGCAGATTTTACCTATGTGCTGGAACTTGACCCCGATTACCTGGACGCTCTCATTAATCGAGCCAGCATCCTCTACGAGCGCGGCGAATACGCAGCGGCGCGCCAGGATGTCGAGCACGGACTAATCCTCAGCCCGGATAATGCGCAGTTATTGTGTACACTGGGTTTGCTGGAAATGGCCGAGGAACACCTGGACAAAGCGCTTCTAGCTTTTGACGCTGCTCTGGATCACGATCCCACTTTGATGGAAGCCTGGACGAACCGCGCTATAGCGCGGTTCGAGCAGGGAAACTTCGCGTGCTCTATCTCCGATCTAACGCGGGCCCTGGCCTTGAAAGAAGACGCGACTATTCTGTACAACCGAGGGTTTGTATACCAGGCTCAGGAAGCATGGGAGGCCGCCCTGGCAGATTACACCCGTGCGCTAGAATTGGGCTACGCAGACACGCAGGATCTGCTCTACCAGCGCGGCCTCTGTTACTGGCGCTCAGGCCAGATCGATCTTGCCCGCCAGGATTTCTCAGCTCATCTGCGCCTGGGAGATTCTCCCCACGCGGAAGAACTGGCTCAGATAGATCTCCATTAAAGTTTGCCACAATTTCATGCTTTTACCTGCTCTGCAGCACGCAGGAATTTCTGCACTAGTCTTGAACTCCATCAGGCACACTCACCTGCTCGGAGAAATGGCAGGCCGCGTAGTGCTCCCGGCCCTCTTTACGCTCAAAGGCCGGTTCCACCTCGCGACAGATCTCCTGCGCCATCGGGCAGCGCGTATGGAAACGGCAGCCTCTAGGGATATTGATGGGGCTGGGCAAATCGCCAGCAAGGATGATACGCTGGCGGCGCTTCTCGATTTGTGGGTCAGGCAGCGGGATGGCCGAGAGCAGCGCCCTGGTATAGGGATGTTTGGGAGATTGGTACAATTCATCGCGGTCGGCCAGCTCCACAATCTTACCCAGGTACATCACAGCAATGCGGTCGGCCACGTGTCGCACCACGCTGAGATCGTGCGAGACAAACAGATAGGTCAGATTGAACTGGCGTTGCAGTCTCTGGAGGAGATTCAAAACCTGGGCACGGATCGAGACGTCGAGGGCCGAAACCGGCTCGTCAGCGATGACAAACTCCGGGTTAATCGAGAGAGCGCGCGCTACTGCGATACGCTGCCGCTGGCCACCACTAAACTCATGTGGATAGCGATCTATATATTCGGTGCGCAGCCCTACAACCTTGAGCAATTCCAGCGTACGCTCGCGAATTTCATCGCGCGAGGCCACTTTATAAATATACATCGGCTCAGCGATTAACGAGCCGATGGTAAAGCGGGGATTCAACGAAGCGAAAGGGTCCTGGAAAATCATCTGCACGCGCCGACGTAACTGGCGCAGTTCTTCGCCCTTGAGAGCTGCCAGATCTTGGCCTTCAAAAAGCATCTGCCCGGCGGTTGGCTTGTAGAGACGAACAATAGTGCGGCCAATCGTTGTCTTGCCGGAGCCGCTCTCGCCCACCAGGCCCAGCGTCTTGCCACGCTCGATGCTGAACGAGACGCCATCAACGGCGCGCACATAGCCGACGACGCGTTGAAAAACAATACCTTGAGTCAAGGGAAAATGCATCTTGAGGTCGCGAATATCGATGAGCGTTTCGCTGGCCACCTCGGTTGCTGTATCTACCATCTATTTTCCCTCCGCTTCTGCAGCAGATGCTGTGGTTTCCGCCAATTCCGCGAGCGCCGCCTGTTGCGCGGCCACACGAGCCTGGCGCCGCCGTTCGGCATAGGCATGTTGAGCAGGATCAGTTACATCAATCCAGCACGCCTTAAGATGTTGCGCACTCCCCGCCACCGGATCGAGAGGCGGCATTGTTTTGCAGATCGCGCGCGCATAAGCACAGCGCGGCATAAACGGGCAACCTGGGGGTGGTTTTAATAAATCAGGGGGAGCGCCCTCAATCGTTTTCAATTGCTCCGGGCGTTCTTCATCCAGGCGTGGCACGGAAGCGAGCAGGCCCAGGGTATAAGGATGACGCGGATTGGCAAAAAGCTCTTCGGTCGGTGCAGTTTCGACCACCTTACCAGCGTACATGACCACCACCCGGTCGGTCATTCCAGCCACGACTCCCAGGTCGTGAGTAATCAAGATCACCGCCGTCCTGAATTCCCGGCAGACTGCGTTGATCAGTTCGAGAATCTGAGCCTGCACTGTCACATCCAGCGCCGTTGTTGGCTCGTCAGCAATCAACAATCTGGGATTACAGGCCAGGGCCATAGCAATCATCACACGCTGGCGCATCCCGCCGCTGAACTGGTGTGGATAAGAGTTGATGCGCTCGGCTGCTGCGGGAATACCCACCTGTTCCAGAAGAGAAATAGAGCGCTCCTTTGCTTTATCGCCACTGAGGCCCAGGTGAATACGCA
>DATGKW010000077.1:0-13445 GCA_035294465.1 Ktedonobacteraceae bacterium | reverse complement strand
TCGCGGAAAGCCTGCGCAGCCGGCGAGAATTGCTTATCCTCGCGCCAGATCATGCAGAGCTGGGGACGGATCTCCAAACCAACAATAGGGATACGCAGGAGTTCGCCGCTCTCCATCTCGCGCTGGACACTCATGGCGGGGATGATAGTAGCTCCTACACCTTTGATTGCCATTTGTTTGATTACTTCGCTGTCGGGCACGGTCAGCAGAGGACTCAGCGAGAAGCCTTTGTGGGCGAGCGCGTGTTCGATAGACTCGCGGTGGCTGCTTCCAGGCTCACGTAGAATCAATACGCCATCACGCAACTCCTCCGGCTTGATTGAGGATAGCTCGCTCCAGGGGTGTCTGGGTGAGACCACCAGAATCAACTCGTCATAGGCAATCGTTTCGTACTCCAGGCCCAGGGGAAGCTCCGTCGTGTCCATCTCCATCAGGCCGAAGTCTATGCGCCATTCGAGTGTATCCTCGATAATTTCGCGTGATTTCAGGATCTCTAGATTGATTTTCACGCAGGGGTAGCGTGCCCGGAAGCTGGCTACAATGGGTGGCAGCAAATAAATCCCGATGGTTGGATTCGCAGCCAGTGTTACCTCGCCTGTCTCGATATCGCATAGAGCGGCCAGCGCCTCCTCCATCTCACGTTCCAGAGAAAAGATACGGCGGGCGTAGGTCTTGAGCACCTGGCCGGCATAGGTCAGGGCGATGCGCCTCCCCTGGCGCTCCACCAGTTTTTGCCCAACCTCTTGCTCCAGGCTTTGCACGATTTTGGTAACTGCGGGCTGACTTAGATAAAGTTCCTCCGAGGCCCGCGTGATATGTTCGTGTTCCGCGACTGTCATAAAGACACGCAAATGATAGAGATTCACGCGTTCTCCTCCCCTCAAAGAGAGCAAATAGCAGCAAGGCGACCAGTGGAAGTTCACTTGTTTCTACGCGTAGAAACAATAACAATCGCGAATAAATTCCTGGCAATCTATACCAATTTGAAGTCCAACGATGAAATCGCGCCTTTTGAACTTGTAGGGCCTTCTGGGTATATGGTATGGTGTTTTTAAGCTGGGCGGATGCGAGTGGGGCATCACCCCGTCTGGTTTGAAATATCTCAAGAGAAACGCAGAGAGGGATTTTCCATGACAGAAAACAAAGGATATGCTCATCCAGAGGTGCTGGTAGACGCCGATTGGGTCGAGGCTCATAAAGGCGACCCCAATGTACGTTTGATCGAGGTCGACGTCGATACGAAGGCTTATTCAGAGGGTCACATCCCGGGAGCGGTCGCTTTCAACTGGCAGAAAGATTTGCAAGATCAGCTTGTCCGCTCACCTATTTCGCGAGAGAGGCTGGAAGAGTTGCTCTCATCTGTCGGTGTAAGCAACGACACGACGATTGTGCTTTATGGCGACAATAACAACTGGTTCGCTGCCTGGGCGTTGTGGATTCTGAAGTACTATGGCCACAACGATGTGCGCTTGCTGGACGGCGGTCGCGTCAAATGGCTGGCTGACAAACGCGAGCTTACAACCGAGGTACCAGAGTATCCGCGCACAAACTACAAGGCGAAGGAGCCGAATACCTCGATTCGTGCTTATCGCGACCAGATCTTGAAAGAACTGGGCAGCAGTTCCCTGGCTCTGGTCGATGTGCGCTCCCCCGGCGAGTACAGCGGCGAGCTGCTTGCTCCGGCTAATCTACCCCAGGAGGGCGCCCAGCGCGGCGGCCATATTCCCGGTGCGGCCAATGTGCCCTGGTCTACCGCTGTGCGCGAGGATGGCACCTTCAAAAGCGCAGATGAGCTTCGTGCGATCTATGGCAGCAAGGGCGTGACACCGGAGAAGGATGTCATTGCTTACTGCCGCATTGGCGAGCGCAGTAGCCACACCTGGTTTGCTCTGCACTATTTGCTGGGCTATCCGAATGTGCGCAACTACGATGGCTCCTGGACCGAATGGGGCAGTCTGATCGAAGCGCCTATTGAAAAATAGGGTGCATTTCTTTCGTAGAGTAAGCAAAAAGCCGGCAAAACGACTTTTGCCGGCTTTTTGCTTACTCTACGAAACATAGCACTATGTGGAAAAGAGTTCTGATGCTGTTCCTTGAGGTACGATGACCTTCAGTGCGCCGGGAGCGACTGTAAAGGTTGCCGGAGTGTGACCGGCGGGGTCGCCATCGACCTGGATGGCTACCGGCTCTGGTGTCTCAATCGTCAAGCTCTTGAAGGTGCTGTAGCGCACCCAGAGGCGGCGCTGCTCGCGATTCAGCGCGAAGTCGAATAAGACGACCAGTCGGCCGAGGCGCCCGCGTTTGTGTACCATGCACAGGTCCAGCAGGCCGTCATCGCAGCGGGCCATCCAGGTGAATTGAAAGGCGCCTGCATAGAGGCGGGTGTTTCCGACGATCACTTCCAGAGCGCGAGTACGTATCGGCGCGGCTTCATCAACCTTCAGGGTCAGGGGAAAACCCAGATAGCCGGGGCCGAACCAGAGAGCTGCCAGCAAATAGCCCAGCACACCCAGGCGCTTCAATGGTTTGCGCTCAACAGCCTGGGTGACTTCGCCATCGATGCCAATCCCTGCCATCAACAAAAAGTAGCGCCCGTTCACCCGGCCCAGGTCAACGCGGCATGTTCGTCCATGCACCAGCACATCACGGGCTTTGGCGCTATCCAGTGGAATACCCATTTCACGCGCCCAGACGTTTACCGTACCCATGGGCAGCACACCTAGCCTCGTCTCGCTCCCGGCCAGTTCCTGAATGACCTCATTGAGCGTGCCGTCTCCTCCAGCGGCGATTACGACAGCAATGTGCTGCTCAACGGCGCGCCGAGCTAGCGTCTGAGCATCGCCTGGATTGTGAGTCGGCCAGAGTTCAACCTGCCAACCCTGCGCTTGAAGAAACGTAATGGTATCACGGTAATCGTGATGATGATGGGGAAAGCTACCTGAAACGGGATTTGAGATAATCACGGCAGTCTGTGCTGCCGCAGTAGACGCTCTCCCTGCTTGTAATTCGTCGCTTGCTTCCATAGACCCCTCCTGGGCTGCTGTATCCGTTAATCTACGCGCGGCACCCGCGCGAGAATCTCTGAGACAACCTCGTAGTTAATCGTGCCCAGGCGCTGGGCAACCATCTCCGCTGTCAATGTTGCCTCACCCTGCCGACCGA
Source organism: Ktedonobacteraceae bacterium (assembly GCA_035294465.1). Taxonomy (GTDB): domain Bacteria; phylum Chloroflexota; class Ktedonobacteria; order Ktedonobacterales; family Ktedonobacteraceae; genus Paraktedonobacter. Next base: position 10,283 of record DATGKW010000077.1, on the reverse strand, counting down.
TCAATACAACTTCATCGCCCATCCGCACGCCCGGAATATGCGAAATATCAACCATAGACTGATCCATACAGACGCGACCCAGAAGCGGTGCTTCCTGCCCGTGAATCAGGACAGAACCCCAGTTTGTAGGTGCGCGCCTGAAGCCATCAGCGTAGCCAACTGGCAGTACTGCGATCCACGTTGGGCGTTCGGTAATATAAGTGCAGCCATAGCTGATGCCCTCGCCCTCCGGGATCAGTTTCACCTGTGCCACCTGCGTTTTAAAGGAGAGCGCTGGCCGGAAGCCTTCTGGCAGAGAGACGTCTGGCGAGGGTTCCAGACCGTAGAGCGCGATCCCCGGTCGCACCATATCAAAGCGTGCTTCTGGCAGTTTAAACGTCGCGGCACTGTTAGCGGCGTGTACGAGGGGAGGTCTCAGCCCTTCTGCCTCGACTATTTGCAATACGTTCTGAAAACGTGCAAGTTGCAGGCGCGCATGTGATAAGTCCTCGGCATCTGCTTTGGCAAAATGCGTAAACAGGCCCTCAAGTTCGAGGCCGGGCAGACTGCGAATTTCGCGCAGCAATTCTAGAATCTCGCTCAACCGTTCGGCGCGAATGCCCAGACGTCCCATGCCGGTATCAACTTTCACATGGACTCGCACTGTCTTGCCCAGCGCCTGAGCAGCCAGAGCGAGTGCCCTGGCTGAGTCAAGTGCGTAGAGCGTAATGGTCACGTTCAGGCGAACAGCCTCGCGCATTTGCCAGAGCGGCACATAGCCAAAGACCAGGATGGGAGCACTAATGCCGGCCTCGCGCAGCGGTGTGGCCTCGCTTACGGTGGCGACTCCTAGCATGCTAGCTCCGTTTTGCAGGACGGTGCGCGCGACTTTGAGCGCGCCATGCCCATAGCCATCGGCTTTGAGACTGGCCAGCACATGCACATCTGGTCCAACCAGTTCTTTCACGCGCCGTGTGTTATTGGCAATAGCGCTCAGATCTATCTCCAGCCAGGTGGGCCGTTCGGGGCGCATCAGAACAATTTGCTTCCAGCCCGGTGTCTGCCGCACAAGCTCTTCTGGAGCTTGCTCAGGATGGGCCATTAGCTGTTCGGTCACGCGCTCCATGCGCATCTCTTCCGAGCCTTTGAGCAGGATGGTCTGGGCAACCAGCGAGTCGCCATTCGTCTGTCTGGGAGACGCCGCCACCAGCCGCCGGGCAACCCGCGCGGCATCTTCATGCGTGGCTGTGGCAATGATACATTCCGGGGATAAACCGTTCTGGCGGGCTGCTTCGGCGATCTGATCGGCCCGATTGCCCCGTGTAATCAGATAATCGACGCAAGACGCTGCCTTCTCACCCACCAGGCGATGGCCCTCCTCCTCAAAGTCACCCAGACGCAGCATGTCGCCCAGAATCGCGATTCTCAGGCCTGTGGGCAGGGCGCGCAGGGTTTCCAGGCTGGCGATCATCGAGGCCGGGCAGGCGTTATGCGTATCATCCAACAGCACGGTTTCACCCGAACCGGTCAGCCCCGCGATAGGATGCAACCTGCCACGCACTGGCTCAACTTTTGCCAGGGCATGAAGAATCTCTTCTACGGAGACGCTACAGTAGCGACCAACCTTGTACGCTGCCAGCATGGTAGAAATGTGATGTCTCCCTAAAAGGCGCGAAGTTAGCCTGATTACCTGTTCCTGATCGCTATCTATCAACTCAAAACTCAGGCCGTCCCAGGAGACCTGTACAGCGTGCACCTGTTCCGCATTGAATGGCCGGACCGGTGCCTTGATCTCTGGCGGGAGGGCGCGGCCGTTCAAATCTCCCACGAAGCCCGCGCCGTTCTCCGGTAGGCAGGTGAGCAGGGAGGCGAGTTCCCCGGTTAGCTTCTCCATCGAACCGAAATATTGAAGCTGGTTGGGACTGATATTGGTCAGAACTCCGATTGAAGGGCGCGCAATAGAGCAGAGCTGGCCAATTTCGCCGGGATGATCGCAGGCCATTTCCAGCACCGCGTATTCGTGGCGCTCTTCTAGCCTGCCCAACGAGAGCGGCAGGCCCAGCAGGTCGTTGTAGTTTTGCCAGCTCTTAAAGGTTGCATAGCTGCTGCCCAGCACAGCTGCAATGGCCTCCTTGGTGCTGGTCTTGCCGGTGCTGCCGGTGATCGCGATCACCCTGGGGTGCCAGATCTGTAAGATAGCCTGCGCGTATTGCTGGAGAGCCAGGCGCGTATCTTCTACCACGATAAGCGAGGCCCCGGAGTCTTCCAATTCGTGCCGGGTTTCTATGCTCGCGCGCTGCATATACTGCTGTTCCACCAGAATACCGGTTGCGCCACGTCTCGCTGCATCCAGCGCAAAGTCATGGCCATCTCCATGCTCACCGCGTACCGCGACGAACATCTCACCGGGGAGAATCTGGCGACTGTCGTGATTAAAAGCCTCAAAGCGCGTATATTTGCCTGGGTGCGCAAGCACGCCGCGTGTAGCGGAAAGCAGGTGGTCGAGATAGATCAAGGTTCGCAGCCTTTCAGGTTGGCAATGACACAAGTTGACCTCTCACTCATTATAAACGAAAGGGGGGTGTGATTGGCAAAGGGGGCAGGTGCGGCCACGTGAATATGCCTACGCATCACACAGGTTCAATATCTCCGCGTAACTCATCCGGCTTCCCTGGACGCTGGCCTGGGCGTATGTCTCCTGGCCCAGTTGAGTGATGGCCTGCTCTATGGCCTGCTGGTAGTCCGCCGCCAGCATTAAATAGACGCCTTTGCCGGGTGTGCCCAGGTAAGCTTGCACGTACCCTAGCATCTGTGCAGCCTGTTCGGCCTGACCTTGATTTAAGAGAATCCGCGCCAGGCCAAGCAGGCTGCGACAGATGTTCTCCTGGTCCTGGATCTCCTGCTCTAAGCGTAACGCTTCTTGATACGCGCGGGTCGCTCGCCCGAAGTCCCTTTGCGTCTGTTTGACCTCACCGCGCAAGCAGAGCGCAAGAGCCAGACCTGGATTGTCCATCTGTGTGCGAAAAAACTGCAAGCCCTCTTGAACAAGGGCAGTGGCCAGATCCAGATCTCCTCGTTTTAACGCAATGCTGGCTAGCTTCAACTTGTTTCTGGCCGTCGTCGATTGATCGTTCAGAGCTTGCGCCAGCAGCATACGTTGCTCATAGAGATCCACAGCATTCTGGTATTCTTCTTGAAAGAATGAGACATCTGCCAGGCGATCCAGAGCAAGGGCAAGAAGCGGTTTGTTGTTTAGCTCCATCGCCAGGGTATAGCTTTCCCAAGCCGATGCTTCTGCCTGTTCGCCATCGCCCTGAGCGATCTGAATAGTGACAAGCGTGCATAAAATGCGTGCCAGGCTCTCCTGATCGGCGACCTCTCTGGCCAGGGCAATGCTTTCAGTTATATAGGCGGCAGCTTCGTCGAGCGATCCTTGCCGGTAGGCAAATCCGCCTGCGCTCTCCAGGGTATTAGCCAGCGTCCAGGGATCACCAGACGCACGAGCAGCTTTCAGACTTTCCTGTAAAAGTTGCCTGGCCTGCACCGTATTTTTCTGCCTGTACGCTACCAGCGCCAGGCTACTGAGCGCTCCGGCCAGATTGGATAAGTCGCCCAGTTCTTGCGAGAGGGCCACGCTTCTTTCCAGTAAGGCTCGTGCTTTCGATAATGCGCGAAAACGGTAAGCCAGGTGGCCTGCTCGGCGCAGCACCTTGCCCAATCTCGCTGTAGACGGAGCATCCTTCGCGCGTTCAAGCATTTTTTCTAACCATTGCTGTTCTTCGCTCCAGTAACCGCGTAACCCACAAAACTTGCCGAATATGTCGCCAAAATACAGTGCCTGCTCGATCTCACCGTTTTTGAGCAGCCAGGCCAGAGCCGCGCGGAGATTCTCTTTCTCTCGCTCAAGACGTTCCAGCCATATTCCTTGCTGGTTTCCTTTGAGATGCGGCTCAGACTGCTCCAGCAGTGTGAGGTAGTAGCGCGCGTGGGCCTGCTGGCTTGTTTCCCATTCTCCGTTTGCCCGCAGACATTCCACGCCGAATGCTCGCACGGTTTCTAACATAGTGAAATGCGAGAATGTTTCCTCCTGGAGGTTGCGCCGAAGCAGGCACCTGTCAATTAGAGAGCCGATATGCCCGACGATATCTCCTGGCTGCGGCTGTATGAGCCGGTAGAACGTTTCGGCTGCTTCGAAAGTGCATCCGCCGGAAAACACGGCAAGATGGCGGAAAAGCTGCTGCTCTTCTGCCTCCAGCTGGTTGTAGCTCCAGCAAATGGTGTTGTAAAGCGTTGCATGACGTGAGGTATCCGAGTGGTTATCACTTTTCAAAATCGTGAAGGGTTGCTGCGCAATCCGGGCGAGGAGCGTTTGCGGAGGAAAGACCTTGATGCGGGCTGCCGCGAGCTCAAGGGCCAGCGGTAGCCCATCCAGATGGATACAGATTTCAGCGATGACCTGAGCCGTTTGCTTTGTTACTTGAAAGGCGGGAAGAAACGCCTGAGCGCGCTGAATGAAAAAAGCGGCTGAGGGATACTGCAAAAGCTCCTCTGGCTCCATGGAGGAGTTCTGAGGAGGCAAAGCGAGCGGGCTGAGAGGGTATTGCTGCTCTGCCTCAAGGTGGAGGGCTGCCTGACTTGTGACGACGATCTTGAGATCAGGAGCCGCTGCGAGCAGTTGTTCCAGTTGGGGAGCTGCTTTCACAACCTGCTCGAAATTGTCTATGAGCAGGAGAAACTGTTTGGTGAGCAAAAAGCTTTGCACCTTTTCGAGAATGGTGCGGCCGTCATCCTGCTCCTGAATCCCTATAGCCTGGGCAATCTCAGGCAGGACTAGCGAGGGGCTGGTGATGGCAGCAAGCGAGACGAAGCAGATACCATGGCTGAAGGAGCCTCGTAACTGATTCGCTACTTCTTCAAGCAGGCGGGTTTTTCCCACGCCCCCTGGCCCAAGGATTGTCAACAGTCGCACATCGTGCTTCTTTAGCAGGGTACAGATTGCCTCGATATCCTGCGTGCGCCCGATACAAGGGGTAAATGAACGGGGGACCTTCCAGAAAGGGCCTTCCGGCTGTTCGGATATCTGGAAAACGACTTCCTGTTTTTCCGGGGCAGATTCCTGCTTGATCAAGCCTAGCTCATCCATGCTCATCTCAAAAACGCGACACAGTTCCCGTCGGTAATGAGGATGAGGGAAGGATTCGCCGCGTTCCCAGCGTCCAATTGTGCGTGCATCAGGAAGATCAAGCATCTCCGCAAGCTCGCTCTGTGACAGGCCCCGGCGTTCGCGCGCCTCTCTCAGGCGAGTATTGGGCGTGAGCGGTCTCGTTCTTTTTGTTTGCTCATCCATGGCGAAACCTGCGCATAGTAAAGAACAAGGTGACAACGTTTCTTACTACGAAGGACGGATGAAAATACTTCTCTATAAAAAGAACGGAAGAACTCTATTCAATTCTAGCTACGATGCTGATAGAATTCCTCGAGAGCCTTTGTTATCTCCGCTTACTTCAAGAATAACACAAAAAGGGATGCAGGGATGGCGCGACCGCGCCATCCCTGCATCCCTTTTTGTGTTATTCTTGGGTGAAGGTTATGCTTTTTGCGCTGTGAAAGTGAGCGTGAGGACCACCTTATTCTGTACAATTGCGACATTAGCCAGATTGGGCGGTTGGATGCCGAAATCTGTCATGTAGATGGTAGTACTCGCCGTACCGGTAATGATATTTCCCATGACCTTCCCCTGAACGGCAAAGGTTTCTCCATTGGTTTTGCCATGCATGGTCAAATTGCCAATAAGTTTGAAACTGATGGTTTGCCCATTGGTATAGGTCGCAGGCAAGCCCTGGGTACTGACGGAGACAAACGTGGCGTAGGGATATGTACTCGTATCCAGGGCATCTTGTACATGACCATCGCGCATTGACGAATCTGATTGCAGGGTGCGCAAGTCAACTTTGATATTCATCCCAGTTACAAGCGGTGAGCTACCCGTTCGTATCTGGAAACTGCCGGTTACTGCATGTGTCCTGCCGATGGCGTCATTATTTGGTTTTCCCTGAATAATCAGGTCCTCGTATACGCTGTAGGATGCCGTGCTTTGGGCTGATACGATAGTAAAAGTCTGCAATTGAGCGGAAGCGCTTGTTGGAATGGGCGTCTCGGTTACATGTATGGCTCCCGTCGCTGTGTGCTTTTCGCTCGCTGTAATAGTGCTGGCATAATGGGCTGCGTACACTATTCCGGTGATAGCCAGGACAAGAACGACGGCAAGAATGCTCACTATGGTTATCCAGATAGGATGTTTTTTCATAGTCCCTCCATTAAGATTTAATAGCTGTATGAGAGTTATTTTCTTCTTTTCGTGTTTTTCTATGTGGCGTTCTCTGAGCCACGGGAAATGTGAGAGTGACCATTGTTCCCTGGTCGGGGGTACTCTTTATGGTCAGTTGGCCGCCGTGCGCAACGGCGATGCTACGTGCGATTGAGAGCCCGAGGCCGGTGCCCCCGGCTGCGCGCGAGCGAGCTTTGTCCACGCGATAGAAGCGCTGGCCCAGATATGGCAGGTGCTCTGCCGCGATTCCGATTCCTGTGTCGCGTACCTCCACAATGACCTGGCCGTCGCGTACTCTCGTGTGTGCGTCGACACGGCCTCCTTGCCGATTATATTTGACTGCGTTGTCAAGCAGAACCATGATCGCTTGCTCCAGGAACAAAGGGTCGCCAATAATCTGGGGATGATCGATCTGTTCACATTCAACGGTAATCTTGCGTTCTGCTGCCAGAGCCTGCACGCGCCGGACTCCCTGCTGGACCAATTGGGCGAGATCCACCACTTCGTGTTCCCGGTGCGAGAAACGATTGTCCAGACGGGCCAGGGTCAGCAGGTTTGTCGTAATGTTGCCCATGTGGTTCGCCTCGGCGACGATATCTTCTAGCAGTGCGGCATCTTCTGCCTCCAATCGTTTGCGCCCGCGCAGCAGGACCTCGGCATCCGCGCGCAACAGAGTGAGCGGTGTGCGCAATTCGTGGGCCGCATCCGCGATAAAGCGCTGTTGATTCGCCCAGGCCAGCCGGGCCGGTGCCAGCGCGCGATTGGATAAAAACAATCCACCCAGTCCCGCGCAGAGCAACGCCCCGCCTCCAATGCCCAGCAAGAGTTTCAGTAGCAGTGAGAGCGCGGTCTCTTCGGGTTGAATAATCTCTCCTACCAGTACCACGCCCGCGATTCCGTTGTTTGTGGAGCCTGGGATGACCCGTGCGTAGCGGTAGATCATCCCAAAGTTGCCGCCTGCGTCGATGGTATCGGAGGCGCACCAGGAGGGCGATTGAAGAGCTGCCTCCACGATGGTATTTTCCAGAAAAGCAGACGGGAGCCGGCTCGTATCCTGTCCCGGCAAGAGGGAGCCGTGCGCGTCGAAACACACGACCAGTTCCATAGAATATTGCTGCTCATGACCAGATGTGCCGGCGGGAGGAGGACCAGATGGGCTATGTGACGAGCAAGGATGCTCGTCAGAATCGGATGACCCGTTGAACTGCTGCTGTGTAAACAGGTGAGCTGTGGCAGAGGCTTTAACAGTAATGGGGCTGAGCAGAAAATATTGTGTTCCAAAATAAAGCGCCACGCCAAAGAAGACCAGAGCTACGCCTAAGACGCTGCAATACCAGAGGGTCAGACGGATGCGCAGCCCATTGAATAGAGCTGCTCCAGCCTCTTGCGTGCGAGGAGGCCGGCGGCGCGAAGGCCATCTCCTGGCTATTCTCATAAATATCCTGCCCTTCTGCTTGCGCGTGGCTATGCCTCAATTTTGTAGCCCACGCCGCGCACCGTCTTAATCAAGGGATGAGAGAAGCCTTGATCGATCTTGTCACGTAAGTAGTGAATATAGATATCTACGACATTTGAGAGCACCTCCATGTCGTAGCACCAGACCGCGTCCACAATCTGCGTGCGGGTGAGCACCTGGCCAGCATGGCGCATCAAATATTCCAGCAAGGCGAACTCTTTGGCTGTTAAGTCAATGACACGCCCGGCTCTGCGGGCCTCGTGGCGTATCAGGTCGAGGGTCAGGTCGCCTACTGTGAGCTGAAGCATGTCATCGAAACGGCGGTCGCGGCGGCGCAGCAGTGCTTTGACACGCGCCAGCAGTTCCTCCATGGCGAATGGCTTGGTAAGGTAATCATCGGCTCCCACGTTGAGGCCCGTCACACGGTCTTCGACAGCGCCGCGAGCTGTGAGCATCAGGACCGGGGTCATGATCTGCTCGGCTCGCATCTGGCGGCAAATCTCCAGCCCGTTCATGCCGGGCAACATCAGATCCAGGATAATCGCGTCATAGCTGTCGCTGAGAGCAAGTTCCAGGCCACTGAGTCCATCATTAGCTAGATCGACGGTATGGCGTTCCTCCAGCAAAACGCGCCGCAGCAAGTAGGCCAGACGCTGCTCATCTTCTACCACAAGAATATGCATGGGTTTCTTCCTCTGCTCTCATTGTATGCACCTCTGCGGCGCTCAACTGCACGCTAGAATAGCACCGCTTTATTGGAAAAACATTGGAAAAAGATGTGAAATTTCCAATGAAGACCTTCGCAGCTCCTCGCATTGCTCTCGCTTGAGCGGTTTCGGGCAAGGACAAAGGAAAAGCAGCCGTTGCTCCCTCTTTCCTACAATGCGACGGTATTTATGATACGATTGAAGCGGATTGGTGGAAGCAGTTGGATGTGTGGGAATAGGGGACTAAGATTGGAGATACGCTATGAACTCGAACGAGCCTCGGAACGTCGCGCAGGATATTCAAAACACACAATTGCCGCCAGACGCGGTCGCTATCTGGTGGTTGGGACAGGCGAGTATTGCCCTGCGCGGCGCTGGTATAACCATTTATCTTGATCCATTTTTTTCCGAGTATCCAGGTCGCCTGGTGCCGCCGCCTTTTGCTCCTGAACAGGCGCCACCTGCTGATTATATACTATGCACGCATGAGCACGCGGATCATTTCGATCCCCAAACGCTTCTCGGCCTGGCCCAAAGCGCGCCTCAAGCGCGTTTCGTTGTCCCTCTCCACATGGTTGAGCAGGTGACAGCCCTGGGCATTGCTTCCGAGCGCATTCTGGGGGCGCAGCCGGATGAAACGATACGTCTGGGGGAAGTTACGCTATGCTCTGTTCCTGCCTCTCACGCATTGCAGGCTCCGCCTGCTATCTACGGCTTTGACTTCATAGAACGCGAGGGGAGAAATCTCTATCGTTACCTCGGCTACGTTCTTGAAATTGCGGGAGTGCGCATCTATCACGCGGGCGATACTGTGGTCTACGACGGCCTGGTGGAGCGCTTGCGGTCCCTGAACATCGATATCGCGTTCTTGCCTATCAATGGGCGCAGCTATTTCCGCGAGCAGCTGGATATCGCCGGCAACATGGATGAGCGCGAGGCGGCTGATCTCGCGGCAGCCGCTGGCGTGAAGCTGCTCGTGCCAATTCACTATGAGATGTTCGCCGCCAATCAAGGACGTCCGGGGGCCTTGCTCGATTATGTCCGGACGCACCACCCTGAACTGTCCTGCTTTATTCCCGCTCACGGGCGTCGCTTCACCTTCAGGCAGGGCGACGGGCGTTGACTCTTTCGCCAGAAAAACCGGAGGCAAGCTATCAAGTACCCCATTTTGATAGGCCGGTGCTTGACAGCTTGCCTCCGCGCTATCCGTTGACGCTTCTAGTGCTTTGTGACAACCTTCACTATGCGGGCCTTAGCATGCTCGGCCTTGGGCAGCGTAAGGTTCAGGATGCCGTTCTCGTAAGTGGCTTCGACCGCGTCGGCATTGATGGGTGCGGGCAGCGTAAAGCTTTGCTCGTACTGGCCTTCCGCGAAGCCGCTCCAATGGGTTGAGGCGTTCTCAGGAACCTTCACGCTGGTCTGCCATTTGAGGTGCAGCGTGTCCTGCTGGGCCGTAATCTCTACGGCGTTGGGATCAACCCCCGGCATGGGAATCTGGAGCACGAAATGGTCGCCGGTTTCGTACAGGTTTGAGGCAACGCCGCGCCCGCCAAAGCCGAGGCGCGGAATAAAGCTCTCCTCAAACAGGCGATCCATAGCCTCGCGCAAAGAAACGATCTCGCTAAATGGGCTGTAACGTGTAATATTAGCCATGAGTATTTCTATCCTCCTCTGAATTGTTTCCTTATCTGATCTCTCACTTCTCCGTGTGTGAAGCGGAAGCATGACGTTTTGTTTGTCTACCCATAGCATACACGCACCGTGTTAGAGCAACGTTGACAAAGTATAAGAGTTTTGTTAGAAAAATTGATAG
>DATGKW010000076.1:0-2574 GCA_035294465.1 Ktedonobacteraceae bacterium | reverse complement strand
CAATTCCAGGCATACAACGCCGCGCGCTTACACGAGGCCGCGCGCCTCTACGTTGAGGAAATGCTCGATCCAGAAAAAGATGTCACCATTGGTCTGACTCTGGCCGGGGCGCTGACTCCCGCCGGGCTGGGCGGTTGCCTGCTGACATTGATGGAGTACGGCTTCGTTGATTTCATGATCAGCACCGGGGCCAACCTCTACCACGATATGCATCATGCCCTGGCCATGACGCTGCATCGCGGCGATTTCCGCCTTGATGACACAAAATTGCAGGAAGAAGGCGTGATTCGCATCTACGATATCCTGTTTGAAGATAAGGTTTTGCTGGATACAGATGCCTTTGTGCGCGAATGCTTGAAGAGCTTGCCCAACCGGCCAATCTCGACCTCTGAGCTACATCACCATCTCGGTATGCAACTGCTCAGGGCTGGCGTCAGGCCCGAATACTCTGTGCTGGCTCAGGCCGCGGCCTGGAAGGTGCCGATCTATACCTCTTCACCGGGCGATTCCTCAATCGGTATGAACGTGGCACGCCACGCCCTCGATGGCAACCTGCTTACACTTGATCCGCTGGCTGATGTGAACGAGACCACCGCAATTGTGCTCAATGCCACACGCAATGGCGTGATCATTCTAGGCGGCGGCAGCCCTAAGAACTTCTATCTCCAGACGCAGCCGCAGCTCTGGGAGGTGCTGGGTATCAACAAGGGCGGCCACGATTATTTCATCCAGATCACCGCAGACGCGCCACACTGGGGCGGCCTCTCCGGCGCTACGCCGTCCGAAGCGGTTTCCTGGGGCAAAATCAAGCCGGATCAGTTGCGCGATAGTGTGGTCATCTATGGTGATTCTACGCTCGCTCTGCCCTTGCTCACTGCCTACGCTATCAGCAAAGCCAGACCCCGCAGGCGTCGCGAGCTTTATGCCAGGCGCGAGGCACTGCTGAAAGATTTGCAGGCAGCCTACGATGAAAACAAAAAGTTGCGCCCCTGAACGCCTTCAAGAAACCCGCGTGGGAATGATGCGTATGGCCTCGCTATATGCAGCGGCCATCTGCTCCGGGGTAAAGCCGATTCCCTTGATGTGCTCGCGATATTTAGCGAGATAGGCGGCTGCCGTCACACTCGTCTCGCCGGGCGGAAGCAAAGTAGCTTTGCCCTCGATGGTAATGGGATCATTGCCGTTGTGCGTATTATCGATTGCCAGCAGCACGTTAGCATTGTGTTCGATATTGCGCAATTTCTGATTATCAGGTCGGCTAAAGATCAGAATTGACTCGCCATCCCATAGAAACCAGACGATCACCGCGTGCGGGCGCCCATCGGGACGCACACTGCACAGCCAGATGGTGATATCGTTCTGCAAGCGCTCATTAATATGCGCGTGGCGTTTGTTGCTCAGATCCAGAATAGAAGCCATGATAAACTGCTCTCTTTCTTTGAAGATGTTTCGACTCCCCTTAAGAAACATTTTCTGCTATCCTTTTCATCCCTCGCGATCCGGAAATAGAGCAAAGCACGGCTTGCGCTGACCCATATGCCACCAGTTAAAGAGCAGGCCCAGCGTCACCAGCACCAGCAAGAGATTGCGCAGCGCGACCGTCTCAATAAAAAGAGGCGAGGTTTTGTTAACCATAGCGTAGAAGTAGGGGTAGATAGCTGTGGTCAGGAGCGAGAGGCTACTCCAGAGAACGAGCCAGGGAAGATCGAAGGCGCCGCTATAGGCCAGCAAGGGGATTAGCCAGATGAGATACTGTGTGCTAAAAACTTTGCCGGTAACGATGAAGACCAGCAGAAGCGCGATGAAGGACTGAGCTACGTCGAACCTGCCGCGCCACTGCCAGAGGATGGTCAGCGCGTAACCGAGCACAAAGCACACCTCGCACACGAGCGAAACCAGACCACTCAGATTACTCTCGATGTTCTGTGAGCCGAAGCTGTAGACCACGCTGGCGGGATGACCAAAGAGCGTGCCGAGCCAGAGCAGCGTGCTGCCCGTCGCCTCAATCTGCACTGGCCGGCTGGCAAAGTAGCTCCACTGGCTGACGGCCGCGCCCTGAAAATTGAGAAGTGCGAAGCCGCCGCTGATCGCGAGGATCAGGCCGCAGAAGAGCAGTGCGTTCTGCCAGCGCCACTGACCAATGCCGCGCAACGTTTGCCAGATCTCGTCTGGCAGCGTTTTGAGCGTAAGAGGACCGGACGGCCTGCGCAAACGCTCGCACGCCATCTGCTCTGCCAGAAAAAGCGCCGGTAGGAGCAGCAGGGGATAGATTTTGAGCAGGACAGCGAGAGCCAGGACAACATAGGCCAGCTTCCAGTGCCGGCGTTCTGCGGCAATCGCGCAGAGCAGGGTCAAACTTGCCGGCACGAGATCGAAGCGGCTTTCGGCGGTCGTCCAGGCGCCGAGCACAAGATACAGCATGCAGGCCAGCCCGGCCCCACGCGGTCCGTAGCGCTGCTGGAGCCAGTAGATCAGCACTATTACCAGCGCCATCAGGAGAGCGAAAGTGATCTGATAATAGGGCAATGGTGCCACCAGCGCCAGCGAGAAGACGCCCAGCGCCAGCGGAGGATA
>DATGKW010000075.1:0-11727 GCA_035294465.1 Ktedonobacteraceae bacterium | reverse complement strand
TCGGCAGCAATATAATGGCGTCCATATGCGTTCATAACCTCTTCCATCGAGATGCCCGAACAGGAGGAGTACGACCAGACCTGGTACTGGTAATCGGTGTAATATTGATCGCGGGCTGCCGAATCCACGCGCACGATATTTGCGCTGGCGCTGAAGGGGACGGGCTGGAAGCCGGTTTGTAGATCGAGAGCGGAGGATGACTGCGAGCTGAGGCTGATGCCCTGAGTAAGCGTATGAAAGACATCGCCCGCCGCCCCGGTTTGAATGAATATCCCGATCAGCAACATAGCGAGCAGACCCAGGGAAACCATCGTGCGGCGCCGATTGTACCAGCTCTGTGGTAGATGAGCTGAGGGCACCACTACGGGCAGTTTATTCGTCACGGAGGTGGGCAACGGGTTCTCCACACCTACTACCGAACCGTCCAGCAGTTGTACTACCACCATCATCCGGCCCGTCGTGGTGCTTAGATCGGACGACTGACTTTTGTATTTGCGCATATGCCGCCGGTGAGCAAGCCACGCGCTAAATAGAAAGCTACCAACGATCAGGAACACCAGGACAAATAAGACTGCCGTGACTAAGGCAGACGGCATACATGAACCTCCATGCTAAATGTATATAGTTGTCTTTATTATAGTTCTCTTTCTCCCATCATAGCTGGTCTTTTCTCCAGAACTAGCCATATTTTCCTGGTTTGTGTCTGCATCTCCACCGGAAACGGACTGCTTTTCCTACGAACGAAACAGGCCCAGGCGGTTAGTCCCCCCTCGCTAAGTACGCGTTGACGAGAACACGCACTACTCGCGCGACTTTCCGCCCGGCCTCACTTTGAATTAAACGTGGCGAACTGGGCAAATAGGGATATCTTTTTAGAAAATTTTCCCAGGGTTCAGTAGATTTTGTGGGTCAAATAGCCCTTTTATCTGTCGCATCCAATCGACTGCTGCGCCGTGCTCTTCGCGCAGAAACTTCTTTTTGACCAGGCCAATCCCATGTTCTCCGCTGGCCGTGCCACCCAGTTCCAGCGCGCGTTTGGTCAGGCGCAGAGAGTATTCTTCGGCTTGCTCCCATTGATCCTGCGAAATCGCGACCAGGGTATGGAAGTTGCCGTCGCCGACGTGGCCCACAATGCTGCCTGGCAGGTTCATCTCGCTGAGCAATTGCTGCGCATAGAGCACCAGATCGGTCACACGTGAAAGCGGTACAGCCGTATCAGTGCTGTAGGGAATGCAGCCGGGGTTGCAGTGAACAACTGCCCAGTAGTAATTATGGCGAGCTTCCCACTGCGCAGCACGCTCCTCCGCGCTGCTGGCGGTGGTGACATCCAGCGCACCAACCTCACGCATCAGTTGTTCGGCTAGCCGCGATTCTTCGGCGCTGGCTGCGGCGGTGGAGCTGTGAAATTCAAGGAAGAGCGCGGGCTTTTCGGGGTAGTTCTGTTTGAGGTCGCGATTGATAAAGCCAATGCTCAGTTCGTCCAGCAGTTCCAGACGCGCGACCGGCAGTGCGCTGGCCATGATGCGATACGCGGCCTCGCTGGCCTCGCGCAATCCAGGGAAGAAGACGCGCAGGGTGTGGACAAAGGCCGGCTGCGGATAGACGCGCAGCACCAGGCGTGTGATAATGCCTAGAGTGCCTGCCGAGCCGATGAAGAGATCCTTCAGATCGTAGCCGCTGCTCGTTTTGCGCACTGCCCGGCCCAGGGTAAGCAACTCACCGCTGGCCAGTACGACATCCATCTCGGCGATGTTGGCGCGCATTCCGCCATAGCGCACTGTTGTGGTGCCGCTGGCATTGGTGGCTGCCATGCCGCCCAGAGTGGCGTTAGCGCCCGGATCGACCGGGAAAAACAGTCCTGTCTCAGCAATGGCCGCGTTCAGCTCCTCGCGCGTCAGCCCTGGCTCGACTTCGACCAGAAAATCTGCTGGTCGCACCGAGAGTACGCGTTTCATGCGCGAGAGATCGAGGCTAATCACCGGTTGTTGTGGCGTTAACTGGCCCTCCAGGCTGCTACCGGCTCCATAGGCAATCACCGGAACCTTCATCTCTTGTGCCCAACTCAGCGTTTCCTGCACATCGGCAACCGATTCGGCAAAAACAACTGCCAGTGGTGGAAAGACTTGCGGATAATTCTTATCTTGCCCGTGTGCTTCCAATACCGCTGGATCAACTACTACTTTCGCACCCAGGCGCTCCTGTAATGTTGCAAGCATAGCCCACCCTCCTTAGTTTGGTAAGGTCTATCGTTTCTGGTGGATATTGTATAGTATGCAGAGACGAGTTGGGGAAAACCAGGCGCTTTCAGGCCGCGCGCATGTCGTACACGTCCATTTCCTGGGCCATGCGCCGGCGATAGATCTCTACGCGCTCGATGCGCGGGTTGAGGTCGAGCACCAGATACTCGACCGCGTCGCTCTGCTGGCTGGGGCGCACGTTGAGTATGCCGCGCTTTTGCAGGAGGAAGAGGCGTGTCTCGCCTGGATCAATAATGCCCAGCAGGTGGGTTTTGTGGTACACATGCCATGAAATAGCTGTGTTATTTGTGATTAATAATTCCTCGTCGTCGCCTGACATTGCCAGCTTGACCCGGCGTTGAATACGCGTAAACCAGCCGTCCGAGTGGCGTCGTTCTGGCCTGGTCTGGGTTGGCGGCGGCTCAAGTTCCGGCTCGATTTTGATAGCCATGATGCATCATGCTCCTTTGCTGAAAGGATGGGCTAACCCACCAGGGTCAGGTGTTCATCCCTGGTCGTCACCGGCGAGTCGCAGACTCGCTTGATACGTTCGGCCAGTGAGGGTTCGCCCCAGGCGGGTCGGCGCTGCGGGTGATCGTGTTCGGCGAGCAGGTGCAGGCCCTGGCAAACGCGCTCGCGCCCCAGCCATGCCACGGCCTGGCGATCTCCGCGAAAGGCCAGCGCGCGCATCTGCCAGAAGATCAGGTAGGTTCCGGCCAGGCAGCAGGCCAGCGCGGCGCAAAAGATCCAGAGATAACGGCGATCTGTGGCACTAAACAACAGGGCGCATATGGCCAGTGACAGGCTCACGGCAAAAAGCGCACGCGGCAGCAGGAAGAGCGGGCGAGATGCGCGTGCGCTGCGGGCCAGCCCGGCTGCCAACAATACCTCGATCTCAACCGGCTGGAGCGTACGCCACTTCTGTTCGGGCAGCGCTAGCCTGACCTGGCCGCGACTAAGGAGCGAAATTCGCGCGCGCGGCGTCGTTGTGCGCGAACTGAAATCACAGCGCAGCACCGGATAAGGATAGCGATAATTGACTCGCGTGAGCAGTGCGCCAAACGTTTCCTCAAGAACTGGCGGTGCTGTCTGAGCACGCTGCGGCGCGCGGCGTGCCTTCTCTAACCCATCGCGCACCTGGAGCCAGGAGGTTTCCGGCAGCGCGCGCGGTGGCAGGGTTGGGCCATAATAGGCTGCGAGGCGCTCTTCGAGATCCTGAGACGGCATCTCTCCGGCTCTGATATGTGCATTTTTCTGGAACATAATCGACAACTACCCCCTTTCATCCAGCAAGAAAACGCGCAGGTGTTCCCGCGCACGATTGAGACGCGATTTGACCGTGCCAATGGGCCAGCCCAGCACCTGGGCAATCTCTGCCTCGCTCAGATCGGCCCCATAGCGTAGCGCGATTACCCGCCGCTGATTGGTGTTCAGCCGCGCCAGAGCGCGACTCACCTCCTCGCGCTCTGCGATCAGTTCCTGCGGATCGCGTTCGTAGAGGCCGGATGAACGAACCGGCGCTTCCAGCGTAATAGGAGAGAGAGGCTGCAGGTAGACGCGCTGGCGTTCCATCACGTCCAGGGCATGGCGATAGAGAATGCGCATCAACCAGGGGCGAAAGGGTAGGCCAGGCTGAAAGCGTGGCAGGCCGCGCCATGCCAGCAGGAACGCTCCCTGAGTGATATCTTCAGCTAGCCCCGGCTGATGACAGAGTCGCAGAGCTGCCGCCATGGCTACCGCGTGGTGCTCATCCCAGATCTGGCGAAATGCCTCCTGGTCGCCCTGTTTGGCTTGCTCGATCAGCGTATCTTCACAGGTTGACACGGTCACTCCTTTCTCCTGTGATGAACTACGGCAAGCGGCAGGAAAAGGTTCCATAAGGCAGGGGCAAGTTAGCGTGGGACTGCGAAGATAATCAGGAAGATCACCGCGTGGAAGAGGGCAAAGAGAATGAGCGCCCACACCATCCAGGCAAACTCTCGCTCGAATACGCGTTGTTCGCTCAGGTACGCTTTGGGTGAGCGTTCGGCGGCCACCAGGCCCATTGCAATCCGCAGGCGTACCGGCGAGCGGAGAGACGAGCGGCTCATCTCTTCCTGAAGTGCCTTGAGACAAGATTGGCAGAGCAGCCATTCCTGGCGCGGTTCCGGCGCTTCATCCGTTTCTTTGAGCGCATAGAGGCGAAACCAGATAAAATTTGTACAGATAGAGCAGCGCACAGGCTTGTACCAGCGCTTTCTTTGTCCTGCTCTTCGCCCTCTGGCGACAATGGCATCACTTTCTGGCAACATTACTCTATTTACTCGCGCTTCTTTAGCGGACCCGCGTCACATCCTGGTAGAGCCACGACTCAGGCAAGGAGAAGATTTCATCTTTGCTTTGTAACTACCCATCATAGTTTGGTATGATCATTGTATCATATTGCTGCCTCACTTACACCTCCCTGTTCGTTACTCACGCTCTTTTTCCCAACGCAATTTCGGGACTCATGGCCTACGATATGGCATCTCAAGGCGTCTGGCGTCGCGCGGATCAAGGCGGTCACGCAGGGCATCGCCGAAAAGATTCAGGCTTAACAGGACCAGGACAATCGCCAGGGCAGGGCCTAGCATCATCCAGGGATCGCTAAAAATGAAGGACTGCGCGTCAGTAATCATTGATCCCCACTCCGGGGTGGGCGGCTGAGCGCCGAGTCCCAGGAAACTGAGCACGGATTCATCCAGGATGGCAAACGAAATGGAGATGGTGGCCTGAACGAGCAGCGGGCTAAAAATGTTGGGCAGAATGTGCCGAACCAGAATCTTCGGTGTGGGGGTTCCCGTGCTGCGGGCTGCCAGAATGTAATCCTGACTGGCGACCTGCAACGTCTGGCCGCGCGCGAGGCGGGCGTAAATGGGAACGCGCACAATGGCCAGGGCAATGGCCACGTTAATCAGGCTCGGTTCCAGTGAAGCCACGATGGCGAGCGCCAGAACCAGCGATGGAAAGGCCAGCAGCGCGTCAACAATGATCGTAACCATCTGGTCAACCCAGCCTTTGAAATAGGCAGCCAGCATGCCCAGCGCTACGCCCCCCAGGCCGCCCATCAAGATCGAGATGAAGCCAATCGAGAGCGAGATGCGAGTGCCGTAAATGACTCGGCTGAGCTGGTCGCGCCCAAGCGAATCGGTGCCCAGGAGGTGAGCCCAGCTTGGAGGCTGCTCAACGATTGCTGGATGATAGGCCAGAGGATCGTATGGGCTGATTTGAGGCGCGAAGATGGCGGCCAGGACGAACAAAAGTAGCACGACGCCGAACCACCAGCGCGGGTCCCGGCGAAACTCCCGCACCAGTTGCCAGAAACGGGAGTCCCTAACCTGTTCCTCCCTGGCGTCGATGATCTGAGATGTGCCGCGAATTGGGGTTGGCCTGGCCATGAAGTTCTCCTGCAAGGTAATACTAGCCTGTCACGTTACAACGGTGTTCTAGTAAACTGTGTGTATAACCGGTTACGCTTTACTGAGGCGTATGCGTGGGTCAAAAACGGCGTAAGAAAGATCGACCAGCAGATTTGTCACCATATAGGAAACGGCTACGAGCAGGACGACACCCTGGACGACGGGATAATCCTTCGAAAAAATACTCTGGACTGCCAGTGCTCCCACGCCCGGCCAGAGGAAGATAGTCTCGATCACAAACGCACCTCCCAGAATCGAGCCGATTTGTAGCCCAACAATAGTGATCAGCGGGATCAGTGCGTTGCGCAGAGCATGTACATACGTTACTCGTTGCTCAGAGAGACCTTTGGAACGCGCGGTGCGCACATAATCCTGTTCCAGAACTTCGATCATGCTGGCGCGGATCTGGCGCAGATTCACCGCAATGGTACCCGTGCCCAGGGCGATCATCGGCAGAATCAGGTCGCGCAGATTGCTCAAAGGGTCATTGGTAAACGGCGTATAGCCGCCGGGTGGGAAAACGCGCCAGACCACAGCAAAGAAGAAAATCAGCACCAGGGCTAGCACAAAGCTGGGGATAGCCGTGCCAAGCAGGCTGGAGACATTCACCAGCCACTCAAGCCAGCTATTGCGATGCGTGGCGCTATAGACTCCCAGAGGAATAGCCAGCACGAGCGAGAAAAGCAGCGATGCCAGTCCCAATTCGAGCGTGACGGGCAAGCGCTGCATCAACGCCTGAGTCACTGGCTGCGCAAGCTGGATCGAGGTTCCCAGATTGCCGTGAAGAGCTTGCCAGAGCCAGAGCACGAATTGCTGGGGCAGCGGTTTATCCAGGCCAAGCTGATGCTGCAAGGCCGCGACACTCTGAGGGGTTGCATCTTCCCCTAGCAAGACCCGCGCTGGATCTCCGGGCACCAGGTGGATGAGCATGAACGTCATGAAGCTGACGAGCAAGGCTACCGGTATCATGAAAATCAGGCGCTGGATAATATAACGAAGCATCCGTATGCCTCCTCTAATAGTTGAGTACATGATGTATGGTGTTGGAGAGGAACATGCTCATTACGAGCATGTTCCTCTCCAACACCATACATCATGCACCGCCCGCGCGGCTTCACCGCGTGTATCTCCGGCGGAAGCGAAAATTCTGGGAGCCAGATACGCGCTTACGAACCGAGATAGACGTTAGCAAACTCCATGATGGTTGTGGGCAGGAGCAGGAAGTTTTTCACCTTGGTCGAACTGGCCTGAATAGCGACGCCATGATACAGGAAGATGTATGGGGCATCCTGTGCAATGAGCTGCTGAGCCTGGATATAATCCTGGGCGCGCGTGGCCTGGTCGGTAGAGGTCCGGGCTGCCTCCAGCAGGGAATCTACCTGCGGGTTTGAGTACCGCATATCGTTGTTGCCACCGCCAGTGTGGAACCAGGAGTACATATTACCATCGGGGTCCGGGCGCCCGCTCCAGCCAAGCACAGCCGCCTGAAAGTTGAACGTCTCGCTATCGGTGAGCAGCGTGGCGAATGTTTCCTCTTTGATGTTGACCGTAATACCAGCAGGCTTCAACTCCGACTGGATGAACTGTGCTTCCTGCGTTGCCAGGGGATCGCCGCTGACCGTCAAGAGTGTGAAAGTGACACTCGACTGGCCTGCCTGCTGGAGTTCAGACTTCGCGTTGTTGATATTGTAGGTATAGGGCGCGAAATTACTGGCGTAGGCCCAGCTACCGGGCGAGAGCGGCCCCTGCGCGATGACTCCCACACCTTTGAAAACGGTATTGAGGATCTCATTACGATTCACCCCC
Source organism: Ktedonobacteraceae bacterium (assembly GCA_035294465.1). Lineage (GTDB taxonomy): Bacteria > Chloroflexota > Ktedonobacteria > Ktedonobacterales > Ktedonobacteraceae > Paraktedonobacter. Next base: position 4,247 of record DATGKW010000075.1, on the reverse strand, counting down.
CAGGCTATAGCCCGGCGCACATGCACGTTATTGAACGGCGCAGCTCTGGTATTGAGTTCAATGCCGTAGAAGCTCAAGCCCGGAATCTGGCGGTAGATAAGATTGGGATTCGCTTTGGCCTGAGCCACGAGATTCGGATTGACCGTATCGGCGACATCGATATTGCCCGTCTGTAAATTGGTAAATTCCACTGTGCTGTCGGTAATGCCATGATAGGTTATCGACTGTAGATAGGGCAGGGTGTTGCCCTGAGCATCCTTCTGCCAGTAGTGCGGATTGCGGATAATGGTGAGATGATCTCCCTTAACCCACTGGCTGAACATGAACGGCCCGCTTCCGGCGTTAAGCGGGTCATTTGCCAGGTTTTTCCCCAGCCTCTTGATTGCTGTGGGAGAGAGCATCATGCCGGCGCGGTCTGTTAGGGTTAACAGCAAAGGCGCGAAAGCAGATTTGAGATCAAAACGCACATGGGAGGAGTCAAGCGCCACGACATCTTTCACTGTTGAAATCTCGCTCAAGCGCGGTGAGGACGGAGTGGTGAGAATACGATCAATGTTGAAGACTACGGCCTGGGCATTAAACGGTGTTCCATCTGTAAACTTTACGTCGGTGCGCAGGGTAAACACCAGTTGGGTAGGTGATGTGTACTGCCACGACGTTGCCAGATCCGGCTGGACATTGTTCTGCGCGTCCACCCGCACCAGGGTATCGTAGATATTCAGCATAACCTGGCGGTCAACCAGCGCGGTTGAGAGGAGCGGGTCCAGAGTTACTACGTCCGAATCCAGGCCGACATTGAGCTTGCCTCCAAACTTCGAGGTGGCAGTACTGGCGTTTCCAGAGGAGCAGGCTGCGAAGAGAAAGGCTAGCAGGATGAAAAAGACTGGAAGGGTACTCCACGCGACATTGCGCGGAGAACCGCCTTTGATGATGCGTGAAGAGAAATAGCGCATCTCGGGTTCCCTCCATTTGTTCGATGCAGGGGGCACATGGCCGTCCAGCAAGCCTCTTGCCGTCGGTGCGCAGTCCCTGCTTGTCAATGTACGTGTACTCTACGGGTGCCTGTGTATGTAGGCACAGACTCACGCGCAAATATCCAGGAGACGGGCCTTCCTGGCTCATTTCGGGAACGTTCCCGCGTATAACACAAGAATACAATGCGCTATACTCAGTGTCAAGCTTGCGGTGAACTTGCGGGCGGCGGAACCGTTTGCGCTTTTGGAAAAAATTGCCTATACTTGGTATGTAGGATACGTTCAGATGTAGCAAACAAGTCATGTTTGTAGACAGTTTGAAAGGCAGTCTCCAGTATGCTCTCCGAACAGCCAGCCCTCGCTCCCCACGGAATGGTCGCCTGCGCGCACTATCTGGCCACACAGGCCGGAGTTCAGATTCTGACGCAGGGTGGAAACGCTATCGACGCAGCTATCGCTGCCAACGCGGTGATGACGGTGGTGTATCCTACCACGTGTTCTGCTGGCGGCGACATTTTTCTGTTGATCTGGGATGCAAAAACGCGGCGTATTTACGCGCTCAACGGTAGCGGGCGAGCACCGCAGGGCATGACCCCTGAATATTTTGCGGCGCGGGGCATGACGCAGATTCCCACACGTGGTCCGCTTTCGATCAGCGTCCCTGGCGCAGTGGATGGCTGGTTTGCCGCGCTGGCCCGCTTTGGCTCGTTGCCCGCGGAGCAGATTCTTGCCCCTGCGATAGCCCTGGCGGAAGATGGCATGCCGGTCACGGCGAAAATGAGCCGGTCGCTTGATCACTCTGCGCCTCTGCTTTCGCAATGGGAGAGCAGCGCTGCAACCTATCTGCCCGATGGTCGAGCACCGCGACCCGGCCAGCGCTTGCGCCAGCCCAACCTGGCTTGCACCTACCGCACGCTGGCCCGTGAGGGGCGCGATGCCTTCTATCGTGGCCCGGTTGGACGCGCCATCGCGGAATATGTGCAGCAGTGCGGCGGGGTCCTGAGCGTGGAAGACCTGGAGAAGCATCATTCTGATTGGGTTGAGCCGCTCTCGGTGAGCTATCGCGGCTACGAAGTCTACGAGTTTCCGCCCAATTCGCAGGGCATAGTCGCCCTGGAGATGCTGAATATTCTGGAGGGCTACGATCTCAAGCGTCTGGGTTATCAAAGCGTTGAGTACCTGCACCTGTTGCTGGAAGCGAAAAAACTGGCGTTCGCTGACCGCGATCGGTATATCTCTGATCCGGCCTTCGTCGATATTCCCGTCGAGCGCCTGCTTAGCAAGAGCTATGCCGAGGAGCAGCGAGCGCGCATTGACTTGCAGCGAGCGATGCCCTGCTTTGTGGGAGAAATGAGTAAAAAAGGCGATACCATGTATCTCTGTACCGCCGACGCGCAGGGCAATATCGTCTCGCTCATTCAGAGCCTGTACATGGGCATCGGCAGCGGCGTAATTGGCGGCGATACCGGAATCGCGCTGCACAATCGCGGCTCATACTTCTCGCTAGACCCGCGCCACGTAAACTACTTGCAGCCGGGTAAGCGCACGATGCATACGCTGATGCCTGGCATGGTTCTGCGTGACGGCCGCCCCTACATGGCCATCGGCACGATGGGAGGCGATGCTCAGCCGCAGATTCACGCACAGTTGCTCACCGCGATGCTGGATTTTCATCTGGACCTGCAACAGGCGATTGCCGCTCCTCGCTGGCATAGTGGACGCGCCTACCTGAATGAACGCGCCGATATCCTGCCAGGCCAGCGCGGCGTCGATGAGTCGCTGAACCCGAATGTTGCCGAGGTGGTCCAGATGGAGAGTCGTTTCGCGGAGGAGACCGTCGTGCAACTGGCCCGGCTTGGCCACCATATTCAAACACTTGGTCCCTGGGAAGACGTGATGGGTCATGCTCAGGCCATCGTGATCGATGCCGAGAATCAGGTGTTTGTGGGGGCTGCTGATCCGCGTTGCGATGGGCTGGCCCTGGGTTATTAAGGCTCTGGTTGCACCAGGGCGGGAAACTACCGATAATTTGTTTTGGAGATAAAGACAACTTGCGACCTGACTCATCGGCAAGTACCCCCTGGTAAGTTTGTCGGGATCATTTGTGCTATCCAGGTTGGAGCGTTCCTGTCAAAAACGCTCTCCCTTCGGGGATGAAGATTGAGAGGAGGGCGGCATTTTCTCCGCGCAAGCAGTGAAGCCGCGTTCTGTGAAGGAGGAAGTAGACATGACCACGCATTCAGTTCGCCACAGCATTCCCGCAGACATCCTGGCGCTTTCGCATGAGCGCGACGAACTGCGCAAACGCGGGCAGTACGCGCGCGCCGATGCTCTGAAGAAGCTCATTGAAGACGCCGGGTACGGCATCAAAGATAATCCTCGCGGCGCCCACCTGACTATCTTACCCAGCGTCGAGGTAGATGGGACGCTGTACCGCATGGCCCGCCAGGTTCCGTCGCTGCTCAACGAAAGCGACACCTGTCTGTTTTCGGTGCAGATTCTGGCGAATAACTGTGCTGAGCAGGCCCGTCGCTGTGTTGAGAGCGTTTTCCGCCATGTGGGCGAGCGGCCGATCGAGGTTCTCCTGATCGATAACGCTTCGCAGGACGAGTTAAACGAGTGGGCTGAAGAGGTTCAGCGGGACACGTCTCTCCTCCATCTTCTGCACAGTTCGCGCGTAATGGGCGAGGCCGAAGCCCGTAACCTGGGGCTCAAGCAAAGCCGTGGACGCTATATCCTGCTGCTCGATCCAGGTATCGAACTGACCGGCGATATCTTTGCTCCGCTGGCACGTCTGCTGGAGAGAGCTGAGGTCGGCATTGCGGGCCCGCAGGGCTTGCGCACGGACGACCTGCGCCACTTTGAAGAGAGCGCAAGCGACGAAGATGAGGTCGAGGCTATCACTGGTACTTGCATGGCCTTCAGGCGCAAACTGCTCAAGAAGGTTGGTCTCTTCGACGAGCGCTATCGCTATCCTTTTTATATGGATATCGACTTCAACTTTGCGGTGCGCGAATGTGGCGTCCAGGCCGTCGTTGCCCACGACCTGCCCTTCATTCGCCATCCATTCCAATCCAATACCGCTCTTACCGCCGAAGAGCGTGCGCGTTTGACCAAGCGCAACTTCTACCGCTTCCTGGAAAAATGGGGCGACCGCGAGGATCTGCTGCTGGCGAGTTTTGAGGAGGATGAGGAAGACGAGGCGGACGAAGCGGACGAATAGGTAGGGAAAGATCAGGCTTGATCAGCACAAATAGAGGGCCGATTTCATCG
>DATGKW010000074.1:0-33861 GCA_035294465.1 Ktedonobacteraceae bacterium | reverse complement strand
GCACACCGATTGCCCAATCACTGTCTCAGACGCAGCTCGAAGAATTGACTCGTAGGCGGGCAGAGCTTTTCCCGCCGTATAAAGTCATTCTCTTCAACGATGACTACAACGAGATGGAATATGTGGTCGCGGTCCTGCTGCGTTTGATAAGTCATCTCACCGAGCCAGAAGCGACCAGGATTATGCTGACCGCTCATTTCATGGGGAGTGCGGTAGTGGTTATCTGTCCTAAGGAGAACGCCGAATATTATCAGGAGCGCCTTTTGGGCTATGGGCTCACCGCCACAATTGAGCCCGAATAGTTGCCACTAGCTGTGCCAGGAGAGCGAACGCCATGCGCTTCTCAGTTCTTGCATGTCTACAGTCGCTTCGCAGAGGATCAGGTAAAGCCTCTCGCGGGGCTATTTTGCGCGAGTTCTACATCGAATTAGCTGCACTATTGACGATCCACCCTCTCATAGTTAGAATCTGTAGTGACCTGTGAGGAACACGTCTTTGTAGATCCAATTATGGAGTCTGTATTCCTCTTTTATCCGAAATCTGGCAAAGGTCATTGGGCATTCTTTGGCCAGGTTGGAGGGGAGTAAGCAAGAGATGATGCTGTTTTATCATGTTCCTGCAGGAGGAGAAACTCATGGTTCACTTATGGCGTAAGCCCAAAGATGAAACTGAAGCGAGCAAAGTGGCCCCAGGCGTGGGTTCAACCGGCGATATCGTTGTGATAGTTGACGGCAAGAAGCTCGGTAACGAACTGGTGCGCCTGGCTTGTATGATGGCCAAACGTGCCAAACGTAAAGTTCACCTTGTCCATATTATTGAAGTTCCGCGGACTCTGGCTCTCGGCGCGAATTTGAAGAGGGAATCGGAGCTAGCCGATCAATTGCTCACCGAAGCCATGGGAATTGCCGAGGACGCGGGGTGTGAGGCAGTCGCAGAGGTTGTCCAGGCACGGGACGCCGGTCAGGCAATCGTCGAAGAGGCCAAAGATCATGGCTGTGCATTGATTATGCTAGGATTGGTGCGTGACAAGAACAAAGTGAATGGGACGCGCGACGATCTCGGCAAGACTGTTCCGTTTGTGCTCAATCATGCGCCCTGCCGCGTCTGGGTTGTCCAGGACCCGGTAGTGTAAGCAGGAAAACAAAGCTTGTTTATCATTTTTTCTCCACCTGTTGATCTGCTTATCGGATTAGCAGGTAGCCAGAGATTTTGATTCCCCCTGAAACCGCATGATATACTCTTAGGCAATGAGGAAACTACCCTGTAGAAGTGCGTGCTGGTGGGCTGTTAGTTGCGCCCTGGTTTACTCTGAGGGGAGACATATTGATGACGAACAATACTCATGCGAGTGAGACAGCGGCTCGTTCGCACCGGGATTACTATACCGCGTTGTATCAGGCGGCGTTGACGATCTCTTCGAGCCTTGAACTTGAGGACGTTTTGCAGAGCGTGGTCATCAGTATTACGGAAGCGATGCAGGTTCAAGCCTGTGTGCTGCGCTTGCTGGACTCCCATAAAGGTCAGCTGCGTTTGAGCGCAGTCCATGGTTTGAGCAGCGGCTACCTGGCCAAAGGACCGGTCGATGTAGAACATAGTCTGATCGATAGCGAGGCCCTGCGAGGAGAAACGGTGGTCATTCCCGATGTGAGCGTCGATCCACGTTTCCAGTATCAGGAGCAAGCTCGCAAGGAGGGCATCGTCTCCATGCTCTGTGTGCCTCTGGAGGTTCATGGCAGGGCCATAGGCGTTATGCGCGTCTATACCAAGGAGAAGCCGTGTACCTTTTGCGAGGATGATATTCAATTCCTGTCAGTGTTGGCAAGTCTGGCAGCTCTGGCGATTGAGAACGCCAGCCTGTACCAGAATCTCAAAAGCTCATATGACGGCGTAATGGACGCGCTCTGGGGGAGTAGCCTGCCCGCGCAGGAAGATCCTGCTATCTAGAGATTTACCTCAGCAGCGTATTCGTGAGATAAGGTGAGCTAAAAGCCGTATATTCGCCTGGGTGTTTGCCCGGAACCGGAAAGAGACGAGCTGAAAGCGGCTTGTTCAAACGCCAGGCGAGCGTAGCCACGTCCAGCAGGAGACGAGCAATTGTTACATCATCGATATCTCCGGGAAGCGGGATAGTATCCAGGCCCGTACCGCAGATGGTGGAGTAGAGCAGCAACTCATGGATGCTCACACGCCCTTCTTCCCAGCGCCTACCCAGCGCAGCGTCCTCCAGTACTGGCAGCATCAGGCCGCAGTAACCGCAGGTAGGCAGTTCAGTACTTTTCAGGGCTGTGGTGAGCGCTGCTGCCAGCGCGAGCGTTCCAGATGTGCCTAGCGGCCCATAACCAAATGTCTCCATGGCTGTGACAATGCTATCTTCACCCATCGGCGCGGGCGAGAGATCAATTCCTCCGAACCGCAGGCGATATTCTTCAGCCAGCCCTTTGCCCAGGTCAACCACCGGACGTGCCTGCTCTTCCAGCGCTCTCCTGACCAATTCGCTAATCCGCGCCAGAGCTGGCGACCAGGATCTGCCAGCTTCCTGCCATGTGTTTGCTACGTCTTGCACAATGCTCGCCCCTTGCAAACCAGGCGAGAGGCTGGCCGGGCCGCTATGGTACGCGGCGGGGAAAAACGGCGCACCTGGTTCAACACAGGCAAGCATGGCGAAGTTGAAATTGCCGAAGCCCTCCGGCGTCTCATGCGCCAGGCGTTGCATAATCCGCGCGATAGGCTGCGCGGCCTCTGCGCGCAGCCCGTGTTCGCGATCTGCCATCTGAACCGTCAGGCTAAACGCGCCGGTCGTGGCCAGTATGTCCGGGATAATATCAAGGCGTTCCAGGGGAAACGCTGGCCGGGCTACCTGGGCTGGCCCCAATGAACAGTAGCTTATGCCAGTCTCATCCAACATCTGCTGGAGCTCTCGCGTATACTGGAGAAGCTGGTTGGCGGACCAGCCAGCTAGATCGTCAAAGAGCGGCCGCGTCGAAATGCGCACAGTCTGGACCTCGTAACCAGCGTCGTTCAACCGCTGGCGGCTCTTTTTCAGAATGTTCGCAGCCCATGTAATCTGCGCGGCAGTGAGCGGGTGCGCGTCCTCTAATCCCAATGTGATAGTGCGAACAGGTGGTGTTTTCATGGGTATATCTCATCTCTCAGGAAGATTCTGTACTGATTATATCTTAGCCATCTAGTCTTTGGAAAAGATATGGAAGGAAGTTCCCGCCTCTACATGCAGGCAAGCCAGAGGCAAGCTTCAGAGAATTGCCCTGAGCGGAGAAAATCCCTTGTTTTACGTCGGGAAAACTGAAGAGGCAGAAATATGTTCCCATACTTGACGAAAAGACATTTGTCTCCTACACTGCCAGCAGAAAGAAAACGATAAACTAGCACGGGAAGCGAGCAGAGATCTATGGCCGTTCATGAAGCCTCTGAGGGCCGGCAGGCCGCGCAAACCTGCTTTCTTTGCGCGCTCGATCCTCAGCCCTGTAGCGTGGACAGGCTGGAAGGGCTGCTCATTGCTGCGCATGAAGCTGTGATCGATGGAGAGAGCGTACCCTGGGTGACGCTGAAAGTTGGAGAGACCTATGCCTCCATTACGCTGAATCGCTACTATCGCGGCCTGGTCAGTGGTTTACGTGCTTTGCACGGCTCGCTGTCGAAATACCGCCTCACGCTGCGCATCTATCATCTGCCACCGACCACGACAACCACGACACTTCACGGGCGCAGCGTAAAGCGCTACCGGGCGAACATCTATACGCTGGCTATCCTGGAGCCGGATACCATTCTGAACATTACCGACCTCAATCAGGCTGAATATTGCGCGCGCCAGTATTTGCTCAATCGCCTGGCCCCTTCGGGTGCTTCGACCGCGGCCTTGCGTGGCAATCTCGTGCATGCCTGCTTTAAAGAATTGCTCAAGGAGCAGGACCGCAGGCGTTATACGCGTGAGCAGAGTTCGACCGGCAACGAGGAGCCGTTGGCGATTCTGCATCGGCACCTGGACCGCGAACTGGCGGAGTCCCGCATCGATTTGGCTTTGCTTAATACCTCGGCAGAGGCTATGCGCGCAGAAGTTGCGCCTCACCTGGAGAGCCTGGCCAACTGGTTTAACAAGCAGCGAGCAACGCTCTGGGACCTGTCAGAGGGAGGTGATGAAGAAAAGAACGCCGGGCACAGCGAGAATCTGGTGCGGGCCGAGACGTTCCTGCTGGCGCCGGAGATCGGGCTGCGTGGCAGGTTGGACCTGCTTTGGCAGCAGAACGGACGCCGCCGCCTGCTGGAACTCAAGACCGGTGGGGCCAGTGGCCCTCTGCCGCGTTCGGCGCACAGGTGGCAGGTCCAGGGCTATCACGCGCTGCTGACCGTGCGCCGTGAGTCGCGTATGAAGAAGGCGCTGGCTACCCTGCTTTATAGCGGCACGCCGCAAGAAGCTCAGGATTTTGGCATTCCTTTCACGATTCGCCAGCTCCAACAGGTCAACGCCACGCGCAACACGCTTGTTCTGAGTCATGCCACAGGCTTTCCCCCGCCGCCGCCCGGGGCTTCGCGCTGCACTAAATGTGCCATGCTGGATCGCTGCGCGCAGGTCTCCGAACTTCTGAACTGGCAGCCCCCGGAGCTCCCTCAGCCAGAGCAAGGGGGTGAAGAAGAAAGTTCCAATCAGGCAGAATTATTCGCGGCAGGCTCGGCTCAGCCGAATGGCAAACACAGTAATCTGCTATCGGTGAAGGATTTCTCATCCCAGGATCGGGACTTCTTCGTGCGGTATTATGAGCTGCTTCAGAAAGAAGGTTATGAGATCGAGAAGCAACAGGCCCAGCTCTGGCAAATGCCTGTGGAGGAGCGAGTGGCGCGCGGTACGGCGATCAGCGGCCTGATTCCACTGGATAAACCTGAGCCTACAGAGCAGGGCGAATGGTATCAGACGTTTGCTTGCCATAATACTTCGGAACTGCGCGAGGGTGATGAGATCCTGCTAAGCGATGGTGATCCTGTCACCGGCGAAGTGGTCACCGGCACGATTCTTAGCGTGAGTTCGGAGCGGGTAAAGGTCTGGACGCCCGAATTTATCGCTCACCCGGCGCTCCTGGACCGCTACGATACGAGCATTGTGCATGTGCGCACGGTGCAAAACTTGCTGCGCTGGCTTGAGGCGGATGAGCATGTGCGCGGCCTGGTAAGTGGCGCCCTGCGCCCACGTTTTACCCGGCAGCAATTCGCCCCGCGCCCTGATTTTAACAGGGAGCAGAATCTGGCCGTAATCCGCGCTCTCCAGATGCGCGATTATCTCCTTATTCACGGCCCGCCCGGCACAGGCAAAACCAGCGTGATCGCCGAGATTGTCAAGCGTCTTTGTCGGCAAGGACAGCGCGTGCTGCTGGCAGCTTTCACCAATCAAGCGGTTGATAATATGCTCCTGCGCCTGACGCGGGAGGATTTTCACGAATATATTCGCCTGGGCCACGAACGTAGCGTGGATGAGGCAGTACGCCCCCGACTTTTGCAAGAATTGAGCAGCACGCAAGTGCCCTGGGGATCTGTATCGACGAGCCAGGATATCCGCGAACTGCTGCGTAACAGCCCTGTTGTTGCGGCGACCGCCGCTTCCTGGTCTTCAGATAAGTACACGCCTTTCGTGCGGGATAGCCAGCTGGGCAACGAGAGTGCGCTTCTGCAATTTGACGTAGCTCTGATCGACGAAGCCGGGCAACTGACCATCCCGGCCATTCTGGGTGCGCTGCGCTTTGCCAGGCGTTTTATCCTCGTAGGAGACGAAAAACAACTGCCGCCGCTTGTCCTCAATAAGGAAGCGGCAGAGCAGGGACTGGCTGAATCGCTCTTTAGCAGGCTCAAGCGTCTAGACGAAGAAGCGCGGCGGGAAGATGCACGGGTGGTGAGCGCGTGCGTGCCGCTGCGCGTACAATATCGCATGCACGAAATTATCTCTAGATTCGCCTCGCACATATTCTACAACAATAGCCTGCTGGCGCATTATGCAGTAGCCAGGCGACGCCTGAATTTGCTTCGGGCTTCGCCAGCCAGTATGCCTGTGTCTGGAGCTGTTCTCCAGGCTTTACGCGCAGATTTGCCGATGGTTTTTCTCGATGTACGCAGGCAGGCAAGCAAGACCGAGGTCAAGATGAGCAATGCCGAGGCGTGCGTAGTACGCGAAGTTATCGCCGGACTGCTGGCGCGCGGCGTGCGCGAGGAAGAGATCGGCGTGATCGCGCCCTATCGCGCCCAAGTTGCCAACCTGCGCCGGCATTTATTCAGCAATGATGACGCTTTGGGCTGGTCGGCCCTGCCGATTGAGACGCCCTTGAGCGTTGACACGGTAGATCGTTTTCAAGGCGGAGAGCGGCCCGTCATTATTATCTCTTTCGCTACCTCGTCTGCGCCACCCGCCGAGAGCCAGTTGCGCGAACACCTGACAAACGAGCACCGCCTGAACGTTGCGCTCACACGCGCTCAGCGCAAACTGATCCTTGTGGGGAACGCCGGCGCGCTTGAAGATCTTCCAGTATTCAAGCAGCTTCTCTCGTATTGTCGAGAATTACAAACTGTGTTTTCGTATAGAAGTGAGTAGAGGAGAAAGTTGTGACCCGGCAAAGTATTCTCGTCGTAGGAAGTCTCAATATGGATCAAGTTGTACAGGTCGCTCGCCTGCCGGTTATGGGCGAGACACTGTTGGGTGCTGGTTCGCTGCGCCTGATACCGGGTGGGAAGGGCGCGAATCAAGCTGTGGCGATAGCGCGGCTGGGAGCTGCTGTGAGAATGGCCGGGCGCGTTGGTCGCGACCCCTTTGGTTCGCAGCTACTCCAGGCTTTGCAGGCTGATGGAGTCGATACCTCCCTGATTGTGGTGGATGAGCAGGAAGCCAGCGGCGTAGCTTTCATATTTCTTTCACCTGAAGGTGAGAATGCGATTGTAGTAGCTTCTGGCGCGAATATGCGTGTAGGTGAAGATGCAGCCCAGGTGCGGCGAATCTTCGCGGCTCTGCCGGAGACTCGCGCGCTTGTGCTCCAGATGGAGATTCCCCTGGGGACAGTCACAAACCTGATTGCAGCCGGATACCGGGCGGGTGTGCCGGTGTTTCTCAACCTGGCTCCGGCGCAGGCCCTGCCACTGGAGACTCTACGTCGGCTAGATGCGCTGATCGTCAATGAAACCGAGGCCAGCTTCTTGCGTGATGCGCTGGCCGGGCAGAAGCCAGGGCTGGTAATCCAGAGTTTGCCTGAAGCTACTCTGCTGGCAAGCGATCTACAGAGCCGGGGGATTGCCAGGGTCGTGATTACGTTGGGCGCGCAGGGAGCCATCCTGGCGGAAGCTGGAAATACCGTGCATGTAGCGGCTCCTGTTATGCAAGTGGTGGATACCACTGCGGCGGGCGATTGCTTTGCCGGGGCCTTTGTCGTGGCTCGGAGCGAAGGCCAATCATCTGAGGAGGCGCTGCGTTTCGCTGTGTATGCCAGCGCCCTCAAGGTGACAAAATTTGGCGCGCAATCGGGATTGCCTACGCGTGCTGAGGTTGAGGCGCTGTTGCAGCGATAAAAAAGTTGTGAAGAGAGCATTCAGGCAGGATCTCAGAGAAGGCGAAGGGAGCTAAGGAGCGCCGAGTTCCTTAGAGTTTTGATTATGCTGACCTGCCCCGGCAGATTCATGCAGTCCTCTGCAATACGCTTCCTCTATGCTTCCTCTCGCTTCATTTCATGTACGGTTTCCAGACCACGAAAAGTAAACCTGCTGAATTTCCTGACCACCTCAAACCCCGCTCGTGTGTACACTTTCTCAGCGCGTGGATTGGAGGCGAAAACGTTCAGGCGAAACGTTTTGGGGGCATAACGCTGCCGAGCGAAGGCTAGGCCGGCTTCTACAAAGGCCAGGCCGTGTCCCTGGCCGGTGAGGTCGGGGCGCATGCCTAAGCCGATGAGGATGGTGTTTTGTGGGCGTCTCATGAATTGGAAAAGCCCGACCAGCTCTCCGTGTTCGTTCTCTACCGCGAAGTATTCATAGGGAGGGTTGCTGAATATGGCACGGAAAAATAAGAATAACCGCATGTCAAAGGTGAGCGTATCTCCGTTATAGCGGGCGTAAGGGTTGGGGTAGCGCCAGGTGTGTATAGCCTTGATGTCCTGCCGGGTGAGCGCTCTGAGTGTAAATTGCATAGTGAACCCTCCTGCTGACTTAATTATAGCAGATCGGTCATGCCACCTGCTCTGCTGATTGGGTTCCCGTCAAGAGCAGAGGCGCGTCTTTGTCAAGCTGCGAGCAGCCAGCTCTGGCCTATTCATAAAGGCTCTACCGTGCCTTTTTAAGGAAATGTAAATGGCTGATATCTGGAAAACTCGACGAGAAACCGCTGTCTTCCTTTCTTCGTGCCAGAATGGAAAGAGAACGAGCGAGAGAAGGAGAATAGTATGAGCACGATCAATGCTTCTGCCAGTGGCCAGTTTACTATTGGCAATGATCTCACAGTGAATCGCCTCGGTTTTGGCGCAATGCGTCTGACCGGTCCAGGAATCTGGGGCGAGCCTGCCAATCGGCAGGAAGCGTTACTAACACTCAAGCGGCTTCCAGAGTTGGGAGTCAATTTTGTTGACACCGCGGATAGTTATGGTCCAGAGGTGAGTGAAAACCTGATCCATGAAGCGCTTGCTCCCTATAATGGGATAGTCGTAGCAACTAAGGGAGGATTGGTGCGCCATGGACCGGATAGCTGGGTGCCAGTTGGGCGTCCTGAGTACTTGCGCCAGTGCGTTCTGATGAGCCTGCGTCGTCTAGGAGTGGAGCGCCTTGACCTCTGGCAGTTGCATCGCATCGACCCAAAAGTTCCGCGTGATGAACAGTTTGATGTTATCAAACAGATGCAGCAGGAGGGATTGATTCGCCACGCGGGTCTAAGCGAAGTTACGGTCTCGGAGATAGAGGCAGCACAAAAGTACTTTCACGTGGTCACTGTCCAGAATCTCTATAACCTGGTGAACAGGCAGAGTGAAGAGATCCTTGAATATTGTACGCGGGAGAAGATTGGTTTCATTCCCTGGTTTCCTCTGGCAGCTGGTGATCTGACGCGGCCGGGTTCGATCCTTGATACGCTTGCAAAAAAATACAATACGGCAGCCAGCACACTTGCGCTGGCCTGGATGCTCAAACGTAGCCCGGTGATGCTGCCTATTCCTGGGACCAGCACGCCGCAGCACCTGGAAGAGAATGTCGCGTCTGCCGATATCTCGCTCAGTGACGAAGATTTCCAGATGTTAGATGAGCGTGGGCGGCAGTATCAGCAACTCCACCCTGTGGGCTGAGCAGCGTAAATGCCGGCGCTCTAGCTCCTTTTGTGTTTGCGCCAGGCGATCAGTAGCCCGATGGCAATCCCGATGCCCAGGCCGGTGAGGAGCGCGCGCTGGCGTATTTGTGGACTGCGTACATCTGGGACGGGGAGGGTATAATAACCGCCTGCGCGGTAAGCTTCGTCAAGAAGCTGGATCGGATGCATAACTTTGAGTTCCAGGCCGCGTGAGCGAGCGCCGAGGGCAATTTGCATCATACAGCCGGGGTTGCCGGTGGCGATTACCCTGGCTCCGCTGGCGATGATGTTTTGCATCTTGCGGTCGAGCAGCTTGCTGGCCATTTCCTGGTTCGTGATGTTATAGATCCCCGCGCTTCCACAGCACCAGTCGGCCTCTTTCAGATCGACCAGCTTGAGGCCGGGGATGCGTTTGAGCAACTGGCGCGGCTGCTGCTTAATCTTTTGCCCGTGAGCCAGATGGCAGGCATCATGGTACGCGACGGTGTAGGGAAGCTCGCCCAGCGTGATTTTCTGTTCGAGACCGGCCAGAAATTCGCTGATGTCTTTAACGCGCGCGCTAAATGCGCGGGCACGCTCGGCATAAGCGGGATCGTCACGCAGTAAATGACCGTATTCTTTGAGATTGGAGCCACAGCCGGCGGAGTTGATGATAATCGCGTCACAGGCGTATGGCTCAAATACATCGATGTTGTGGCGGGCTAACTCGCGCCCGCGTTCGCCTTCCCCCGCGTGAACGTGCAGTGCCCCGCAGCACTGCTGGCTGGCTGGTGTAATCACCTCGCAGCCATTGGCGGCCAGGACGCGAATGCTGGCCTCGTTGATGTCGCGATACACCTGATCCATGATGCAACCGCTGATAAAGCCCACGCGGTAGCGCTTTGGTCCGCTGGCTGGGGTGATTTCGGGCAGTGGCCTGGGCAAGAGGTCGCCGGTTGCTCGCGGCATCAGAGCCTCTGGTGTACGCAGCTTGCCCTGAAAGGGCGTAGGCAGGGCATCGACGCGCTCGATCAAACCGGTTTTGTGGGCGAGGTCTTGTAAGCCGCTGCGCTGATAGACTTTCAGGCCGGCGAAAACCAGCGAGGTGAGCGGACGCGAGGGCAGCATAATATCAAAGAAGAAGCGACGCAGTGCTCGATTGGCGAAGCTGGTTACAGGTGGATTCGTTGGAGAAACAACTGCGTGCTCTTGTTCGGAGGCAGTAGGAAAAGTTGTTCCGTTGGAAGATGGCTGCCGCTCTCCTTCTAGCTGGATCTGCTCGCGCGCAGCTTCAATCAGCTTACCGAACTGTACGCCGGAGGGGCAGGCGGTCTCGCAGGCGCGGCAGCCCAGGCAGCAGTACATATGCTCCACAAAATCGGCAGAGATGGGCATCCGTTGCTCGGCTACGGCCTGCATCTGGTAGATACGTCCGCGCGGCGAGTCCATCTCGGTTCCTAATACCGCGTAGGTCGGGCAGGTTGGGAGGCAGAAGCCGCAGTGGATGCACTGGCGCATCAGGTCATATGTGTGGGTATGACGCTGCAAAGGTCCCTGGCGAGAAAATACGAGATTTACGCTTGTCGCTTCGCTGGACATATCTACCTCCTCAGTGAAATAGCCTTACATCTGTTGTACACGTGGCCGCGCCACAATCACGGTCACTTCCTGCCGATTATGAAATAGTTGTTTGGCCCGCACGATATCAAAATAGCGGCTGAGCAAGCTCATGGCTCCGCGCAGGTTTTTCAGCGGGTCAATACTGGCGGTTGCGTGGGGAAGCTTGAGCGTGCTCAAGATAAAACCATCCGGCCTTAGCTTGCCGCGCATTTCGATCAACAGGCGCGCGGCATCGCGCGCATCCATGCGCATGTCATTTGTGATCACGTCAAAAGGCTGCGGCTTTTTGACGGACTTCTCGCTTTCCAGGTACTGTTCGGCGGAGCCGCGAAAGTGAGTGAGACCGGGGCGACGGACCAGGCGCGGATCGAGCTTCGCCGGGTCCACGGCCACGACTTTCAGTCCTGCTTCTAGCAATAGCCTGGTCCAGCCGCCAGGGGCTGCGCCAAGATCAAGCGCGCGTCCGGGTGAGGGCAACTCCACACCAAAGGTTTCCAGAGCTTCCAGCAATTTGAACTCCGCCCGGCTGATTTGCTCTGGCCTCTGCGCGAAGTGGCGCATACCTCCGGGCCACGCGCTGAGATTATCGCGTGCCAGGGAGATGCCCATGTAGGCGCTCTCTTGAGTGCAGAGCAGCGAAACCACAATCTCTGGCTTCTTGATCTCCTCGATCGCTCCGGTCTCCTCCACGATGGCTGCGGCCAGCAATTGATTGATCTTACCGCTGCTATAGGCGCGCGGGCCGGTTCCTTCTTCCTGAACAATACGGGTCTGCACAGCAAAGCGCTGACCGCGCTCCAGCATAAGAAATGTTGGCAGGCCAGCCAGAGTCACGGCCAGCTCCTCCAGATCAGCCTCGGTATTGTTTAGATGAATGATTGCCTGGACTGGTGCAAGATGGCGCACGAAAATCGGCTGCGCCTCGGCGATGATGTGCATACAGCGTGGTGCGTTGTCTACGTAGCAGAGCGCGGTGTCGGGCGCCAGGATCTCTACGCTGCGCATATGTGGCTCCAGGCGTTTCAGTTCATCCAGGGCGCTGTCGAGAAATGCAGCGTGAGCAGTGACGATAAGATTGACCTGCGGAAGAGAGCCATGCTTGCCCACATCGCTCTCTTCCGCCGCATTGGTTTGTTGATAATTCACAGTCCCCCCACAAAACGCCCTTTCGCAAAGGTTCCTTTGGGATCAAATTGTTCTTTGAGACGCTGCATCAAACGGAAGCTTGAGCCTGGCTCGCCCCAGACATCGATACGGCGTTTGAGATCGACCGGACAGTGTTCAACTACCAGGCTGCCGCGCGCCTCCTGAGCCTGCTGGCGCAGTTCGGCGATTGCCTTAACCAGCCGGTCGGTTGCATCGCCCGGACGCAGCTCTATATACAGAATACCATTTCCGGCGTGGGCAATCACAGCTGCTTCCAGCTTATGGCGGTGGCAAACTTCGTCTAGCGTTTGTAAATACTGTCCTGTTTGCGAGACCAGGATGGCCGCTTTGCAAGTGACCGACCCCTCTGTGTGCTCGCGTATGGCATTCCAGAACTGCTCCTGGTCGGAGCCGGCCAGATCGTCTCCCAATAATGCACCACTGGTGCGCGCAATCAGACGCGCCTCGTCCATCTGACGCTCAATCGTGGTCTGGCTGCCTTCAAAATCGAGGGCCAGAGTGTAGCCGTTCGAGGGCAGGTTCAGGCCAAAGAAATCGCTCATGTCCCTGGCGGCACTGGCATCAATCAGTTCCATTGCCCCTGGTGTCAGCAGCGAACCCAGAATCGCGGTCACGGTTTGTAAAGCGTCCTGGCTGTTTGAAAAGGTCAAGAGCAGAGTGCGTTCGTCGGGCGGGATTGGCTGAAGTTTGAAATTAGCTTCAACGATGATCCCAAGCGTGCCCAGCGAGCCAATATAGAGCTTATTAAGATCGTAGCCTGCGACGTTTTTTACCACGCGCCCGCCGCTGCGCGCGATTTCGCCGCTGGCTTGGACTACGCGCAGCCCGATGACCAGGTCGCGGGCGGTGCCGTAGCGCAGGCGTTTGGGGCCACTGGCATTCGAGGCCAGCAGTCCGCCAATGGTTGCCTGCGCAGCGTTGGGAGGGTCCAGGGGCAACCACTGGCCTTTGGTAGCCAGCTGCGCTTGCAAATCTGCCAGGGTGATGCCGGCCTCCACCTGACAGGTGAGATCGGGCGACTCATGCTCCAGCAGGCGCGAAAGCTTTTTCGTCTCGATCAGCACGTCAAACGGTTCGGGAATAGCGCCCAGATGCATACGCGATCCGCCGCCACGCGCCATAACGGTTGCTTCGTGCTGATTGGCCAGCGCAACTACGCCCGCGACCTCCTCTACGGTCCCCGGCGTGACGACCAGGCGCGGCAGCAGGCCATCGACCGCGTAGGCGCTCAGGGCTACGGGATCACTTATTACCTCAACACCGGAAATATTCTGCTGAATCTCGCCGGTAAGTATATCGATGTCAACCATACAAAACTACCCCTCCTGTCCATAGGAGAATTTTATTATGTTCCTGCTCCTCTGCTACCATCTCTTGCGCTAAAGTTGTTTGATCTCGACGCACCGTCCCGGCTGCGGGAAAAGCTTGCCTGGGTTGAGCAACTGGTGAGGGTTCCATGCCTCACGTACTTGCTGCATAATGCGCAAATCAAGATCGCTAAAGATCAGGGCCATCTCTTCCTGTTTTTCGATCCCTACACCGTGCTCGCCGGTAATCGTGCCGCCAACTTCAGCGCAGACCTCCAGAATTTCGTGCCCCGCCTTGCGCACGCGCTCGACCTCGCCGGGAACCTGTGAATCGAAGAGAATCAGTGGATGCAGATTGCCGTCGCCCGCGTGGAAAACGTTGCCCACGCGCAGCCCGTAGCCAGCGCAAATTTCTCCCACGCGGCGCAAGACATAGGGCAGGCGGGTGCGCGGGACAACGCCATCCTGCACGTAGAATTCGGGGCAGATGCGCCCGACAGCACCAAAAGCATTTTTGCGCCCGGACCAGAAACGCTGGCGTTCCTCTTCGTTGGCGGCAATGCGAACCGAACGAGCGTGGTGTTTCTCGCAGACCTGCACGATTTTCTCTACTTGCTCGGCCACGCTTTCTGCCAGACCCTCTGACTCCATCAGGAGCACCGCCGCAGCATCTAACGGGTAGCCCGCGTGCGAATCGGCCTCAACTGCCTGCAGAATCATCTGATCCATCATCTCGATGGCCGCGGGAATGACGCCCGAAGAAATAATCTCTGAGACGGTGTTGGAAGCGTCATCCATAGTATGAAAGACCGCGACCATTGTCTTGACCGCTTCGGGTAGATGGACCATCCTGACGATGATCTTTGTGACAACGCAGAGCGTGCCTTCCGAACCAATGATCAGGCCGGTGAGATCGTAGCCCGGCGTATCGGGAGTCCAGCCGCCCACCTGGAGAATCTCACCGTCTGCGGTGACAATTTCCAGGCCAAGCACGTGGTTGGTTGTGACGCCATAGATCAGCGTGTGGGGTCCGCCGGCATTTTCGCCCACGTTACCGCCAATGGTGCAGGAGCGCTGGCTGCTGGGATCGGGCACGTAATAGAAACCGGCAGGGTTGAGCGCGTTGCTCAGATGTAGATTGACCAGCCCCGGCTGCACCACTGCGCGCAAATTCTCATAATCTACTTCCAGGATGCGGTTCATGCGTGCAAAGGCGATCACGATCCCGCCGTAAATAGGGATTGCGCCCCCGCTCAGGCCGGTGCCGGCGCCGCGTGGCACTACAGGCACATGGCGGCGAGCGGCGATCTTCACAATGGCCGCGACCTCTTCAGTACACGATGGAAGCACAACGATATCGGGGGTGCTGCGGTCAATTGAGGCGTCATACTCGTAGAGCATCAGGTCGTAGGGCGTATGCAGGACGTAGCGTTCGCCCAGCAGCTCACTGAGTTCGCGTACAAGTTCCGCCTTTTTGGCCGCCGAAATACGCTCAAAGAGAGGAGATGGTGCTGTTTGAGGAAGCTCGGTAATGCTCATAGTCTGGTCCCCCGGCCCGGTTCATCCCAGGCGTCCGTTGAATAATCGCTGACATTGCTTCTATTCTATACAGCATGATACCCCGCTAACTGAGCCAGGTCAAGCAAACTGGCTTTTCGATTCCTGTCCTTCCACCGTTATTCAGTCTTTGAGCAAAAAACAGTCCTGCTCACCTCTTGACCTTGTCCCTACTGGAAGGTTCTATACTTTATTAGGAACGAAAGGAGCAAGAGCGCTATGAGAGAACTACTCCAAATTGGTGAGGTCGCGCGGCTGGTTGGAGTCTCGACCAAAACTATTCGCTATTATCATGAAATTGGCCTGCTCCCCGAACCGGAGCGTACAGAGAGCGGCTATCGTCTCTATGCCGCACGACATCTCCTCTGTTTGCAACGTATTCGCCGCCTACGTGTTCTTGGCCTCTCGCTCGAGCGTATTCGTGAATTGCTGAGCGAAGCACCAGAAAATAACGAGAGCACGTTGCGCGCTGCCCTGCACTCGTTGGTTGAGGAAACGACGGTCCAGATACTTGAACTGGAAGAACGTCGTGCTTTTCTGCAGAGGCTTCTGAACAGTGGACGGCTTGAGCCTGCTGGTGAGGATACCTATCTCTTCTATCCACCAGCGTTGAAAGAGCAACTCGCACCATATCTTGCCCATATGAGCGCTGAGTGGTTAGAGTGGGGACAGCGCCTGGATGCCATGCTCGGCTCCTTCAACTGGCCTGCCGAGTTTCGTCAGGCAGCTCAGGCTCCCTTGCAGCATATCGCAGAGTATCCAGAGCGGTATCGCCAGCTTTTTGTACTGGAAGAACGTTTCGCGGCGTTGGCTCAACTGGCAGTAGATGATCCAGAGATTGAGCAGCTGGCGGAAGAGTATGTTCAGAGCCAGGAACTGATGCAATTTTTCCTGTATCTTGCCAAATCTGGCATGGGCGAAAAAAGTCCACTTTTCAACGTGCTCGGTGGTCTGCTGTCCAGTATAGTTGCGCCCGCGCAACAACGCTTTTTTGAACTGCTTGTCCAGAAAGCTTCCGCCATTCATCCATCTTGTACAAAAATTGAACAGGAGCAATAGTTATGCCGTATTCCACGCCTATCCATACATTTTCCTATATCGCATACAAAAGTCAATATCTAAGCTTATATGGTGCATTTCTCTTTCTCTCTTTGAACGAAGGAATATTGATTGTTTTTCTTGTTCTACACTTCATACCAACTGCTTTTCTGCAAACGCTGATTCTGACATTGATCGGCTGTTTTCTGGTGATCACGTTTGGCAAGCTTCTCTGCCCGCTCTGGACATGTCATCGTCTTTCTGCTACTGAGCTAGAATTGCACTATGGCTTCGACGTTCATGCCAGGCTCCCGCTCGCGCAACTTGTTTCCGCGCAACCTGTCCAGGAAAAGCCAGAACCATTCGCGGTACCACGCTACGACGCGGCTCGGCAGCGTCTCTTGCTCGCGTTCTCAGAGCGTGGTCAGGTCTTGTTGCACCTGAAAGAGCCTCTTGCTATACGTTTGCGTTGGCATTCTCATTTGACCACGCAAATCATCATCAATCTGGATGAACGCGAAGCGTTTCTCACCGCGCTCGGTCTCGCTCAAACAGATCGCGCGGAGCAGGTTGCTGTTGATGATCGGAATAGATCGGTTAGTACTCACGATGAGCAGCACTCGTTTACCCTGTCCGTGCGGCGCGAACTTCCGCAGATTGCTAATGATGCTTCCATCGCTCTCCGCGCTGAGGGCCTCACCCGGCGTTACGCGAGCTTTAACGCTGTTGATGATCTCAATCTTGCCGTACATTGTGGAGAAATCTATGGTTTTCTCGGTCCAAACGGTGCAGGTAAATCGACAACTATCAAAATGCTTGTCGGGCTGCTTCAACCGAGCGCCGGTCGTGTCTGGCTGGCTGGCCACGATGTATGGCGTGAGCCGCTTGAGGCAAAGTTGGTGCTGGGCTATGTAGCCGATCGCGCGTTGCTCTATAACCGCCTGAGCGGACGCGAATTTCTGGCCTTTCTTGGCCAGCTTCGGGGTCTGCCGCTCACAGAAACGGAGGAAAGAATCGCTTATCTGCTCGATTTGCTGGAATTGACGGACGCGGCAGGACAGCTCTGTGGTTCGTATTCGTTTGGGATGAAGCGTAAACTGGCCCTGGCCGGTGCGCTCCTGCACAAGCCAGAGGTGCTGATTCTGGATGAGCCGCTCAATGGGCTTGATCCTCGGAGCGCGCGCCGTTTGAAGGATCTGTTCGCACAACTCGCGGCTGACGGCACAACGATCTTTCTCTCCACACATGATCTGACCACTGCTGAAGCAATTTGCCAGCGTATCGGCATCTTGCATCGGGGACGTCTACTGGCCGAGGGCAGTCCCGCCAAATTGCGCGCCATGACCTCAACGGCTGATCTGGAGAGTGTTTTCCTCAATCTGACCGCTCAAACCCCGGAGGTGCTTGTATGAACTTGCCGCAAGTCGCCCGGCTAGCAGAGAAATTATCTACGCGTGATGCAGATATAACTCCGCTGCAAGCCATATGGCGTGCGTCTCTACGCTCCACTTGTAACGTTCTTCGCTTTGACTTGCGGATGCGTATCGGTACTGTTTTCACACTACTGATCCAGCTTGGACTGGCGATCTGGGCGTTGAGCCGCCTCATACCCATGTTCGCTCAATGGAAGGCACTGGATAGCGTGGCGCTGAACGCTCACCTCTGGCTCATCTGCTTGTCAGCCTGGGGGATCATCGTACTGTTCGCTGTTCTCAACACGCTGTTTTATGGCCTTGGCAGCGATGAGGCGCTGCTCCTGCTGATCCAACCCGTTGCACCGGCGCTCCGTTTGCGCGCGCTCTATAGCCAGGTTCTCTGGCATGGAGTTGGTAGATGGTTGCTCTGTGAAGCTACGCTACTTAGCATTGCGCTGAGTCTCGCGTTTGGTTGGGGGGCGTTGCCCTGGCTGCTGCTCCTGGTCCTCGGCGCGCTCTCTGTGGCCTGGCTGAGTATGCTGGCGACGCTGCTGGTAGCGCGCTACGTGTTGCCTCATCCTTTGCGCGCGTTGCTCTATGGGCTGGTTTGCGTCGTTGGTGGCGTGCTGCTAGCTCTGCTGGCGCGTTCTCTGCACTTATGGGTGGGTGTGGAGAGCGCCAGGCTATCGACGATGGTTTCGTCGATCATTGCCGTGCCGCTCACATGCGCTCTCGTCGCTAGCGCTCTCCTGGGGTGCTTGCTTCTAGCCTGGTTTCCACTGGCTCGGCGTTTTGGTCTGCTCTATCTCGCGGCCTTGCAGCAACAACAGGGGCGTGATAGTTCAGTTCGTGCCCTGGTCCTGCCGGGTCTCGGAACAATATTGGCGTTGCTTGCACACTGGCGTACACCAACTGGTGCGTTGCTCTTTAAGGGATTGCTTCAGCAGAGCCGTCATGTGTTTACGTGGTTGCGTCTGCTCATGCTGGTGGTGCTGCTCACACTTTTCTCACTCTTGCATCCCTGGCTGGCCGCGTTACCTCTAAACGCAACGCTGCAGGTAGCATGCTACGCCGCGTTTGTAGCCTTTATGGCGCTGCTCGAATACGCTCCCTACGCTGTCGGGAGCGAAGGAGCACGTCTCGCGCTCTATCTGACCGCGCCGTTTGATCCCGCAAGATTTTTGCGCGCGCGTCTCATCTCTTATCTGGTGCCTGATCTGCTCATCGGCTGGCTCTCTGCTCTGATATTGGGCGCGTGGATTGGGCTGAATCTTTTCTCGCTGCTTCTCGCTCTGGCGCTGCTCAGCCTGATTCTTGCCGGCTTCGTTGCCCTGACTGTCCTGGGGAGCGTATTGGACGCCGATCTGACCCAGGTGGCCGAAGATTCCATGCAAATCCTGTTGTTAGAAGAGATGCCGATGACGCCGCGCCGTTTGCAGTTGCTCGGCGTGACTATCCTGCACTTTGGGATGATGCTCCTGCTCTGCTGGAAGTTGCCCATGCCCGGCGCATTTCTTGTGCTGGTTGGGCTAGATACGCTGCTACTTGTGGGAGGGGAACGAGTTGGAAGAAAATCTCTTGCGAGGTTGCTTTTTTGAGCCAAAGGAACCCCTACTTTCATTTGCTCTGATTTGCTAATCTCTCAACAGACGCTCAGGCAAATATGGCGCGTGAGCTGCTGCCAGATCGTCATAAACCGCCTCTGCTTTGCTGTATGACATTACCAGCGGATTGGCGGCCAGAGCCTTGATAGCATTGCGGCGAGTGCCGTGCAGAGCTACCTGGGCCGTCGCGCCCTCGAATTCACTGAGCAGGTAAATCAAACCGCGCTGATCCAGGGAGATGCCGCCGTCTCCTTGCACAAAGGGCGTCGCGCCGCGCGCATCCACGCGACAGGGAGCCTCAATTACGCGGTCATTGGGCAGGAAGCCGATGGTGCCGCGATTGGGCACGTTCAGCACCCACTCCTCGCCTGTGTTGTTGAGAATACTGCGTAGAACATCCAGGGCGAAATCACCGAAGCCCCCTCCGCCGCGCACTTTCGTCAGCTGTGGCACATCCTTCTGCGCCTCCTCGCGGTAGTGTTGCAGGATTTCGGGCAGTATGGCCATGATATCCTCGGCACGCGAGGTTGGTTTTTGCCGATAAAATTCGAGCACTTTCTCCGGGAAGTAATAGTAGTGCATATATTCTGAAGGGATGGCTCCATAGCGAGCGGTAAGCGTGGCGATCATCACGAAGGGGTAGTTTTCCTGCGTCATTGGTGGGTTGGTAGCAAGATAGCGCTGGCACCAGGAGACAATCTCCGGCAAGATATCCACGCCCTCGCGCCACACGGCGGTTGTCCAGTTGCCGTGATTGAGCCCGACCGTGCGATGATAGAGACGCTGCCCATCTGAAAGGCTGATGCCGGCCTGCGCGGCCATGCGGGCGACCTCGTGCATCGGCCCATCGCACATACCGATGATTTTTGTGAAACTGCAATGGGCAATGGCCTCCGTGACGATATTGCTTGGGTTGGTATAGTTCAGCAGGAAAGCGTTGGGTGCAACCTTCTCCATCTCCCACGCGATCTCTGCCACGACCGGAACTGTACGTAGCGCGTAGAAAAAGCCGCCGGCTCCTACCGTTTCCTGGCCGATCAAACCATGGCGCAGGGGGATCTTCTCGTCCAGGCGCCGGGCCGGCAAGCCGCCGGTGCGGAAGCTGGTCAGCACGAAATCCGCACCATCCAATGCAATGTGACGGTCCGTGGTGCGCTCCAGCGTCAGGTCCGCGCCCGCGTTACGCAAGAACTTTGTACCGAGAGTATAGATCAGTTCCAGACCGTCGCGGTCGATATCCGTCAGAGTGATATGACAGCCCTGAAAGGCTTGCGCGTGATGGGCAAAGGCGCGCATCAGCCCGGCGCAATAGGCGCTACCGCCTCCGATGATCGCGATCTTCGCGCGCCGATTACGCCTCGCTTTGCCTACGGGGAGAGGATCAGGAAGAGTGCTGGTGCTTTCAGGCATACCTATCTCATTTCGCTGTTCTTCGTATAGCCATAGGGAATATCCACGCAGTTCTAAAGTCAGAGTATCATGGCCTCCTGCTACCGTCAAGGCGCGCGGAAGAGCTTCCAGCACCATACCAGCGTACCCAGGAGCAGCAAAATCAGCGTGATGATTAAAACAATGGCTCCGCTATCTGGCCCGCTGTTCTGCGCGGCCGGTGTGCTCTGCGCCTGGGAGAGTAGTTGTGTTGAAGGATCGGTGGGAATTTGCGCTACGGAGGTCGCAGGCAACTGGACTTCGCTCCAGGCGGGCTGCGTGCCGGAGCCTGCTGGCGTACTGGCTCCGCTACTGCCAGAACCGGTTGAAGCCGTTGTTTTGGGTGTTCTGGTGGGCGTCGGCGTGACCGGCTGGCCGGAAGAATCATTGCTGGCGTCGATGGTTGGCTGACCAACAAACTGCCAGTTCTGAGAACCGTCTGGCACGCGCGCGAACGACTGGTCTGGTTGAAGCGTAGGGATAGCTGCCTGATCAACGGTAATATTTTCGATATCCAGCTGAACTATCCAGGTGGAGCTAGGATCAATCTGATTTTCTTCCGGGAAGACTACCAGGAAGCCACCGGGAGCGATATCTGAACCAAATGGCAAATAATACCAGGTCGTCCCATCGTCGAGCGAAACTTCGGCGTGCGAAGCGTAGAGATTGAGCGGCTGACTTCCAGGGTTATAGAGTTCAATCCAGCTATCTTCCTGTTGTGAGTATGTTCCTGCCGGCTCCGAGCAGTTCCAGGTCGAGCGCGGTTGAGAAAGAGCCTCGTTAATGAACACACTTCCTACTGTAGGCGGCGCCGGTAAGGGATTTGCTAGAGGTGGGGGATTGGGTGGTGCGCATCCATGTTTAGATGCGCTATGAGCGGGCGAAGTGATGAACAGGAGACAAGCAAGCAGTAAGAATATAGAAAGACAGGAGGCAAGCCACTTTTTGAGAGGGAGATTTTTATCGTGATATACAGATGCAAAAATATGAGATAGACACATTGATTTTCCTCCATCGCTACCTGAAACCACATATGAATCATTTAGTGTGTATGCGGACTATACATTATTCCTTTGAAATATGCAATAATTTACCGTGCAGATAGGTAATCTGGATAAAAAGAGCAGGGGCAAAGGCACAAAAAAAGACCAGCTTAGAAACAGTATGAAGAAAATGGATGGAGTCAGGCTATTGCGAAAGATATTCGCTCGGCACTTTTCCCCGATTGCGCTCTTCTATCATGCGGCGCAGAGCGCTGGCGCTGCTCTCACCAAGCGTGAAGGCGATGACCGAGCCGATAATCAGGCCACAGATGCCGCCAAGCAAGATACCGCCGAGGAAGAGTCGATTACGCAAGAATGTCATCGTTGACCACCTTTTTTGTTGAAGAATCATTGTAGGTAGACCACTGTTTTAGCCCCGCTCCAGAGGCGTTCCAGATCATAATATTCACGTTCCTTAGGTCCCAGAATATGCACAATCACATCGCCAAAATCTAGCAGTATCCAGCCAGTTTCGGAATCGCCTTCGCGGTGCAGCAGGGTGGCGCCTTGCATGCTAAGTTGCTCGTCAACGGCCTCAGCAATTGCCTTGATCTGGCGGCGATTGCTCCCGCTGCAAATCACGAAGTAATCGGCAAACGTTGTGACCTCACGAATATCCAGGAGCAGAACGTCTGAGGCTTTCTTGTCGGACGCGGCGTCTACTGCAAGATGCGCTAGCTGACCAGGATCGAGTAATACTCCTTCCACAATCACTCCCTGTGTGCTTTTCAAATCCTACCTCGAAAAATTATATTCAAGCCCGGAGGCACGGAAGATACTCTTTGGCATGCATTATAGCACGTTCTGGCAAGACATGTGACCCCTGATATTCGACCCGAAGTCAATGCTTCCTCGCCTCTAAAGAAAGTATAACACAACTATAAAGAGGGATCAATTGCCAGACCCAGCCATTCCTCCTTTGTTGTATGGCGTGCAAGCTGCCGGTTGTGGAGAATCTCGGCGCGTAACTCTCCCAGTGTGCCCCAGCCCTCAGCCTCAACATCATACTTGTGAATGGTCTCTTCGTTACGCTGGCGTACCCAGACGAACGTTTCGTCGGGCAGATCTGTGTATTTCTCGACCAGCGCGCGCAGGATTTCTCGCGCAACGTCCTCCACAAAGCGGGGATTTGCGTGAGCCTTGTTCACGATATACAGCTCGTCTGGCCGTTTGAGCAAGCCGTAGTTCTCCGAACTCATGGCGTTCTCGGCGATATCTATCAGTTCGCTGGCATCCAGGTCGGTATCGGTGCCCACCATTACGGTTGCGCGTCCACGCTGGTTATGCGTGGCCAGAGGCGTCACTTCCAGCATCTTCCGAATAGTCTCCTCGTCAAAGCCCTCCTCTTTCAAACGCACGCGCGCAAACGAATGAACCATATCCTGGGCACAGGGACAGGCAACCATGCCTTCGACCTCTACCCCGACCATGCGTCGTGAAAAACCCTGGGTAGCGACCGCCTGAGCGAGCAGGCCATAGACTTCCTGCGTGCGCCTGCCTGAAACGGGGGTCCAGCGCTGGAGCGGGTAAGTCGTGTGAATAGAGACTTCTGCCCGCAGCACCTGTTGCTTCTCAACAATAGTTCTGGCGATATGTTCCGCCAGAATTTCGATACGTGGCCAGGCTTGCATGCCTGTTTCTTCCAGCACCTCTTCCAGCGCATCGTTGAAACGCGACATATGGACTGCGGCCTGGGTGGCATCCAGGTTCGCGTAGAGATCAAAAGTGGCATTGAACCACTGCTGATGATCCTTGTCGCCAATCAGAATGGCTTTGGAGACCCCCACAACGCCCGCGCGCCCCAGCCGCACGTGAATGGATGGCTGACCCCCTTGAATATCGCGGTCAAGCGAGATTTTCAGGCTTGGAGCCAGACGGGTCACGCCCTCCTGCGGAATCGCGGCGAGCAGTTCTTGAACCGTTTTTCCGCTAACCGGGTCAGTGACTTCCGGCGCAATCTCTGCCAGAGGTGCCAGGACAAAGGCCCGCTCGCGCATACGTGGGTGCGGAATGGTCAACTGTTCTCCTTCGAGCTGTAAGTTGTCGTAGAAGAGAATATCGATATCTATCGGACGAGGCCCGTTGCGGAATGAGGGTTTGCGGCCAATTGCAGACTCGATTTCCTTCACATATTTCAGCAGGCTTTCCGCGGAGAGCCAGGTTTTTCCACAGCAGGTAATATTAAGAAAACGGGGCTGGTTGGTATAGCCGACCGGATCGGTTTCGTAAATGGAAGAGATGCTCGCGATTTCCACCACCTCGCGCAGGCGTTGCAGTGCCGCAGCCAGATTGCCGCGCCGATCTCCAATGTTTGCGCCCAGGGCCAGGTAAACCGTATGGGTAGCCATCGGGGTATGCCCATTTTGCGGGAACAGTGGTGAAAGCGGGGTATCAATACTCATGCTATAACAATCCTCTCAATGTCCAGGTTATTTCTATCCACATTATGGAAACATGCGAGCCAGGCATTTTTCTTCCCTCCCTGGCAATTCTCGAAAAGCGTGGATCTGGCTGGCACAGGCTATTTCTGAATGACTAGCAGATTGCTAAATACCGCTTCCGTCCCGCCAGGAGTATCGCCACCAACAAGAAAGCCTACCAGCCCGGAGCTATAGGCGGCGTTCGTATAACTGGTGACAATCAGTTGCTTGTTGACATAAAAACGAAAGCTAGAGCCAGAGGCAATTGCCAGGAGTGTATTGGTTTGGTTATAACCGGCGTGGAGGGCGGTGGAGGGCGTCCAGTCGATAAGCGTAAGCCAGAGGGCGGGATTGCTCCCATCGGCCAGCACGAAGCGGTACTCTCCCTGGTTATTGATTTCCAGGGCATAGAACTGTTGTGTAGCTGGACTCAGGCGGAAAATCAGCCCGTAGACTTCGCCGCGTATCAGGCAAGCTTGAACATTAATAAGGACATTGGAGAAAGCCTGTCGGCCGGAATAGCACCAGGCAAACTCGTGGGCAATAGTGGTCTGCACATGATAGCCCTGGGGGTTGAAAAAGCACTGATGCCCATCATCGATCCATCCTCCACCCTGGACTGTTAATGGATCAGCGAAGAGAATTTTGCCTGCTCCGATGGAACTGGTAATGCCGGCTGTCGCTTTCACACGCGCCTGCGCGGCCAGAATAGCCTCGCTATCGGCGGTTGCGGTTGCGGCAGCCCGTTGCGCTGGAGAGAGATTCAATTGATGGCCCGCTGAACTTGTATGCTCAAGTTGCCAGGTGAGCAGCCCAAGTGGCAGCGCCAGCACGAACAGAAGCAGGCAAACCAGTAAACTTACCTCACGTTTATTAAGATGGCGCAGGCGGTGAGAGAGCGGGGAGGCTGGTGGCAGCGAAGTGTTGAGCATCGTAGCAAGAGCGCCGGGCCTCTCGGTTAAGGGGAAGCGTAATGGCATAATGGGCGGGCGCACTTGCAGTTGAAGTTCTTCGCCTTCCGGCAACTTGCCGATCGTCTGTATTGTGGTCTTCGTGGCATCTGCCTGCTTCTGTCCTTTCTCTGCCGGGTTTGCGGGCGCAGTGTTCTGAGCGAGATCCCTGTTCTCCCCCTTTTCCGCGTGCCTTTTGAACATTTCTTGCTGGAGCGCTTTCCAGAATGTGGTGGAGAGAGCGCTAGCCGCCTGATAGCGATCGGTGGGGTCTTTGGCCATAGCTTTGAGGATTACATCTTCGATACTTTGAGGAATGGCGTCATTTAGCATGCGCGGAGGAGTAGGCGTTGATTGAATATGTTTGAGTGAGACGGCCACTGGCGATTCCGCCAGGAAAGGCAACTGGCCGGTGAGCATCTGATAGAGAATGATGCCCAGGGAGTAGATATCGCTGCGATAGTCGCTAAGGCCATTAGACTGCTCCGGGGCCATATATTCAGGCGTGCCCACCATCGCTCCCACGCTGGTCAGGACTTCCGCTCCTTGTATAGCTTTTGCCAGGCCAAAATCAACCAGGTACGCGTAGCCATCCTGGCGCAAAAGAATATTGGAAGGTTTGACATCCCGGTGAACCACTCCATGATCGTGCGCATATTGTAGCGCTGAAGCAATCTGGCTGAGAAAGCTGGCAGTCTCTTCCAGCGTGAGTTGCTTATGCCGGAAGAGGTAATCGCGCAAGGTGCAGCCGTCCACATAGGGCATCACCAGGTAATACCAGGGACTCTGCTCGCCAAAATCGTAGAGGGGTAGAATATGATTATGAGCGAGTGCGCCGACTGCCAGGGCTTCGCGCTCAAACCGGCGCACAAAGGATTCGTCGCGCCCGTAGAGCACTTTTACTGCCACCTGACGGCGCACTCTGCGGTCGTAGCCCAGGTAGACTTCAGCCATCCCTCCCTGCGCAATTCGCCGGCATAGCTCGTATCGTCCCAGGGTCAGACCTTCAATCCCCTTCATCAACTTTACTTTCTTCTTCTCTGAACCGCTTACGCGCTGCTGTATTTTCCTGTCACGATAAAGAGAGCGAGCATGAGACGTTGAGATTTTACTATTTCTGCCGATGCTATTCTTTCCCTATGATACCATACCCTGAAATAGCCGGGCTGCTCGAACAGGACTTTATGCTTGCCATGTTTGCTAGCCTGTATTTCCGCTCGCGTTTGCCAGGTATGCGCGCCGCGAAAGTGCAGGCTAGCAAACATCCATTTAACGAAAGGCCCAGTAGCGTTCCAGGTGGACCGTCTCGACCGGGCGAATGCTGTGGGCATAGGTCGCAATTGTCCTGAACAGGTTTGCTTCATCGTTGAAGTTCACCGAGATCTGTGAAGCGTATTTGGCTGCGGCCTCCTGGCGCAGATGAAGCATTTCGGACATTTCGACTAACTCTGGCTCCAGCGCGTAGCCGAATTCCTCAAGGCGTTCGGTCAGCGCCCCGCTCTGGCGAACGACATAAGGGAAATCCTCGTAGAGATGTACCCTCGCGCCCATCTCAGTCAGGCGGTCGGCGGCAGAGCAGACGATCTGGTGATCAACATGGCGCCCAATGCCCAGCGGCGCGTACCAGACGGTATCGGGCAGCCGTTTGCGCAGATTGACCAGCGTTTCAGCCAGCTGCTCGTCGATCCAGCGGTCATCAGGATGAACCTCCCCGCCTATCAACTGGCTATCCTGCGTATAGTAAGCAGGCGTGCCGCGATAGATTGCGTCGGGGTAATCGAGCCAGAGGTAGTCCACGCCCAGAAGCTCCATAGCCGCTGCATCTTCCTGACGCCGGGTTGAAATCGCGGCCTGTACATCCTGGCCGAAGCCCATCTTGCGATGAACATCGAGCGCGTAAGGGCTGAGCGTCGTGATTGAAGGCATACCGGCAAAAACGGTGATGACCAGGGGACGCAGGCTCACGCTTACCTGAACACCCAGCGTGCCCCCGCAGGAGTAGACCACGTCATCGAAATGCGGCGAGAGAAAAATATGCCGGTGAGCTGTTGTAATATCATCAACACTTTTGAGTTGCAATGGGTTATTCCTCCACGAAGAGTTTTTCGTATGATGCCTGTTTGCAAGAAAAAATAAACCTGTGAAAACCCTCCAAAGATAAAGACTGCCTCTCTTATAGAGTAGCACTGGCAGGGAAGAGGTGTCTAGCATCTTTTATGGGAGCGAGACCCCCTTCTCTGTCCATTTGATCAGTCCGTCGCGCTGCAAACCCGCGAGAATTCTCTCCAGCCATGGGAGATCGTCCGCCTGAAAGTCAGCTTTCAGCACAGGACCCAGCTCGCTGAGAGGCAAATACTCGTCTGTGGGTAAGGTACGTAAATGGGCAACCACGCGCCCGCGAAAATACCGATTGGTACTGGTAAAGGGCTGCGCCGTGTACTCCGCCTTCTTCTCAGCCACCTTGCGGAACTGGCGGAGTACCGCCCCAGAGGGGAAGAGGCTGTGCTGGCTCATCTCCTGGTAAGCCGTGCAGCACTCTTGCAATGGGCAAGATGCACACTGCGGGTTCGCGCTGGGGCAGACAGTTGCGCCCATGTCCATCAGCGCCTGGTTCCAGTTATAGGCTTCGCCAGCAGGCAACACTTCCGTAGCGAAAGCGAACATCGCTTCGTTGCTCAGCTTTGGTTCTGGATATTCCAGGCCCAGGAAGACACGGTGCAGGACGCGGTAAATATTCGTATCGACTGTGGCCACCTGTTTGTGATAAGCAAAACAGGCAATAGCCCCGGCTGTATAGCGCCCGACGCCTTTAAGCTTTAACAGCTCCTCAACCGTATCTGGCAGTCTTCCGGCATACGCGACCATTGTCTGGCGAGCAATGGCCTGCAAGCTTACTGCGCGCCGATTATAGCCCAGCGGAACCCAGGCGGAGATAACCTCCGCTGTGGGAGCATTTGCCAGGTCGGCCAGCGTGGGAAAAGCGGCCAAAAACTGGTGATATTTCGGCACAACCCGCTCTACCTGCGTCTGCTGGAGCATCACTTCGGAGACAAGGATCGCGTATGGATCATCTGTCGCTCTCCAGGGCAGGTCACGTTGGGCATGAGCGTACCATGAGAGGAGAGAGGAATGTACCCGCTCGACAAGCTCAGGCGCGGGTAGCAGTGCTTGATCGAGCGGCGGAGATCTTCTGGTCATCGTTCGGAAGCACAACCTACGAACGGCTCGACTGGGTGCTGCTGCTCTCGCGGGAAACTGGAGCGGTCTGAGGCGACGTTTGATTTTCTCCAGCGGCGAGCCGACGTGCTTTCAGCGAAAAGATGGTATCTCCGCCTTCTTGCCAGCAGAGAGAATCCGACGCCGGTAAGTTTTCGCAAAGAATCCAGTCTTCGGCGTCGTGAAGGACATGCCCTTTGATACATTTGGCGTACATAATATGTTCGTTCAGCGCCGGATCATCGGGACTGATTCCAGGAGTAGCAATTTTCGGGATAAAATATTTGCACCACGGCACGGCTAGATACCTTCCTTATGTTCGATTTATCTATCTCCTGGCTCCGTTGAGGAACCAGGTTCGCTCGGCGTTTGACTGTCAGGAGCGCCACGCTATTATAGCGCATTTTCGCTCTTTTCACCAGGGGACGGTTGACGAGCCAGCCCTCGCTCGACTGTGCGCTCGAATATCTCGGCGATTTGTAGGGCTGTATACTGCCCGTCGGGCTGGTACCATTGGGAAAGCCAGTTGCACATTCCCAGCAGACCAAAGGTCACGATTTTCGGGTCGATATCGAGCTGAAAGACGCCAGCAGCCTGACCCTCCTCAATGATACGCTCAAAGTAGCGCTCGTAAGCTTTCTTGCGCAGAATGATCTCTTTAGCAAATGGGCCGGTCAGATGGGGCTGCTCGCGATAAAAGACGATCATCGCCGGTGAGCGATCAGCCGCTACCAGCGTCTGGTGTTCGATTGCTCGGCGGAGCTTCTCAGTTGGCGAAAGCTTCGCTTCGACAATGCGTCGCAATGGCTCTTCGCTGACAGTTAGCACGGTCAGAAAGATCAGGCGCAGAATTTCCTCTTTGTTTCTGATATGATAATAAAGCGATGCTTTGCTCACGCCAAGCGCGTCGGCAATGCTATCCAGGCTCGTCGCGCCAAATCCTTCGCGGGCAAAAAGCTCCGCTGCTGCTTCAATAATAGCCTGCTGAGTCAAGCGCTTGCGTCTTCCGCGCCGCTCAGTTTTCTCCTGCTCTCTGTTCGGTTGAGTAATCTCCTCTTTTTGTTCCATGCGATCCACTTTTTATTTCCACTATACAGTCGAAATTGATAAATGTCCAGCGAATTCAATGCCTGTTCACATTCCCTTGACAACTTCTTTTTGTCTTGGGTATAATTCGACCAGTTAGTCGAAAATAAATATATGGAGAGAAGGCTCAGTTATGCTTGGAACCGGGCGTCCTGATGCAAGGAGGATAAGCAGATGAATTCTTCTCCTGTTGCCGGCTTGCAGAGCGAAGAGGCCCTCCTCGCTCGCTTGCAGAAACAGCAACTGGTTGAATCGATTGATCAGATGAGTCCTGTTTACCTGGAGGGGATGAAACGTATCCTCACCGTTTCGGCTGATACAGAATTGATCAGCGCGCCCGCCTATTATCACGCCGGAATACACGCGCCTACGCTCAACAATTTTGGCTCGGCCCTCTCGATCATTCAGGATGAGCTGGCGCACGCGCATATCGCGTACCGCCTGCTGCGAGATCTCGGCGTCGATACCGAATATCTGATTTTTGAGCGCGAGCCGCGCAACTTCAAGTATCCCTACGCGTTTGACGTGCCCCTGGAGAGCTGGACCGAGCTAATTGTCGCCAATGCGTTCTATGATCGCGCTGGCTACACACTGCTGGGCGATGTCCATCAGAGTACGACCTTTGGTCCCTGGAAGCGCGCACTGGTCAAGGTCGATAAAGAAGAGACCTTCCATTTGCGTCATGGAGAGCAGGGGATGCGCAAGCTAAACCAGACCGCTAGCGGACACGAAGAGCTGCAAAGGGCGGTGGACTGGATGTTCCTGCTAACGGTCGAGTGGTTTGGTCTCCCCGATGATTTAAAGAAGCACACCGAACAGCTCAATTATGGCTTTAAAGGCCACAGCAATGACGAACTACGCCAGATCTGGATGTCTACAGCAGTTCCACTCTGCCAGGAGCTGCGCATTAATGTTCCTGCGCACTACGACGAAGAACAGAGGAAATACGTGCTTGACTGCGAGTTTCCGCAGCATTTCAATGCCCAGGCCAAACGCTGGGAGGGTCAGTGTACCTGGGACGATGTGATGAAGCGCTGGAAGGCGCGCGGTCCGGCCAACGAGCAGTTCGTGGGCATGATCCAGCGTGGGAAGCGCGAGATGCTGCGTCTGTTGGAGCAGGAGGCGTAGGTATGGCAGCGACCTACCCATCCTTACAGACTCACTCGTCCACAGATAGCTCGTGCCCGGCCTTGTGGGACGCGCTGCGCGACGTCACCGATCCCGAAATCCCTATCAGCATCGTCGATATGGGCTTGATCGTCGATCTCAAAGAGCGCGAGGGAATCGTCGATCTCAAGCTAACCTTTACCGCTATGGGCTGCCCCGCGATGGAATTCATCATGGATGACATCCGCGAGCGCCTGCTAAAAGAGCCAGGCGTGCGAGATGTTCATATCGAGGTTGTCTGGGACCCCGTCTGGACGAAAGCACGTTTGAGCGAAGAAGGCCTCGAGATTATGCGCTCCTGGGGAATATCAGCATGAGTGAAGTGCCAATAAACGCGCCCAGAAGGCGCGAGGCTTTAAACGAGAGCCGCGTCTGGCTCGTCTACGCGCGGCGCAAGTATGACGAGCCGCTGTATGAGATCGGCAACGTCATGGCCGATGATGTTGAACTGGCGAAAGTCTACGCGCGCAGCATCTACGATGAATTTACCTGGGTGGAGATGGTGCTGATCCCGCGCGAGACAATCGTCACAGTGATCGAAGCGTAGTGTTGTAAGGCGTAAGCAATTGCATATTGGGCTGGCAGAGTGGTTTCTGTTCTCGGCCAGATGCGGAGGATTGCTGTTATGATCGGGAAACGGATAGATAACGCGGCCTTGTTCGCCGTGCTCTCTTCACTGGCGGACAACAAGCAGGCAGTCGGGCGGCGCTATGCCTACTGGTGTAATGGCGCACCAGCTCTGGAGGCGGCCGTAGCGGCCGCGGCCATGACACAGGATGAGCTGGGGCACGCTCGTACGCTGTATCCACTGTTGGAGGACTTCGCGCAGGCCGAAGTCGATCCAAAGCAGGTTGAGCCGATGACGCGTACCCTCCACTATCATCTGGCGGCACTTGACCAGGATTTTAGCGGCTGGTGCGATTTTGTCGCAACCAATTTCCTGGTAGACACGGCCCTCACAACGTTCTTCGAAGCCGCACAGAATTCGAGTTACGAGCCTCTGCGCCAGCGAGCGCGCAAGGTTGTGCAGGAAGAGCGCATACACCAGGTGCATGGTGAAGGCTGGGTGCGCCGTCTGGCTAAAGCCGGGGGCGCGGTGCGTAAAACGCTTATTGCATCGCTGCAGCGCTTCTGGGATGAGACGCTCTGCTGGTTTGGCCCGGCGGATGATCCCACCATGCAACACCTGTGCGAAGAAAGGATAGTCGATGCATCTCCCGAAGAACTGCGTGCTCGCTATCTGCAGAAGGTCATGCCAGTGCTCAGCAGCCTGGAGATTGAAGTGCCTATCGCATTCAATGCTGAAAAGAAGCGCTGGGAACTCACGCAGCGATTGCCGTGGGAGCGATGGGATGCGATGGGCAGAAGGTTACAGTAAGTATTATGGATATATCTGACGACGCTAGAGAGATGAGTAAACAGATTATCTGCCCCTACTGTGGATCGGCCGATACCGAACTTTTTGCGCTCTTCGGCCAGCGATTGCTGACCGTGCAGTACTATTGCAACACCTGTCATACTCCTTTTGAGCATATTAAGGATGAGGATGTGCTTGGCGATCAGGGAGTGACGCATATTGCCACTCGTAATATCTCCTGATAATTCAGGAAGGCATTGTTACTATCGAAAGGGAAAAGTCTCATGACGACGACAACAGAACGCACGCTGGTCAATTACACGACCAGCGAAGGCGTGGCGATCATCGAACTGGCGAATCCGCCTGCCAACACCTACAGCTACGAGATGATGAGCCAGCTCGACGCGGCCATCCTCAAGGCGCGTTTCGATGAAGATGTGCATGTGCTTGTGCTACGCGGGCAGGGTGAGAAGTTTTTCAGCGCGGGCGCGGAGATCAGCATGCTCAACTCTGTTACACCGACCTTCAAATACTATTTCTGCCTGCACGCCAACGAGACTCTGACCCGCCTGGAGCAAACGCCCAAGCTGGTCATAGCCGCGCTGAATGGCCACACGGTCGGCGGCGGCCTGGAGATTGCTCTGGCCTGCGATATCCGCATCGCTCGCCGCGACCCTAAGAGCCGGATCGGGTTGCCGGAGGTCACGCTGGGCGTGTTGCCAGGAACCGGCGGCACCCAGCGTCTGGCCCGCGCGCTGCCCAAGAACAAGGCCATTGAGCTGATGACCGAGGGAAAGCTAATCACTTTTGAGGAGGCGCTTGAGCTTGGCCTGATCAATTACATCTACGAATCCCAGAACTATTGGGATGAAGTGATGAGGTACGCCAGATCGTTCTGCCCGCCCAGCAAGGCATCGAAAGCGGTCGGGCGTATCAAACGCTCTGTGCAATCCGGCTCAGAGGTTTCGTTCTCCGAAGCTCTGGCTATTGAGCGCGAACTGCAACAGTTGCTCTTCCAGAGCGAGGATGCTAAGGAAGGCATTGCCGCGTATGTAGAGAAACGCTCACCAAATTTCACGGCTCGCTAGCCGGCTCGACGGGCAATCTAAGTACTCACTCGTTTATGGGGTGGCGGAATGATGCAGATACGTCAGCATTCCATCTGCCCTATATGCTCATGAGCAGTGAGACGAGTCGGTTCTGCGAAGACTAACTTGGCGAATCGGCTCGCTCCCCTCTCTTTGGGGGAACCTTGCCCCAGGCGGTTAGCAGGCACCAGGTTGCTACGAAGTCCGGCCGCTGCATCTCGTCCAGCATTTGTTGGTAGATCTCCTCGTAGTCCGCAGGCACGTGCGCCCATTTCTGTAAGAAAGGCAGGATTGTTCGACAGAAGAGGCGGTTGTTCTCATAAAAGCTTTGCCAGGAGTTTGTTCCGGGACGATACTCCAGAGGGTAGGCGCGCGTTTGCACCTGTTGCAGACCATGTTGCTGCAGTAGGCGGGTCAGTTCGCCGGCCGTACCCTCGTTCGTGGGTGTAAAGAAATGCCCGGCCTGATGAAGCGCTTTAGCCGAGAGTGCAGCGAGGCGCGTGAGGGCCGGACTGTTGCTCACGACCATTCCCTCGTACTCGGTGACGCGCACTATCCCCCCTGGACGGCATACCCGCTGGTACTCCTGTAAGAGTTTGCGCCAGTCCCAGGTACGCAACCAGCTTGAGGCAAGGCGGTGGTTAACCAGGTCAAAGAAGTTCCTGGGAAATTCCAGCATACGCAGAGCGTCCATCACATGAAATTCTACGCGGTCGCTGACCTGCGCGGCTACGGCCTGAGCACGCGCGTACTCAACAAACTTGAGGCTGACATCCACGCCAATCAGCAAGATGCAAGTTGGCGTAGTCCGTGCCAGTTCAATCAGCCAGTCTCCAGTGCCGCAGCCCACATCGAGCACCCGTTTGAAGGCAGTCGGATCAGCCTGCTCTGGTAGCACGCCTCCCATGCCGGCGGTGTACATGCGATCCTGGATCTGTAAACGGGTCATTTCGTCTTGATTCTCGCGATCCTCTACAAAATAGGTGCTCGGGTGCTCGCGTTTGGGGTCAGGTGAGAGTGGCATAGCTTTTTCTTCCTTCTCAAGATTTCGTTTGAGTCACAACTCATGATACAAAAAAGGTGAAAAACGATAAGAAAAATATACAACTGAT
>DATGKW010000073.1:0-37026 GCA_035294465.1 Ktedonobacteraceae bacterium | reverse complement strand
TAGAGCGGGGCCGCGCACGCTTCTAAGCTGGCTCCTGTGGTGCATACGTCGTCGATGAGCAGCAGGCGACGCCAGGTTAGCGAGCAAGGATTGACATTGGGAGCCAGGGCAAAAGCGCCGGAGACGTTCTGCAAGCGTTCCTGCACATTGAGACCAACCTGTGTGCGCGTAGCACGCTGGCGAATGACGAGATCTTCCAGGCAGGGCAACTTCAGGTGACGAGCGCATACCCTGGCGAGGAGGGCCGACTGGTTGTAGCCTCGCTGCTGCTGGCGCTGGCTATGCAGCGGCAGCGGCACAAGGCCATCTATGCTCATGCCGTAGGCGCTGAACGCCTGCGCTAACAGCAGCCCCAGCGGCTCGGCCAGCCGCTTTTGCCCCACGTATTTCAGTGCGTGAATAGCCTCGCGCAACGCCCCTTGATAGAGATTGACGAAGCGCAACCCATCTAAACGAAAATGATCCCGCCGGCAGGCAGCGCACGAAGCGGCCACACTCGCGAGCGGCATGCCGCAACGCCGGCATAGCGGTGTGCTGAATGGCTGCATCGTTCGCAAACAGGACGAGCAGAGCAGATGACCACAGCGTCGGCAGCCCGCGCAACGTGGGGGAAAGAGCAGATCTAGCCCACGTTGAAGAAATTCGTGCGCGTGCCGATAGAACGTTCCATCCATACGACCTGTTCCCCTTCACTCCTGCGCATGCCATACCAGGCTACCCATGTCTCAGGAAATGATAAAGAGAAATGCTAAAAAAATCAAGACGAGGATACCGGCCATTCTATTGACATGCGTGCATTTCAGGGGATATGTTATTAAGAAAAATATTGGGCATCAAAATGCTGCTAGGGGAGCCGGGTGGCTGAGAGGCAGCTCCAGTGGGGAGTTGCTGACCCTATGAACCTGATCTGGATAATACCAGCGGAGGGAAGCAGCAACGGCATAAAAGAATGGCTCGTTAAGAATCGCTTTTCACAGGCCGCATCTCTCCGCAGGGATGCGGCTTTTTGTGTGCTTTGTTGAGGAGGGAGAGCGTATGCAGCAGTCAAAGCTTCTGCTTCAGGGAGTCTCGAAGAGTTTTCGTCAGGGCCGGCAGGCATTAGCGATTCTGGAGGCGATTGATCTGGAGGTTGCTCAGGGCGAGTTTGTTTCGTTGATCGGGCCAAGTGGCTGTGGTAAAAGCACACTTTTCAATATTATCGCCGGGCTTGAGCAACCGGATAGCGGTTCGGTGTTGATTGATGGGGATGTCGATTCCAGGCGTGCCGGTAAGGCCGGTTATATGTTTCAGCAGCCCTTGCTTCTGCCATGGCGGACGGTGGAGGAGAATGTAATGTTGGGTTTGGACATACGTCGCGTAGCCCGCCGGCAGGCGCGCGAACAGGCACAGGAACTACTCAAGCGGTTTGGCCTGGCCGAGTTTGCACAGCATTATCCCGTGACACTTTCGGGAGGCATGCGCCAGCGCGTGGCTTTGCTGCGCACTGTGCTTTTCAATCCCAATTTTCTGCTGCTGGATGAACCATTTGGCTCACTGGACGCGCTGACTCGACTTTCGTGCCAGATGTGGCTGCTTGATCTCTGGCAGGCAGTCCATGCCAGCGTGCTTTTTATTACTCACGATGTACGCGAGGCTATCCTGCTCTCCGACCGCGTGTATGTCTTGAGCGCCCGCCCGGCGCGCGTGCTGCGGGTTGTCGAAGTGCCGCTGGAGCGCCCACGCCGCGCTGAGCAGCTAAGCAATGCCCGCGCTGTGGAACTTGAGCAGGAGCTTGTCTCGCTGCTGGTAAAGGAGCACACTCGCTATGAAACTTCGCTGGCTCGCTAATTATGGCCCAGCCTTTGTGCTGGTTGTAGCCCTTCTGGCGCTCTGGGAACTGGCCTCGCGTGCTGATCTCTCGCTGGCGCAGTTTCTGCCAACCCCCAGCTCAATCGTTCGGGCGCTCGCGCTTAACTGGGACGCGATTTACACCAACACCATTCCAACACTGTTGGAAACCGTGATAGGTATGTTCGTAGCGACTGCGCTGGGCCTGCTGCTGGCAGTGCTGATTGATTTTTCAGGCTGGTCGCGCCGGGCGATCTATCCGCTGCTGGTCATTTCGCAGACGATCCCGATTGTCGCCCTGGCACCTCTGTTGCTGATCTGGGGCGGGTTTGGTCTTGGGCCGAAGGTAGTTGTTGTCACGCTCTATTGCTTTTTTCCAATTGCTGTGGCAACCGCGGATGGCCTGGCGAGCGCAGAGCCGGATCTGATCAAGTTACTTAAGAGTATGAAAGCTTCGCACTGGCAGATTCTCTGGCTGGTGCGTTTGCCAGGAGCGATGCCCGCCTTCTTCTCCGGCCTGCGCATTGCCGCGACCTATAGCGTCACCGGAGCGATTGTTGCCGAGTTTGTGGGAGCATACCAGGGATTGGGAATCTACATGGAAACATCGACCAATTCTCACGCGATTCCGGTTGTCTTCGCTACCATCGTGATTACTGCGGTGCTGAGCCTGGCTCTCTTTGCGCTGGTGAACGTGATCGAGCATCTAGCGCTGCCCTGGTATTACACTTCTCGCTTGCCACTGCATGAGGCGCTGGCGAGTG
The DNA here is from genome assembly GCA_035294465.1 of Ktedonobacteraceae bacterium. GTDB lineage: Bacteria > Chloroflexota > Ktedonobacteria > Ktedonobacterales > Ktedonobacteraceae > Paraktedonobacter. Next base: position 34,435 of record DATGKW010000073.1, on the reverse strand, counting down.
GCAAGACTCACTGGCATTAGTTGTTATGTGTTGTGTCTGCGTATATTTCAGGAGGGACCACCATGAACCGTCGTAACCGCTTATTGCTAAGCATTGGCCTGCCGATTCTTATCCTGGTCGTAGTGGGAGCGCTTTATCTTCATCAGCAGATGTCTAGTTCCGCAACCGCGAACAGCACGCTCGCGCCGAGTTGCAAGGGACAAATGACACCGTTCAAATTCGCGCTGGACTGGACGCCTAACACCAATCACACTGGTATTTACGTAGCCAAAGAGAAAGGATGGTACGCGGCCCAGTGCATCAACTTGCAGATCATGCCGTATTCGGCCAACGTTTCTCCCGATGCTCTGGTGAGCAGCGGCCAGGCTGATGCCGGCATCAGTTCAACTGAAGGGATCGTGGCCGATGCTGCGGTCAATCAGCCGGTCGTCTCGATTGCAGCGATTATTCAGCATAACACCTCGGCATTGGTATCGCTGGCCAGTTCTGGTCTGAATCGTCCGCGCGACTTTGACGGTAAGATCTATGGTGGTTTTGGCGCACCTTACGAGGCTGCGGTGGTTGGCGCGATCATTCGCCAGGATGGAGGCAAGGGCGTTTTTAAGAATGTAACACTGAGTATCGATACCATGCAGGCCCTGGAGACAAAGCAGATCGATTTTGCCTGGGTTTTCGAGGGCTGGGAGGTGATTCAGGCTGAAAGAGCCGGGTACAAGCTCAATGTTTTTCCGATTATTAACTACGGCATTCCCGATTACTACACACCCAATATCATTACCAGCCCACGAGAGATCAAGCAGCATCCCGATCTCCTGCGTCGCTTTATGATTGCGACCGAGCAGGGCTACGAGTATGCCCGCACGCATGCGCACGAGGCGGCCCAGATGCTGATTGATGGAGCCGGACCGAGCAATTTCCCCGACCAGGGCCTGGTGTTTGCCAGCCAGAATTTTCTGAGTCCGCGCTACGCCGATCCTGGGCGCAAATGGGGCCTGCAAGACGCGGCCGCCTGGCAGGGCTATCCCGAATTCATGCTGCGCAACAAGGCCATTCTGAACTCGAACAACCAGCCTGTCCAGAGCATGAATTTCAGCGCGCTTTACACCAACCAGTTTATCGTTTGATCAGCGTTTCAGCCATTCCAGTAACCTCTTCAGGCGTGAGATCCTGGCTGGTGGAAGGGGGGTGTCCGTCTTGAGGTGCGTGCCTTCCAGCGCCTCCACCAGATCGCGCGCGCTGGAGAAGCGCTGCTCCGGGTCAGGGGCAAGTGCGCGCAAGATAATCTGCTCCAGCAGTGGCGAGATGCGCTGGTTGAGGAGATGAGGCGGGATCAAAGCTTGATCCTGGGGAGTCTCCTGCTGCGTGCTGCGCTCGCGCTTTGAGCCAGCCTTGCGGGAGCGGCGCGCAGCTTTCTTTGTCTGCCTGTTGTCGAGAGGCGATTGAGATGTGACGGGGGCGCTGCCGGTGAACAGGAGATAGAGGATCGCGCCCAGCGCGTAAATGTCCGAGCGCTCGTCGCAGTTGCTATGCAGGGCTTCGGGAGCGGTGAAGGCTCGGCGGGTAGTAGAAAGGTCAGGACCCTGCGAGGAAGAAACAGTGAAATCTATAGGTGGGAAGATGTGCTCGTAGAATTGGCGCGTTGCCTGCTCATCCCGGCCCGGCCAGAAGCGCGGAGCCGGTGGCCAGGCAGCCAGGAGCAGCGGCGCCCAATCGCTACCGCCCGCGCGGTTGATCAGGATCATGTTGGGCGTGAGCTCACCCAGAATCATTTGCATGCTGTGCAGGCGCGCGACAACGCGGCAGAGTTGGATACCGAGGTGCAGGGCTGTAGGCAGATCGGGCCATGTGGAGATAGAGGGCGAGCCGGGCTGGCCGGGTTGAAGTTCTGAGAGTGGTGCGGCAAAAACTGGCCTGTTGCCGCGAACCGGACGAGGTTGCATAATAAGATAATGACGATCACCTTCAATATAGAGGTGATCACCCACGCCCGGCAGGTGGGGCGAGCCGAAGAGATTGGGCGCGGCAAATTCTTCAAAGGCTGCGCGAATGACGCTCCGGCGCTCCTCAGCGCTCAGACCTGCCAGGACAATCTCGCGAACGGCAACCAGCGATTGTTTAGCAGAGGTGGCTGCCGGCAGATCATCCATGCGCCGCGCCAGGTAGAGATGGACGCGCGGGCGACGGTGGAGCAAATGCACCAGGCGATAGCGCTCATCACAGATGAGTGTGCCGTTCGGTAGAGGCAAGTAATCACTTACAGGTGTCAGAGCCATAGTTGGCACAGAAGTACTGGCGTCGAGCAAGGCATCATCTAGAGCAGCATTAGCGGCGTTTACGAGAGCCGCGGCCTCCTGGCCATCTTGTAACGCCTGCATGATCGGCTGCAAACTGGCTTCGTCTTGTGCAGCATCTGCTTGCGCCAGCGTGTCTATGCATTGTTCGGCGCGCTCTATAGCCTGCTCGTAGCTCTGTACCGCGTGTTCAAGCGCCGCACTCTTTGCTTCTAACCGAGATAAGACCGCTTGACTCTGAGAATCCATAGTATGCCCTTCGCGAGATTTAAGAATATGCCTGATCCACGCCACGCCAGGCTACTCGCGCCTGTAGCGCTCGTCCTCTGCGCAGCGAAGCCGCAGAGAGAAGGCGAAGATCTAGAAAGTGATAAAGAAAGAGATATATCTATTGTAGGACTCTCTTGATTGGTAGATACCTGAACCTGAAAATGTTGCCGGAAAAGCCGTTTCTACCATGATGGCAGATTTTGAATAGCTTCCTGTCATCGTATTCTTCCCTGAGCAACAGGGTGACGAGGTGGCGAAATCACCAGGGTGACGAAGGAGGGAAACCATTCAAATGCAGTAAAACAGGCGTCCTTTCGGTCCTCACCAGATAGCGGAGCGCTACTCTATTCAGCCCTCCCTCTATGAAGAACGGATAGCCGTAGCGGAGTTAACATATGGAGAGGAAGTTAGGAAGGGGAGATCACTCATGGACGGATAGGGCGAAGCGTGGTACAATAACCTGCGCGCGAGACAGAGGGAAAATCCTTTTTGCACATCAATAGCCTGACTGATTTTTCCTGGGCCACCAATCTATCTTGATTAAGGAGCATTTGAGATGCCACGAGGACGCAAGGGGCCTCCGCAGGATAGTATCGATAGCATCTTGCTGGCTATGAGTCGGCGAAGCGACGTCGATCCCGATACGCTTTCGCATTACCTGGATCGCCTGGACGAAGAGTGGACCAGCGGGGCGCGTGAGAAAGTGCTGCACCTGCTGCGTACATCTGATCCCAAGGCGCATTCAGCCGCGACGCTGATCCTCTCGGAACTGGCGACAGATTTTGACCTGGAGGAACTGGAAGATTTTGTGGCCGATCCCACTGTGGGAGACCTGGCCAAACTCTCCCTTGCTCCCGTGCTCAAAGAGCTGGACTCGGAACTGGCTGACGATGGGATCATCGATTATCTCAACGATCCAGAAGCGGCCATGCTGCAGATGCAAATCCGACTGCTAGAGCTTGTGGGACAAAGCGAGCTGGGCGTGGAGTCGATTCTTGAAGATGTGCTTTCTATGCCGGTCGAGCGCCGCCTGGGCTTTATTGGCTGGTTGGGGAGCAGCCAGGACCCGCGCGCAGCGAAACTCCTGGTTCCGCTGCTGGAGAATCAGTCCTCTAAGGTGGTCCTGGCGGCTATGGAGGCGTTGGAGCAACTGGGCGCTGCCGCGGCAGAGGATAGTATTCCGGCCTTGAACTATCTGCTTGCGAATAGCTCAAATCGGCAGGTAAAGCAGCAGGCACGCGTCATTCTGGGGCGTCTGACCATGCTGGCTCCTCCAGATGTTGGCAAGGAAGCATTTCTGCAATTGCCACTGCACGAGGCGCGAGTGAGCTTTGTGGATGGCGCGGGCGCGCAAATGGTCATGCTTTCCTGGAGCAAACCGGATGGGCTGCTTAAGGGAGTCAATCTGCTTTGCCAGGACGAGTGGGGAATTAAGGATTGCTATGGCACCGATGAGATGGCGATGGAACGCTGGCAGGAATTGATTGGCAGCATGGATGGGCAGGGCTTTATCAGCTTCAAGGTACCTTTAGACTATTGCCGCGCCCTGATTGTCGAGGCAAGGCAACAGAACAAGCGCGCACGTCACAAGTTGCCAGTGGCTTACTCAGTCTGGCGCCCCCTGATCGAGTCGAGCAATTCCTCGCAGAAAGATGTGCCTGCTTCCGCAACCATGATAGAGCCACAGCCCTTTAACGAGACCACCGCCCGGCTGGCCGCGCATGGAGATGAACTCTACAATTTGCCTGAGTTTGATCCCTGGCTGTTCGAGCCTTTCTCCAGCTTGCATCCCTATATCAATAGCTATCTGGGCCTCGATACGCCGCGTGGCCATGAGACGGGCCGGAAACGCAAAGGAACGGGCAGATTGTCGGAGGCCCAACGGCGCGAGCGGGAAGCCCTGGTTGATACTGTGCTGGAGCGTGTGATCGATACACGGTGGCGCTTGCTCTATGATACGCGTCTGCGCCGCCAGGCCAGGTTGTTTCAACTGGTTGGGCGCGAAGAGGAGGCGCAGCTAATTGGAGCCGTAGCTGCGGCCCTGCACCCCGATTCGGGTGTGCTACCCCAGCATCAGCCTTTCCTGCGCGCGCTTGTTCATCGCTCGCTCGAACGGGGGCTCATCCATATGATGGCAGAGATGCTGGAGAATGTTTCGCTGCGCTCCTCCCCATTGAACTTCTTTAATAATGGGGATGATTACTCGGAGTAGCTCTCACTCACCTCTACCTTTTACCACAAAGGGTTCATGACCAGCCCTGTGATTAACTTGGGATAAAAGTAGGTGGATTTCTGCGGCATTTGATCATCGGCGTCGGCAATATCACAGATCTGCCGCACGCGGGTTGCATTTAAAAACAGCGCGGCCTGGGCGCGGCCGTGGGTCACAGCGTCCAGCGCTTCCTGTTCCTCATGTGTATAGGATACGTATTTGCCGGCGGTCAGATCCTCGGCTTGAAGGTGCAGGAGATCTTCGAGGATTAGCGTATGGGCGATAGAGACATCCAGTTCTCTCCAGGCCGCGCTGTGACCGGCCTGTTTCATGCGCGCCCGTCCCTGCTCGTTCAAGCTGAGCAGCCAGCTCTGCGCAGGTGTGGCCAGGAGAAATGAAGGCGCGGCTTCGCCCGCGCGTGCCAGTTCGCGCAGAGCGCTCGCGTCCACGTGCTCTAGCTCGCGTACATCCAGGTAACGCGCCAGGTTAGTGCCAGTGAGATTAGCCAGAATCTCAGGGCTGAGATCAAAAAGGAGCCGGTGTGTGGGCAGAACCAGCAGGCCGGGATCATCCAGATCAACCAGGGCCATCATCACGAAATTCACTGGATCATCGCTAGGCAACTCGTGGCGCATCTCCAGAATCTCATTCCGGTAATTCAATGCTGTCTCATAGCGATGGTGACCGTCAGCGATATAGAGCTGGCGTTCAGTAAAAAAATCCTGAATGCGCTCGATGGTGGCCGGGTCGGTCAGGGGCTGCAGCAGATGCTCTTCCCCCGCTTCGTCAGTAATATGGACCTGGGGCTGCAGCAGCGTATCGCCGAGCAGCCGGCGAATGCGCCCCTGTGGATCGTTGTACATAGTCATGATCGGGCTGAGGTTCACCGAGCAGGCCCGCAAGAGCTGCAAACGATCATCCTTATCTTTTTTGCGCGTGAACTCGTGACGCAGGACCACATGTTTTTCCCACGGTTCCAGGCGAACCCGTGCGAGCAAGCTGGTACGAGCGTAGCTCTGCCCACCGTGTGTGAAAACTTGTCGATACGCATAATAAGCGAGAGACCCGTCCTGGCGCAGCACACCGGCATGCCGCCATTCGGCCAGCGTGCGAGCCGCACGTGTATAGCGATTATTCAGACTGTCGTCTTGCGGCGTGATTTTGCCCAGTTCCAGGCGAATCACGTTATAAGGATTGCGCTCGTAATAGCGCTTCTGCGCTTCTTCTGAGATTACATCAAAGGGCGGTGTCACTATCTCTGCCAGATCCCCTACCACCTCTGGTGTGTAACGAATGCCACGTAAAGGGTATACATCAGCCATATCGAATGTCGCTCCTCTGCTTCGTACAATATTTTCTGGTCTGCTCTTTCTCAGAGAGACACTTTTTTTTGATCCCTCTGTTTATTGTAGCATGCCTGTAGCCGTATCACGCAGTTGGTGAGCGCCCTTCTCCCTGTTGCCGGCTTACCCAATTCGACGGAAGCGATCTTCCAGAAAGCAAAATAGAACAGAAAATTAGTTCTAGAACCCCTTGACAGTGCGGTTCTTCCATGACAATATACTCATTATTAGAACAAATATTTAAATTAAATAGCTCTCTCACCCCCTCTCCTCTCCTCGCACAAACAGCCTCTTTTCAGGCGGTCGGGTAGACTTCCTCTCTCCCCTCCCGACCGCTGGTAGGGCAGGAAATATCGTCTATTCTATCTTGTTTACCTCGTTTGCTGCTTGACCCACAAGTCCCCATCTTCACACCGGAAATTGACGCTGTTTGATAAGTCGGGTAGACTTAGCGTAGCGAATCCGCTGCGTACTGGCCCATTTTGGTGTGCCTGCAATGGTCCCGTTGCCGGCGTATTCAGAGCAAGAGAGCGGATAAGGCATGTTCTGTCCGGCGTTTGAAAGGTGCGTATCTCATGAGTTCGATGATTGTAGAATATATCTTGTTTTTCCTGGCAGCGTTTATTCTTGTCGGGGCCGTGATGGCGCTCAACAAGCGCCTCTCACGTCATGATCAATCTGGCCCTGGTGGACGCAACAGGTGGGTAAAGCTGGATGTCAGAAAGGCAGGTGCCAGAGAAGAGCCGACCAATATTCTTGAGGATGAAGATGAAGATGAGGAAGAGGCTGAACTTCACGCCCGTGCCAGTCAGAATGGGCACCGTGCCGAAAGCCAGAAACCGCAAATATAGTAGCTGTCCTGTCCCTTTGGCTGCTTATGTATGGCAAGAAGCTATCTGAGGGGAAGGATAAAGCGGTAGCGTTTTTCCTGATAAGGAGGAAATGTGCATGGAAACAACAATTACGCTCGAATGTAGCTCGGATACACGGCAGCACTTGAAGAAACTTGAGCACGAACTCAAACAGATCCATGGTGTTCAAGTGCTTTTTGTTGAGCCAAAGGACGAGACAGCTCCGGTGCTGATCTCAGTAGGTATAGGCAGAAAAGAGGAACAGGCGGAGCAGGCAATTCGACGCATTACTCACCTGCTCTACGATTTCTTGCACAGTGCTTCAGAGAGCGAGGCTCCGAAGATTACCCTTGTGACTATTGAGGGAGAGAGCGTGGATCTCGCACCGCTGACCTCCGATGATATCAAGCAAGTCATCACCGAGGCCCATGCCGGTCAATCGGCGTAGCTCGTCGCAGAAAGTCTCTCTTCAAAGATTTCTCTCGTGTTGGGAAAGACGCGTTTCACATAGCTTTCTCAACGCAGGAGAAACCTTTTTCTCAAGACTCTTTACGCTCTTCCAGCAGTCGCGTCACTTCCGCTATGATATCTTGAACATTCAGTTCGGGCGGGGCGCTCGCCGCTTCGGCGCTTGTTTCACCCTCGCTTTTTCTTTCTTGCGCGTACACCTCGTCGATATCGGCCTCAAGCAACCCCTCTTCCTCGAAGAATTCCTGCTCGCAGGCTTGCAGGGCCTCCTGGGTTGAGAGATTGCCGTACACAATGCGAGGGATCAGGCTATGATACATTGCCACGGTTTGCACCATAGCACGAAAGACCAGTTGAAATTGATCAAAGGTGATGCTATCGTTAGCCAGGGGTACTGATTCCTCCAGACGCACTTCCCCATCATCCAGGTCCAGGCCAAATTTCCCCATTGCAATACGATAGTTCACTGCCATCAAGGCTTCCAGGCATTCCAGGCGCTTCTTGCGAGTAACTGTGCCGATGTGCGGGGCTACCAGGACAAGTTTACGCACCTGGCAGGACTGCTGGAGATTGATAATTAAGCGCCACTGCCCATGATTCCCATGAAATGCAAGCTCCACCATTTCCTGCTCTGGGTTAATGCTGGCAATTTGCAGTCCCATGCGGGCAAGATAATCTACCACCTGGGGAATTCCGAAGCTGTCGGCCATGTGTTGCTCCTCACTCTCTTTGACGCAACTATCAACCGCAGTGACGCGAGGTGTCAGTGGCAAATACCACCGTCGTGTTTCATTATAACATATCTTGACGCAGAGTGTGCGGAGAAGGAACTTGCAGGTCGTGGCAGCAGGCACGAAGAAGCTCCTTTGAGCGTTCCCTGTCCCAAAGGAGCTTCTATGCAGTGACGAGTCAGCGCATCGTCTGGCTTAAACGGTCTGTTCGGCCAGGATTCTGTCGATCTCGCTCTCCAAGCGTGCAGGATGGGGTCCGACCAGGCGCGCGATAGGCTGTCCGCCGTTGAAAACGATCAGGGTTGGAATAGCCTGAACGCCGTAGCGGCCGGGAGTGTTCTCGTTCTGATCGATATCGATTTTGGCGAAGCCCAGCTTGCCCGCATATTTATCGCTCAGGCGCTCGAAAACAGGGGCTATCGCCCGGCAGGGTCCGCACCAGGCGGCCCAGAAATCGACGATCACCGGAGTACTGGATTTGAGCACTTTGGCCTCAAAGTCGGAGTCGCCTACGTGAAACAGATTCTTATGATCTTCCATTACGGTTACGCTCTCTTTCGCAAGAATAGGAATCGAATCGCTCTATCTATTAGGAACGTCGAGATAAGTATAGTTTCTGACCGATCTCTATGCAAATCAACATACGCCGGCGCGTTTTTATTCCTGCTTTCTCTCCGGCCATTTTGGTAAGGTACGCTTTGTAGAAAACAGGTGAACTACATTTCCCCACAAAACATGCCTTACCAGAAATAAGTACAGCGGAGGTGAGTTGAACCTACAGGTTCAACTCACCTCCGCTGAAGAAAATCTCTAGCGGGACGTGATTAGCGGCGCCTGCCTCCCTGGGCAATGGTGAGAATCTCCAGGATGTAGAGGAAGAGGTTCATGACCGCGATGAAAAGCGAGACCGTCAGCCCGATAGCATTTGGCAACGTATCGGCCAGGTACTTAGCGCGTTGCACATAGTAGAGGATATAGCCGCAGAAGATGGCCACGCCGAAGACCGCTACCAGCATGACAAAGAGCGGACTCTGGAAGAAGAACTCGACGATGCCAGCGACGAGCAGCAGGATCAGCCCGAAAAACAGGTAATCGCCCAGACGTGCGAAGCTACGCTTGGTAGTCCAGGCGTAGACCGAGAGACCAAGCGAAGTGCCGGCTGTAAGCAAGAATGCCTGGCCCAGAATGAACCCGTAGCCAGTCGCCAGGTAGACGGCAATAATGGGGGCAAGTCCCATGCCCTCAAGGAAGGTGAAAAGGAAGAGCAAGAACAGGTTGATTCCCTGCGTATTGATCATCATGCGCAAAGCAAACAGGACGATCAAGCCAGCGATGGCTATAAACAGATAGCCAGTCAGGCCGATACCGATATTGACGCCGATAAAGGCACCGACGGTAGCGACCAGGAAAGAACAGGCCATCAGAGCCATGACCTTGCTAACCAGGCCGCCCGACTGTGCCGCTACCATACCGTAGGGAAGGTATTGATACTGGTACGCCGAGGCGTTGCTCCGTGATCCCCCGAAGGGACTGTTGCTTCTTGGATTAAACATAGTAACCCTCGATATAAAACTTTTTCTCTCCACGCGATGGGAGGAGAAAGAGATACACTTACCAGGATAGATAATGGCTTTTCTACACTATACACCCAGATCTACGCGCAGTCCAGGGGCGCAGTTGTATTTTCCTGGGTGAACACATGGTCAATCTGGCCCTTCAATTAAGAAGAACGCGGGACGCGAGCGAAAAATTTCAGTTGAAGGTATGCGGAAAGGGGAACGGAAGCAACGGCATTGCTTTCGTTCCCTGAATACTTTCTAAGGTTTTACAAGCACACTTAGCAAGAGAATATCCTATTTCCTGCGCTGCCCCTTTGTAGGAGATTCGGGAGGAGATTCGGGCGATTCTGTACTCTGGATCTCTAGCGTAGTTTCGACGATATTTGTAATATCGCAGCGGGGATGATTATTGTCGGCGTGCCAGTACAGGTTACTTCCCGCCGGCTTACGCATAAGGCCGCCACAACGAGGGCAATGTATCTGAACAGTTTTCTCCTGACCCTGTGCCATTGCATGTTCTCCTTAGAGCAAAACCGCTTAACCTTTTGTGAATTGCTTCTCTATACTTCCCCGAAGTGCTGGTAGCCTGGCAGAAACATGATCTCGATCCGCTTCAGGATCCTGAAATGAACTGTATCAGGCGCTCCAGTATTCCTATTAGGAAATTTTATCATAAGAGATACATGCCTGTATATGGCCTGGAGAGAAGTTTAAGGCCAGGTGACAGAACAAGGCGAAAAGTTGTAGTTGGCTGCTCAATACGAGGCTAACCACAGCTTTTCGCCTTGTTCAATCTCTTACATTACGCTCCAGACGCCGCAGATTTCGCAGAAGGCAATGCCGATTTCGCCAAGAGCGCGGCTACGGGTATTCCAGCGGTCATATGCGATGGCCAGGGAACCGCAGTTCCAGCAGCGCGCGCGGCCACCGGCTTTGCTCTCTTCGCTGAGCCGATGAAGCAGGAGGCTGCGAGCTTCCTCTGCCCCTGTATAGCCAGGGTTATAGGCCAGGTGCAGCAGATTGCCCAGAGGCAGGCTAATCTCGTGGGTTGGTGCCTGCAATGGAGTGGATGCGACGAAAGAAGCCTGCGGCGGCGGTGCCTGAGGTGGACGACGGAAAAGCTCACCTCGTGAGGTGCGCCTGCTCCCTTCAATGCCTGGCGTGTAGTCCGGGCCGGACCGATCACCGTTGCTGCTGGCGACCGGCGGAGGGACTGCCAATGGTGCCTGGACCAATTCTTGAGGGGCTGGTGCCTCCTGGGGAGTTGGCATCTCTTGAGGCTGCGGCATCCCAGCATTGGCAAAGGTTTCAGGCGAGGGAGATTCGCTGTTTCCCGCAGGTTCGGCTGATTCGGCGAAAGGTGAAGCAGGAGCAGGCTCCGGGTGAAGCGGCTGCTCTACGGCACCTTCGTTTTGATCAGCCGGTTGGTGAGAATTGTTTTCGGGCTGATCCGGTGGATTTGCGCGTTTGCGCCGTGTAATAGGCATAAGAAGCTTGCTCCCCTAAAGTAGCGTGAATTACTTACTCTGGCCAGATATGCACTTGAGCATGCATTGCTCATACGAGATGGGATACGTACCGGGTGAGTATATCGTACTGGTACCGGAGCTGCGTATCTCCGCGCACCAGAGAAGTTGGAACAGGTCAACCGCGACCGTCAACTTAGCCCTTAAAGAAATCTGCGTTGATTTTAATGTACTGTCTCCACTCCTCGGGAACGGCTGATTCTTCGAAGATAGCCGTTACCGGACAGGCAGGCTCGCACGCGCCACAGTCAATGCACTCGTCGGGGTCAATATAGAGCTGCTCAGCGGTTTCAAACTCCTCCTCGTTCTGAGTAGGGTGGATGCAATCCACCGGGCAGACATCGACACACGAAGCATCTTTCACACCCACGCATGGCTGGGTAATTACATAGGTCATAGCCTTTCGATATCCTCCTCCTGACCCGCCATGTGAGAGAGCCAATACGATCCCAGCTACATGACGGCAAAGTGTTTAATTGATAGTGGTGCTGGCATATTGCAGCCACGTTCAGTATAGTGTGTTCCAGGCATGTTGTCAACGCCAGTCTTGAAACAACAGCATGATTTAGAGTGGCACGATAGAGAGACCGGAGAAGGCCACCTCGGTTTTCTGCTCCTCGACAATCAACCCTATTTCGCCAGAGGCAAGGGCTTTCGTTGAGAGATCTTGCACAGGCTGACCAACCTGGTGGCCGTTGATTGTGAAGGTGAAGGTGTTGTTTCTGGCCTCGATGCCCAGCACGTTCGGTTGGCCCGCTTGCGTCAGAAAGCCAGGAGCCTGACCGTATCCCAGGATGCTCCAATGACTGCCGCCATCGTAGCGCAGGAAGCCATACTGGCCCATACTCCAGGCCGTGACATCAAAAAGATAATAATTTGACTGATCGACCGAGGTGCGGAAGGTCACGCCATAATAATCGGCACTGTTGAACGAGCCTTTGATCTCCTGGGCCGTTACTTGAAGGCGGAAGTTTGAATAGGCGTGGCCCGTGTAGAAAGCGATAGCCGGGCTACTCAATAGGGACGCGTTCTGAATATAATAGGCACCCTTCTGAAAAAAGAACGTACTACTGCTCGGCCAGTTTAGCGGATCGCCGGTTAAAGGATAGAAAGGAGTATGGGAGCCGGGCGTTGGATGGCTCCTGGCGGAGGCCTGGTGGCTAGCGATTGCTCCAATGAGCAGCGCGAGAAGCAGGCAACCGGCGAGAAGCACCGCGACCAGACCAAGCAGCAGGTTGGGACGCCTGGTATAGATGGGCCGGGCAGGAAGTCGCTTGATTTGCACCATAGGTTGCACACCAGGAAGCGGAACGGCGGAGACCAGGGAATGTTCGCCGATGAGTTCCCGATTGGCGAGGCGCGCATGCCTGAGAGAGACCTGCGCCGCCTCGTTAGTTTCGTCGAGGGCAAGCGCGAAGGCCATGGCAAAATCACCTGCTGTTTGAAAGCGCTCCTCTGGCCATTTAGCCAGGGCCTTTAACAGCACAAAATCTATCTGAGGCGTTACATCGGCGCGTAGCAGGCCAACGGGGGTAGGTGCTTCATGTACGTGCATCAGCGCGAGCGCGATAGGCGTATCGGCTTTAAATGGTGGCTCGCCTGTGAGCAGAGCGTAGAGAGTTGCGCCCAGCGAATAGATATCCGAGCGGCCGTCCAACTGCTCGCCCAGTGCCTGCTCAGGTGAGACATAATCGGGCGTACCCATGAGCGTCTCGTTCGACTTCGCCCCGGCTTTTTCGCCTGAGTCAGTGCCTGTTTCCGTCTGCAACCAGCGTACAATGCCAAAGTCCGAAAGCGCGACATGCCCGGCACCGTCCATGAGAATGTTGGCCGGCTTCACATCGCAATGCACGCATCCGTGAGCATGCGCGTAATCCAGGGCAGCCGCGAGTTGTTCAAGGTAGCTCAGGGCTTCCTGGAGGGAGAGCGGCCCCTGCCGCTGGATGTATTCAGAGAGCGTGCCGCCCGGCATATAGGGCATGACGATATAGGGCATGCCCTCGTGCTCTCCATAGGCGTATATTGAGAGGATATGAGGGTGATCAAGCTGGCTGGCAGCCTCGGCCTCGCGCAAGAAACGCTGGTAGAAGCTTTTGCGCATCTGACCATCAAGAGTGGAACGCGGCAAGAAGACCTTGACGGCGACCAACTCACCTGAAGTCAGGGAGCGTGCCAGAAAAACCGCGCTGGAACCGCCATAACCAAGCAGACGTTCGAGAATACACGAGCCGATCTCTTTGCCGAGAAGATGCTGTCCCCTCGTTGTAGTCACGTTCTGGCTCCTCTCCTGATCTTGCTTGTAAGACCGAAGCTGGTCGACAGGCTCAGGTGGTTTCCCTGCGGGTAGCCGTCCACAAGATGGTTTTCAGTTGAAGATCTATTGCAATTGTAACAAGGATGGGAGAGCGCTGTCAATCGTTTTCCTGGCCTGATCTCTTTGCTGTTTACCATGCTTAACGGGCATCGGCGCGTGAACCGAGAGAAGCATAGCAATGATTGGATGAATATGTTATATTTTAGAGAAGGAGCTATTGTTTTTCTCCGAGGGAATTCGCCGGCATGCGCCTGGCAGCATTCTTCAGGAGGTTCTTGATGAACTTATTCGAGAAACAATCTCAACTCAACCAGCTTTTCGCGCAAAATCCTGTGAACGCCGCCTACCTCGCCGGTTCACTCTCTAACCGCACCGCCTTTGGCCATCTCACCGATGTCGATATTGCTATCCTGCTGATGGAACAGATTAAATCTGATCAGTTCCTTGATTACCAGCTTTACTTTTTTAGCGAGCTGGCGAAACGGCTGGATTCAGATAATATTGATGTCGTGATTCTCAATCAAGCCTCTCTGTTGCTCAAATTGCAGGTAATTCGCTATGGTCAGATTCTCTTCAGCCGAGATGAAAAGTCGCGCATTTCGTTTGAGACCAGGGCAGTCATGGACTACCTGGACTTCAAGAAATTTGATGAGGTGCAGAATCAAGCTTTGAGCCGCCGGCTCGCCAGGCAGGTATTGCCGGTGGATAAGGATTTGCTGACGCGTCATCTGAAGCTGCTGCGTGAGTCTGTGACTATTCTGCGTGAGTTGGGAGAATCACCACGCGAGGAGTTTACAACCGATTTTCATATCTACGGCCTGGCCGAACGCTACTTGCAAACCGCCATCGAGTCCTGCCTGCATGTTTGTGGTATTCTGGTATCTGCATTGGGGCTGCGCAAGCCAGAAGGCTATCACGAATTGTTGAGTATCGTTGCAGCGCAGCAGATTATCCCGAAAACGCTGGCCTATCGCCTGGAGCTGCTGGTCAACCTGCGTGACGCGCTGGTTCACGAACCCGGCACGCTTGACCACGAGCTCTTATACGAGCATATTCAGCAGCGTGTGGGCGATCTGGAGGCTTTCGCGACTGCGGTAGAAGAGCGTCAGATGGCTTAGTGGTCTCTTCTACCACAAAGAGGAGGGTGCTGGAAAAATTGGGTCACACCCAGTTTTTCCAGCACCCTCCTCTTTCGTGATGGGAATTTCTTTGGGACAAGGCAGGGATAATAGGCTTGCCTTCACGTTTGATCTCTCTTACAATGCAAGGCATGGATAGCAACGACGAAGATGACATCTCTCCTACAGAGGAGACTGGCAGCGACGAATTGCTCGCGGCTGATGATCTGCGCCTGCCAGCGAGCGCGAATGTCCTGGTACGCTTGCATGCGTTGCGCGCCTGGCTCAACCGCCGCTACGATGAGACTGAGCTGGAGATCGGCACTGCTGCGCTTGATCTACAGGAGGCTCTGCGCACGGGGGAGAGCGATGTCCGCCCGCGCCGCCGCTTTGCGCAGAGCACTGCTTTTGCCCTGGTTCAGCTAGCTCAGCGTAACCTCTCCACTGCCCAGCAGCGCCTGAGTGCCTACGATGAGGCCCGCGTGCTCCTGGAAGACTGCGTGGTACACACGACAACCGGCGAGCGTTTGTTGGTTGAATACTACCTTGCCCTGGAAGAACTGATCCAGGCGGCTGAGGCCTCCGCCGCTTCGCCCTGGCAGGAGGCAATGCAGAATGTTTTGCATCGCGTTGAGCAGGTGGGTGTGCCGGGTGAAGAGGAAGAACCTCAGCCATAATATCCCACGTAATACGGGTGGTGGCGTGTAACCAGCCAGCCGCCGAGCAGGGTAATCGCGCCGGTAATTGCGCAGAGAAACAGCGAGTAGATGATGAGAATAAGGAAGCCGCTGCTGATGCCTATAAAGCCACCGCTGAAGCCGGTATGGGTCGCGCTGGGATAGGATGAAATCTGCTGGAGGAACGAGCCAACAAGCGCGCAGAGCACCCCGCCGACAAAGCCTCCTATGAAGGCCCAGCGGCGTTGGACCGCGATTCTCCCGATAAGCAGGCCGCCCAGGAAAAAGAGAACCGCGCCAATCGCGTAGCCAAGAGCACCCAGGCCGGTCAACTGGGCCGCCAGGCCAGCAGGCATTGTGTTGAGCTGGTACTTCGCGCCTTCTCGATAGAGGCCGGCGTTCATCAGGGTGATAGTGACGCGTGCGATTTCGTAGAGCGCCCCGGCGATCAGCCCCGCAATCAGGGCTTTTCTACGATGGGCGTGAGGCAATTGCGGTGTTGTGGCGTTGTCGCGCTGATGCATGCGTTTACGGCGCGGATCTTCAAGGTCCCCTTCTTCCTGAACATCTGTCTCGAACGGGTCATGGTGATCATGGATCTGGCGTCCAGGCTGGTGCTTTGGATATTCCTGGTCGGGATCATGCAACATAGTGGTTAGCTCCTTTATTTAATTTGCGAAAAGACAGACGGATAGGTATTAATGACCTGCCACTGGCTCAACGGCCAGTAGACCAGGATGGCTTTGCCTATAATGAAGTCTCTTGGGACGAAGCCAAAGTAGCGCGAATCCTCACTGATTGGTCGATTATCGCCCATTACAAAGTAGTCATTAGCAGGAATTTTCATGGTTTCCGCGCCAGGGTTAGATTTCTGCGTGATATATGGTTCGTTCAGAAGTACGCCGTTAATCCAAACGTTGGTGCCATCTAACTTGATCGTGTCACCTGGAAGGCCAATAATGCGTTTAATCAGGTCGCGGCTCGGAACATCCGGTTCCTGAAGCACAACCACGTCTCCCCGTTCGGGAGCATGGAAGAGATAGGCCAGCTTGTTAACCAGCACGAACTGACCGCTATGCAGCGTATTCTCCATACTGGGGCCACTGATTTGATAATTTTGAACGGTGAAGTGTATCGCCAGAAAAATGAGGATCGTGAGTGCGACTGTCTCAACGATTTCGCGCGCTAGATGTGAACGTTTCACTGTCTTATAACCTCGTCTTTGCTAGTTACTGCGATCATGCGGGCCGCGAAAATGGAGCAATGGCCGCTATGCCACTTCCATATGTTTGGAACGATCTTTTATCTATAATAGATCGTTTTTGGACACCTTGCAGTTTCATAAACTCTCTCGCGCGGCGTACCTGCTACTTTTTGCATGTTTGCGCATATAACATCTGGCCTTCTGAGAGGACATTATAGCCATTCGGTTGAGTCCGGGCAAGTTTTGGCAAATTTGCCCATTTTCAGAAGGCCAGATCAAAGAGAAGGTCCTCCGTTATTCCCAGATCCAGGTCTGAGCGGTGAGAATGGAAGCAGCAAGCTCTGGAAGCCCTGTACCGGTGCGTTTGGTGGGCAAAACTTCTTTGCCTCCGGCGACTACACAGGCGATGGTTGCGTCGCGTATACTATCGTAGGCAAGCCCCTCTACGCTGCCGGGCATAACCGCATCTGTGGAGTAGCGGGACCAGGATGTTCCATCCCACAGCCAGATCTGATACGAGCGCTGTGACTGGTTTGATCCCTCTATGGTTTCTCCCAGGAGCACAACTTGCTGCAACTGCTCGTGAAATATCGCCTGGTAGCGTGCCCTGGCGGGCGGGAGTATATCTGGATGGAGTTGACTCCACGCTGTGCCATTCCAGAGCCACATATCGTTGAGATAACCGGTTGAGCCAATTCCCCCAAAGAGGAGTGTTTGCGCGCGCGCTTCATCGTAGACCATCTGGCCGCCCATACGCGCGGGTGGGGCGCCGCGCGTCGGCTGTTCCGTCCAGGTACTACCATCCCAGAGCCACGTCTCGTTGGAGAGAGTCCCAACCCGATTTGAGCCGTTCCGGCCATCAAAGCCAGTAATGCCGCCGAAGACAATGACCTGCTGGTTTACGACGTGGCAGGCAATGCCGGCTCCTCCTACCGGCGAGGGACGAGCAGACGGCTGTTGCTCCATCCACCGAACACCATCCCAGAGCCAGAGATCGTTTAGCGGGGTACCATCCACGCCGATCCCGCCGAAGAGCAGTACGCACTCTGTCGTTGCATCATACACAAGATGGGTTGTGTTGCGGGCAGAGGGAACGTTCTGGCTCTGGACCTTGCTCCAGATCTGGCCGTTCCAGAGCCACGTCGTACCGCCCGCGACAAAAACCGTCTGCTGGCGCTTCCTATCGAAAACCAGGCTGCTCCCCCGGTGAGGCGGAGGCAACGTAGACAGATTGAGACGTTGCCAATGGTATTGTAGAGTGCTCTCCATGGCTTCTCCTTCTTGCTAGTAACGTTAGTCTGCTTTCAGCGATTTTCCCCTGAGAAGCGCCTGGGCAGCGAACGAATGGATGAATGAACGAACGTAAAATAGCATGTTCAGTTGGCCGGTAAGAATGAGCGAGCAAGCTGGCTGGAGATATTCCAGTCGCCGCAGCCAGAGTTATCACAGCCAGGATTGGTGAGCCAGTATTGCCAGAGGACAGCATTCTGGCCACCGACATTGATTGGTTGGACGTAGTTGGTAAAGTAGTATTCAGCATCTCCGGGCGTGGTTGTGCAGGATTCGTTGCAGGGGCCACAAACGTTGCACACATAGACACCGTTAATCCAGAGGACAAAGGAAGTACCTGGAACAAAGCTATTTCCTCCCAGGTAGTCATTCCAGAAAGGAGGACTCACATAAAGACCCGGCCAGACTTCGGAGGGGGTGATGGCAAAGAGTTCGCTCAGGAAGCCAGAAATAACTTCCTGATTTTGCGTGATGTCCGATCCCCAGCCGCCGAAACCGGCCTCAACATCGCCAAAGACGGTATAGCCTCCGACATACGAGGCTCCGACGAATGTGCTGTTCCAGGCCGCCCAAGCCGCCTGAGCCTGCGCAACTCCCCACGCGTAGGCAGTGCTGTAGCCGGCGTTCGCCTCCGGGCCTTGCACGCCCCAGTAGCCGAAGGTATTCGTGTTTCCCACCTGCTGGGCCATAGCAGTGTTGAAGGCAAAGTAAAAGGTGTCTGGATAGATGCCATAGCCCATGCGGCCGACATAGAAATGAAAGGGCATGGCGCAGCAGATCGTTGTATTGGAATCGATGCCAAAAAACGAAGAAGATTGCGCGTGAGCCAGCTGAGGCTTTTCCAGGGAGAGCAGCAGATTGGTCGTAACTGCCAGGCCACCGGCGCTTGCCACCGCGTACTTGATGAGATCTCGCCGGCTCAGCCCTTTGCCGCGCATACCTATGGCCTGTTCAAGAGCGTCCTGAATTTCCTGTTCCGTAGCTCCGTGTTGTTTGGCCAGTTCAAAATACTTTTCCGCGCATGCAGGGCAACTGCTTTGAACTTTCTTGATGCCCATCTTGACTGCGTCCCGGCGGATTTGTTCGGGTGTCCTTTGTTTTACCATAGGTGGTATCCACTCCCTTAGACTAAAGATTCTCTCCCTTTCAATAAACGCAAAGGGATGAGGTTTCTGATGACTTGAGTATAGATAATTTTCTATCCTTTTTTCAGGAATTGGCCATAATTTCCCAATCCATGCATGATAATGCTACAGCGTCTGCTCTCTATTTCGATTGTTTATTCTTTCTTATGCTAATTATTATGTTTTACATATTTTTATATAAAATACTTATTTAGCTCTTTTTGTAGAACAAACGAGACCCGCTTCTCTGGTCAGCGGGGAGAGCCCCCAACGGGAAATGACGAAGATTCTGTAGTGCTGTTTGGGGAAGAGTGCGACTCCTGGTGGCCCGCGAGCTACGTGTTCATAAGTATGTGGCATTGAGATATGTTATGATTGAGGTATCAAGCAAACGGAGTTTGCGCTGCCACGTCCACTGAAGGTTGTTTGCTCATTCACACTCAAAGGAGCGTGACGGATGATTGCCAATGACATTATGACCAGGAGGGTATGTACCACCTTCCCCCAGGCCAGTGTGCAAGAGGTTGCACAGTTGATGGTAAGAGAGCGGATTAGCGGCGTCCCGGTTATTGATGAGAGTAGCGGCCGGCTGATTGGTATAGTAACTGAGGCTGACATTATCAAGAACATGGGCAATGAAGATTTGAGGGTTGCTGCCATTATGTCGCGCCAGTTAATTACGGTGGAGGAAGATACCCCTGTAAGCGAGATTGCGGCACTGCTGACGGAGCGCAGGATCAAACGGGTGCCTGTGGTGAAGGATGGGAGGGTGGTTGGTATTGTGAGCCGCGCCGACATTGTTCATGCTGTCGCGCAGGGCCACCTGGTTATTCGCCACTGGTAATCGAGCACACACGAAGGAGAAGCGAGAGCAGCCGCCCGCTGTTCTCGCTTCTCCTTTTCTTTATGAAGGAGGGCGGAAGCTGGTAAAGATTATGGATTCTGCAGGAAGCCAGTATCCGTGCAGAAGTTAAACCCATCGGGTGGAGGCGCGGGTATAGGAATCTTCATGATCTGGGTAAAGATCTGGTTGTAATCCTGGTTGAGCATCGGCCCATTGGCATAGGCGCCCTCGCCTCCAGCCTCCTTCATGGCCGTGATCGTGAGCGCCGGGATCTGGCCAGATTGATAGACGTAGGGAGCCTGGGTAATGTACCAGGAGTCGCCGCCCTCGCCTCTGGTTTCTCCACTGAACTGCGCCGTGCCAGTCTTGCCAATTACCGACCAGGGAGTATACCCATAACTCAGCTTGACACGGCTCAGAGAGCCGGAGCCGCATTGATTGACACCGTACATGGCGTCGCGCACTCCCTCGGCGGTAGTGGCTGAGATAGGTTGCCCAAGCGATTGTGGATTGAACGAGTAGAGCACACTCTGATTCTTGGGATCGACAATCTTCTGAATCACAGCTGGCTTCATCATCTGACCGTTGTCGGCGGCCACATTGTCGATCAACATCATTTGCAGCGGCGTCACAAAGTCGGTGCCCTGCCCAAAGGAATCCTCGGCCAGATTCGGCACGGTAAGGTTCGTGTCGGTCTGCGGATTATAGCTACAGAGGTTCTGTGAGGATTGCGGGGTCACTGTGCTGACCTTGACCGGCAGATCGAAGGGGATTTTCTGGTCAATATACATGGCATGATTGTATTTGAGCCAGGTCGTCGCTCCCGTTTTGACGCCCGCCTCAGCAAAGATGACGTTATCTGAATGCGAGTAGCCATAGGCCAGGCTGACTGGAAAGTGAAACGTATACCCCAAAATGTTTGACTCGGCCGGAGTAAACTGCTCGGTTTCGCCGTTTGGCCCTCTCACAGTAATGGGTCCTTCGGCTTGCAGATGCTGCGGATACGGGTGGGTTTGGGGATCGTTGTAGAAAACCTGATCGTTGAGGCCCAGCGTGCCCGAATCCAGGGTAGCCATCAAGGTCATGGTCTTATAGGTCGAGCCAGGCGGATAGCAGTCTTGCGTGGGACGGAAGACCAACGGCTGCTCCTGGTCCACATTGAGAAAGGCCAGATAGATCAGATTGCAATCGTTCTGGTCTTCACAGTTCGAGCCGGTGCCATTCACCCCTTGATTCTGCAAGATCTGCTGCACCTGGGAACTCTCCAGAGCGGCCTGGAAGGCTTGCATTGAACAGGCACCCGGACAGGGCAGCAACGGTGGGCGATCATACTGGCCAGTCTTGGCGTCAAAGGTGTTCTGATTGTAATTCTTGGCCAGCAGGTCCGTGCGCAGAGTGTCCAGGGTGCAGTAGACCACACAGTTGGGATCATAGCCTGGCTCGCTGAGGATACCCAGAATTTCTCCTGTCTTGGGGTCTGATACGATCACCGAACCGCGATCGGTGGCAAAGGTCTCGTTATTATCAATGGGAGCTTCGATAGGAAAATTCTGGACCAGGATATGCTCGATACGTGAATCGATGGTCAGGTAGATGTTATCGCCCTGGGGAGGCACGTGCAGAAGGTTGTTGAGCGTGTTGTCCAGCCCGGTGATGCCATTTTGCCCATCCAGGTACGAATTGAAGGTGTTCTCGATGCCCGTCGAGGTGAAAAGCGGGCTGATGTAGTAACCGATCAGCCCCTCCAAGCCTTGGGCAGCGGCGGTGTACACCCGTTTGTAGCCACACAGACCGGGCAGATCGCTTTTGACCGAATAGGCCAGTAAGACACCATTGCGGTCATAGATGTTACCCCGCAGAGGCGCGGACTCGCTGGTGCATTGGCGGGTATAGTCCAGAGCGGGGTTAGAGGTCACCTGTTGTGCGACCACCACCTGCCAGTAGACCAGCCCTCCGCTCAGAGCAACAAACAAGATCAAAAAGATATTGGTTAGCCGGCGGATATTGCCACTGATATTCACGGGATGTCCTCTCTTCTGCTCTCCTATTCCTGGTTCGTTGGCCCAAGTCTATCATCGTTCTGAGCGATTGACAAGCGGCCGGGGTAACAGAGGAAGCGTGATTTTCTTCACTAGGTGTGCTCAAAAGAGCGAAGATTGGCGTCTGCGAGATATTAGGAAGAATAGGCGGGAAGAGTTTGCTTCCTTTCTGGAAAAAAAGAAGGGAGAGAGGAATAGCTCTGTTCCTGTAGAGATTGCCAGTCAAATTTAAATGGAGAAGATTGGTTTTTCTGTTGTTGTAGTGTATTGACATCGTAATATACGTAGTTATACAATCAATACACTTGCGTTTTTTATTTGTTGATATCCCTGTCAGGGAAAGTAGTAACGTTGGAAGGGGGACGTATGCCGTCAGATTCGTTAAATCAGCGGGGACAGACCGTTGGGGCAAGGTTGCGGGCTGCGCGCCAGGCCAAAAAATACACGCAAAATCAACTTGCACGCCCTGATTTCTCAGTTAGCTATATTTCGGCTATTGAGCGTAGCCAGATTCAGCCATCGCTGCGCGCGTTAGAAATTCTGGCGCAACGCCTGGGGCTGAGCGCAAGGGATCTCATTCCGCCGCCGGAGCAAATGGCGCGCGAATTATCTATGACAAAAGGAAGCGACGCCTCGTCTGATATGGAGCGCGAGCTGCTCTTGCTGGAGGCGCAGCTCCATATTCATCGGGGAAATCCTGAGCAAGCAATTGATCTACTACGTCCTCTTCTCAAAGAAGCAGGGGAAACACACCGGGGGGTGATAGTACGCTATATCCTTGGCCGAGCCTTTTTAGGAAAAGGACTTTTGCAAGAGAGTGAGCAGCAGCTGATGGAAGCAGCACAGCAGGCATACGAAACCAGGGACCCTTTTTACCCCTGCATTCTGGGCCTGCAAATAGCTGTGTATACAGCTATGCGTAATGCCGAGCAGGCCGCTCAAGCGGAGCGTGCTGGTCTGCACTTTCTTGAACAGCAAGCAGAGAGATCGGAAGCTACAAACAATGGGTTTTTCCTGGCGCAGCTTTATAGCAGCCTGGGTCAGTACTATCTTCACCAGGAGCAGATTGAAAAAGCGGCAGGGATGTTTGCGCAAGCTCTGACGGCCTTGCGAGATCGAACTTTCCAGCAGGGTTTGCCGGTGACTTACTCGCGCCTCATGCAGGTATATAAAGAGAAAGAGGAATACTTGCTGGCAGCTCTCAACGCTTGCAAGAGCCTCCTGGCGGATTTCCAGGCCGGGCTCACGGGGGTAAGAAGTAGAATTCAGCACGCGCTGGGTAAGACCATCCTTGAGAACGCGCCGGATGAGGCATATGCGTATTTATCCGGTCTGATCCAGGAAAGCGAGCAGCACGATCCTCTCTCGCGAGCTAGCGCCTGTGTCCACCTTGCGACCTGGTTTCTTGAGCATGACAGGCTGGATGAAGCTGAGTTATATAGCTGCCAGGCGTGGGAGCTTGCCGAACCTTTTGGGGAGACAATTATTGGGGCTGACGCTTTATTTCTGCGCGGAGAACTCGCGTACAGACATCAGGACTCCGGTACCGGCGAGCAGTGCTTTGAGTCGGGGTTGCTCCTGCTTGAGCATCTGGGGGAAGAGGAAAGCCTGGTCAAATATTTGACTCGCTATGCTCAACTGCTTGAGGAGAATAGCTCAATACATAAAGCAGTAATCTACTGGAAGCGAGCATACGAGAAGAGCCAGAAGAGCCGGGCGATACCTTTGTGACAGAATCCAGGAGCTTGTACATCCCACTTCGTAGAATACCTGGCAATGGTGATCGAATCTTTCAGATCATGAAGAGTGACGATCTTTTAAAGAGTACCTTTCTTCTTTTGTTTCTCTAGTAGTATTACCTAAAAGTACTAAAAAGCGCTGAGAGAAATGTCATAGTATTTGAGTAGATTTGTCGATTTCATAGCTAACATGCTATGATGAATTCATTCAAGAGGATGTGGGGGTTTCGATCCGTTATTTCTATCAAAATTTGTTATCGGGTTGATCACCTGCCCCGCAGATTTTGATGTATGGCTATGCATAACTTTTGCAGTAGAGCGGACTCTTACGTAGGTAGATTACGTATTGTAGTATATTGAGGCAACTGCTAAAGTTTACATACCTTTCTCCGAAACCTTTTTAAAGCGAAATCGTATTATTTAAAGTATAGATTTCATTTCTTTTGGAATATATACGTTAGATTTCGCGATTTTTTTACTAGAACCACTCTTTCATAGAGTAGAGAAACTCTTTGAAGAGAGAAGGCACAGAGCTTTTGTTAACCATTGGGATTGCCTGCACAAATTGTGCAGCGAAAGGGGTTTTGAGGATACTATTCCCCTATCCTCAAGAAAGGACAACACATGGCTATAACAGAGACCGCTAACGTGGGAAAGACGGTCGCGACCAGGGTAGGCAAGAACATACGCGAAGTGCGTACAAAACTTGGGCAGACCCAGGCTCAGCTTGCCGCTCCGGAGTTCTCCATTTCGTACATTTCTGCTATTGAACGTGGAAAGATTCGCCCGTCGCTAAAGGCACTTTCGATCCTGGCGAGACGCCTTGATGTTCCTCTAACGTTTCTGTTGGAGGGCAGTCCAGAGGGCGTGAAGGAAGCACAGGCAATAGGGTATTCGCCAGTTGATTCTGGTCCAGATCAGAGGGTCGATGTCGATTTGCTGCAAGCCAGCGTCCTGGTTCAGCAGCACGAGTACACGCAGGCCAGTGAATTGCTGGCGCCGATGCAGCCCGACCGCGTGACTATGGATCAGGCATACCGACTATTTTTCTTGCGTGGGCAGATTCACCTGGGTTTGCAGGAATACCAGGAAGCCGTAGTTGATTTGAGGGCCGCGCTGGCGCAAGGAGAAGGGTTGGACGATGTAGAGTACATTGAGCGGGCGAGAAATATGCTTGGAAAAGCCTATTTCCTCCTGTATAACTACACTCTGGCTCTGGAAAATCACCTTCGCTGCTATAATGCTATCGAGAACCAGCAGATTGTGGACCCGATTTTCACGCTTGACGTCTACAACAATCTGGCGAATGACTACTTCCGGCATGGCAACCTGGAGAAGGCTGTGGCCTTCTACCAGCAGGCGCTCGCGACGTTGGACGAAACGCGCCGCGATGCGAAGAGTTTTGCCAGGAAATACATGGAGATAGGACAGAATTACAAGGCTGCGGGCAAGTTCACCATGGCGCGTGAGTATATGATGCGCAGCCTTGCCATCTATGAGATGTGCGACGAGCAGCGCCTGGAAGGGCTTTCTCACCAGCGCCTGGGTAAGGCGCTGGAGAAGCAGAACGATCTGGAAGGCGCGGAGCGCGAATATCGCGTTGCCATCGAGATCGAGCATAACCTCGATGATGCGATTGCCTCTTCTATCTGTCATACCAGCCTGGCAGAGTTGCTCTTAAAGTCTGGTAAGGCACAGGAGGCTGAAGAAGAGGCCGGGCGTGCTCTGGAGTTTGCTCGCGCTGGTAAAGATGCACAAGCAGAGGGCCAAGCTTTGATCTCTCTTGCTCAGATTCGTCACCAGGCGAAGGACTTTGCTGCAGCCGACAAGCTTTTCCAGCAAGCGCTTGACTTGCTGGATGCCTCAAATGCTCACGAACTAGCGGCCAGCGCTTACTTCAACTACGCAAATCTTTTGGAGAGCCGTAATGAAGTACAACGCAGTCTGGACGCTATTAAGAAGGCGTTTGAGCACCAGCGCCTGGGCAATCGAGGCAGCATCGAGTAAAGGTGCCTGCTGCACTGTAGTACTTTACGCAAGAAAAGCCAGAGCATCGCGGAAGATGGGCGCGAGATCTGGCTTTTCTTGCGTTCAGTAGAAGAGAAACACTTTGTATTCTAAGAAGAGAGATTCTATGTTTTTTGGAATGCTTTCTCTTTCTACCCATATGCTCGATAGTCAGAGAGAGATCAGCATGTTACAATAAGTAGCAGAAATGGAGGGCGGTTGGAAGAAAGGAAGAGTACGCGGAGGGCCTTTAAAGAAATGCCGTTTTCAGCTCATGATCTTCGATATCGCCTGGAAGAGAGCTATCCAGCTCTTTGCAGCTATCTCCAGAATCGCGCCCAGCGATATCTGGGGCAACTGGCTTTTGACGCGTTTGAGATGGACCAGGTAGTTGGACATGTGATTGAATATCTCGTCCGCATTCAACTTCTGGGTGGTGGCGATCACGCGCCAGCAACGGCTCTAGATGGGCTGAGTAACGTGCAATTCTATGCATTTTTGAATCGTATGGTGCAGAACAAGGCGATCGATCGCCTGCGCCGCCGCCGTTTGCCCATGAGCACCACCAGCGAAATGGAGGCGCAGAATAATCCGGAAGAAGAAAACGATCCTTTGAATTCTCTTGTCGAGCCGTTCTGGGGCGATATTCCTTTCGCCAATCCTGAGGAGGCCGTGCTGGAGGTTGTTTCTCAAGAGGAGCTGCGCACAATCTTGAAAAAATGTATTGAAGCCCTTTGTGTCGCGCCGCGCCAGTTACAGGCGGTTCTCCAAGAGCTGGAGGAACTGGGAGCAGGCGAGCTAGCCCGGAGCATACGCGCCGAGCTTCCCCTTGATCCAGCGAGCGAGCAGCCGATAGCTCATTTCAGCCAGCATAAAGACCATGCCCACAAAAAGTTGCGCCTTTGTCTACAGAAAAGTAGCGCGAATTTGGCAGTGATGATGGCTGTACGTTTAACAGAGTATGGAGCACAATCCAGTGGGATCGAGAGGATCGCGGTCCCTCTACAGACCCTGACGCAGGAAGATCTTTCCTTAAGGGAGGTGCAAACGGGTCTTCAACATCTGGCAAAAGCAGGCTTACTTGACTGGCATGGAGAAGAAGTAGTCTATCTTACTCCTGCCCAGCAGAAGCAGTTAACGCGCTTCTACGAAGAAGAGTAAGCAGATACTCTGGAGGACTTCTATGAGCGATCAATTTGTGGGAACACCCAATCCGCAGGAACAAAACGCGCCGCTGGCACGGTGGCTCTATCAGCTTCTAGTGAGCAAGCAGCAGACGGCATATCCTGATCAGATACCCGTTGGCGAGGATGTGAGTCTTCCAGGCATGGATTATCATGTGAAGTTTTATCCACAAATTCCTGATTTTGTTCTGGGACTTTTACAGCACGATTCAATGGTCGCAACTCGCTACGCGCCGCTGCTGTTTCATCTGCTTGGATGTCCCGTTTGTCACCATGCCTACCTGGAAACGTACGATGCGCTCCGCGTTGCGCTGTCTGGCGAGACCAGGCCAACAACAACGACGTTACGCCTCCCTTCTTCTTCTCACTTTGCTACCACCTCGCCCCGCCTGCTGGTCTTCCTCTGCCAGCTTTTGATCGGAGAAGCCAGGGCGTTGCTGCGTCAGGCCCACCGTGACCAGAGCGACAAAGATGCCTGGGCGCGTTCGCTGCTTCAACAGGCCATGCAGATGAGTCGCTATATTATGCAGGGCACCCTGCGCCAGCGAGCGCTGCGCGATCTTGTTGAGGTCGCCAGCCTTTACGCGACCTCCGCCGGGACAATGCCGGAAGATAAGGCGACGCTTTCCTACTCGACGCTCGTTGGTTCCAGCAGTGGCACACGTGGTCGTACGTTGCGCCGGGCGGAAATGCTGTCGCGCCCGAACGAGCAGGTCAGCATCGATTTACGGGCCGGCTCGCTGGAGGGCAGTATTACTCAGGAGGGAGAGATGCTGATTCTGCGCCTGGCGGATCTGGGTGAGGATTTGCGTGGAAAATTTCTCCTGATCTCTATTCCGCTTGGCACGCTGCTAGAGCCTGTGCGCTGGCTGGGAGGCAATCCTTATGCTATTCGCAGTGCCGGCCTGGTTGGCTCTGATGGCACCCTGATCACTCCCCTGGGCCGCACTGACCTGCGCTTGAGCAATCCAGAGGATCGCAACCTGATCGAGATACTCTTCAAGAAGATCGACATTCGCCCTGCCGAGGAATAGGCTGGTTGTTGGTTCTGCTTCAACGCCCATAGTACCGCTTCTATACGAAAATATAGACTTAAGTCGGGATATCTGGATTGTATCTGCTTCTGGATACGACTGCTTTCAGCCAGATGGGCTAGCCGGGTCGGCTTTTCCTCTGCGTCATTCTGTCTGTCCGGCGGCGTTTGCGCGCCTCTTCCCGTGTTTTTGTCCTCGTTCTATCAGCCTTCGAGGAGGTTAAGAAGGCTCTTCACAGTGCCTATGAACAGTGTTATAAAGTACGTAGTAATAACCATGTGGCCTTCTTCTCATTTGTACATAGTTGGGAGAGCGTAGCTCCTGACCAAGTTCCACAGGAAGAGAGATACGTGGACACAATCAATGACATATTTGCAAGCGCAGTGAAGCGCTTCCCTGAGCAGATTGTCTTGCTCGAACCGTCCGAAGAGGCAGGTGGCGTCAAAGGGGGCATGACAACCCTGACTTACACGGATCTCCAGCAGCGTGTGCAGCAATTCGCCGGATATCTCCAGGGGCAAAAGATCGAAAAGGGAGATCGTATCCTGATCTGGTCGGCTAGCCGGATTAACTGGATAGTCGCGTACCTGGCTACCTTGCTGGTTGGAGCTGTGGTAGTTCCGCTGGATGTGAACACAAAAGAGGATTTTCTCATCAGAATTGCCTCGATAACCGAAGCGAAAGCGCTGATTACAAGCCCAAAGCAGTATCAAGAGGTAAAAGAACCTCCTTTGCCCCTGATCGATATTGAACAGTTACCGGAAGACGTGTTTGATGCTGGCTGCCTGCCGCAGGTATGGGAAAACGACCTGGCCGAACTCGTATTCACCTCTGGTACGACCGGTCAGCCCAAAGGCGTGATGCTCAGCCATAATAATATTGCCAGCAATGCCGTGGCGGCCTTGAAAGTGGTAGATATCCATTCGGGTGATCGCGCCCTCTCCATCCTCCCACTCAGTCATATGTTTGAAACCACGATTGAGGTAGCAATTATTTGTAATGGCGCGAGCGTGGCTTACGCGCGTTCGCTGGTCCCGGATACTCTGTTGCGGCTATTGAGTTCACAGCAAGTTACCTGCATGGTGCTTGTGCCCCAGGCCCTGCAGCTTTTTATGAATGGTATTGAGCGCGAGGTACGGCGCCAGAAGAAAGAGAGAGCCTTTGAGCTGCTCCAGCGTGTGGCCGCGCACTTGCCTTTTGCCTGGAGGCGCTTGCTCTTTAGCAGCGTCCATAAACGTTTTGGCGGCCATTTCCGTTTCTTCGTGAGTGGAGGTGCGTACCTGCCGCCCAGGCTGGCCGAACGCTGGGAGAACATGGGATTCCGCGTAATGCAGGGCTATGGTGCAACCGAGTGCTCTCCGGTTATCTCCGTCACGCCATACCGCGAGCATGTTACCGAATCAGTTGGCAGGCCGCTTCCAGGTGTGCAGGTGCGTATTGCCGAAGATGGCGAGATTCTGGTGCATGGTCCGAATGTGGCGCAGGGTTATTGGAAGAACCCCGAAGCAACGCAGGCGGCCTTTAAGGACGGCTGGTATCATACCGGGGATCTGGGCTATGAGGATGAGCGCGGCTTCCTTTACATCAAGGGGCGTAAGAAAAATCTGATTGTGCTGCCCAATGGCCTGAATGTGTATCCAGAAGACGTTGAGAATGTTCTATTGGCTCAGCCAGCAGTCAAGGATGCAGTCGTAATCGGCCTGGCCGAGAATGGTCATGAGACGACGGTGCATGCCGTATTGTTGATGGAAGATCGCGCCCAGGCGAAGGCTGCCGTCCAGCAGGCGAATAAGCAACTGGCCTCGCATCAGCAGGTGCGAGGCTTCACCATCTGGCCTGAACAGGATTTTCCGCGCACGCATACCCTCAAGGTCAAGCGACCTGAACTGCTGGAGAGGCTGCCTGCTGTACGCGCTCGTAACAATGAATAGCGAGAGCATCGCTACAGCAGGTCAGAGTGAATGGAGCGACGCGGTCAGACCGCGTCGCTCCATTTGCAAAAAGGTCTGGATGGGGGAAAAAGACATGCTCTATTTAGTTGCTACGCCGATTGGAAACTTACAGGACATCACCTTGCGCGCGCTTGCTACCCTGCGCGAAGTTGATTATGTTGCCAGCGAGGACACGCGCAAAACCGGTTTGCTGCTCAAACATTTTGAGATCTCCAAGCCACAGATCGCTTTTCACGAGCACAACGAGGAGCAGGCGGGCCAGCGCATTGAAGCTCTGCTCAAGCAGGGCAACTCGGTCGCGCTGGTCACGGACGCGGGTACGCCGGGCATCGCCGATCCAGGCTTCACGCTTGTACGTCGGGCTATCGCGGCCGGGATCGAGGTCACAATGATTCCCGGCCCGACAGCCTTTGTTATGGCTCTGGTGCTCTCCGGCCTGGCGGTCCACAGCTTCACCTTTCGCGGTTTCCCGCCTCGCAAGCCCGGCGCGCGCCGCCGCTTCCTCGAAATCGATCAGCACTCCCCCCATACTCTCATCTTCTACGAAAGCCCCTATCGCCTTGAAGCCTTCTTGAGCGATGCTCTCGCCGTCTTCGGCGACCGCGATGCCGCTCTGGCCTGCGAACTGACCAAAATGTTCGAGTCGGTCAAACGCGGCAGGCTCTCCGAGTTGCTGGCGGAAGTGAGTCAGGAGAAGGTAAGGGGAGAGTATATTGTGGTAATTGCGGGAGCAAGTGAGGGACATGGTACAATGAAGCAATTGTAGTTGTATTATAACTTCACTTGAAAGCAAAGGGAGGGTCTATGTGAACACATCATGAGCACGTTGTTCAGCGGCTTGTTGAGCGCCTCCAGAACGATCCGCGTTTTCCGGCCTTACGATGCAACAGGTAGTGTAGCAGAAACGTAGAACCGTATAGATCATCGGGTAAAGAAGCAGAGAGAACGCAGTCATTTTAAACATCTACTATAAAAAGGGAACAATAGCATGAGCATGCAGGAATTTGAGCAGGAAGCACAAGGACAGTCAGGGCAGAGCGCGTATCGGGCAGATTACACGGAAAGTTATGAGGCTGGGCAGCAGAAGATACAACCCTTTGAAGGGCAGCGGCAGAGTAACGCCATGCATATTGTCGCTATTGTGCTTTCCTCGATTGGCTTTGCTTTCTCCATTATGGGGGTCGTTGGATCAAGTATTGTGTTACAGTGGGCACAATCGGGCGTTTTTCCAACGGAGTTTACAGTCGGTGGCAAGCTTGGGTTAGCCAGTTCTATTGTAGCCATGCTGATCTTTATTGCGATCTTTGTTGTTGCGATTATCTCGCTAGCGCTGAGAGCCATTCGCAGAAGAGGCTTTGGGCGTTTTCCTTCGCGCAGAAGAAGTATGGGAAACCTGGGGAATCTGGGATGGTGAGAGAATAGCATGTCCATCATTGCTTCTCAGCGCTATGCTTTTTCTCCTTCACTATCCTGCAATCAGCCGGATCAGATCCAGTATATCGTAGGGCAGGCGATGTATTTCCTTCCGCAAAGAGGCGCGCGGAAATGGGATAGCGTGCCTCTTTGCGGAAAATGCGCTAAATTCCCATTACTTTGATCAGTTCTGCAACTGCGGCGGCTGATTTCTTCAGCGCGGCCTGCTCGCTCTCGTTCAGTTCAACCTGGATGATCTCTTCCATGCCTCTGGCGCCGAGTTTGACCGGTACGCCCATAAAGAGGTTGTTAATACCGTATTCACCCTGGAGATAGACTGTACAGGGCATGATCATTTTCTTGTCGAGCATGATGGCATCGACCATTTGCAGGACAGAAGCGGAGGGCGCAAAGTAGGCGCTGCCAGTGCCGAGAAGTTTGACGATCTCGGCCCCGCCGTCGCGCGTTCTCTGCACGATCTGCTCAATGCGTTCGGCGGGGATGAGCTGCGAGATGGGCACTCCGGCTACGGTACACATGCGGGAGAGCGGCACCATAGTATCGCCGTGCCCACCTAGCACGTATGCCTGGACATCGCGTACCGAGACGCCTACTTCTTGCGCGATAAAAGTGCGGAAGCGCGCGGTATCGAGCACACCGGCCTGGCCAATGACGCGCTCGCGTGGAAAGCCGCTGACATGAAGAGCTAACTGAGCCATTGCGTCCAGTGGGTTCGTGACCATGATGATGATGCAGTTGGGGGAATATTTCACCACCTGCTCAGTTACCTCAGTGATGATCTCCTGGTTCTTCTTGACCAGGTCGTCGCGTGACATCCCCGGTTTGCGCGGGAAGCCGGAAGTAATCACCACGATATCGGAATTTATGGTATCAGCATAATCGTTGGTACCTGTTACCAGCGAATCGTAGCCAAGCACTGGACCAGCCTCCAGAATGTCCAGAGCCTTGCCCTGCGGCATATTGGGTATGATATCGAACATGACTACATCGGCGTAGTCGCGCTCTGCCAGCCGCTGGACAAGCGTGCTGCCCACAAAACCTGCTCCGATCACGGTTATTTTACTGCG
The DNA here is from genome assembly GCA_035294465.1 of Ktedonobacteraceae bacterium. Lineage (GTDB taxonomy): Bacteria > Chloroflexota > Ktedonobacteria > Ktedonobacterales > Ktedonobacteraceae > Paraktedonobacter. The sequence continues at coordinate 2,157 of DATGKW010000073.1, read as the reverse complement.
CATGAGTTTATCCTCTCTTTTCGTCTATGAAATCGAGGCGAAGATTTTTCGCCGTGGAATCGAAAGTCATCCCGCAAGTATTGTATGCCGCAGACAGTCTCTATGGCAATTAGAGTCATACGTCCGGTCCCTATGTGGCCTGCTACAGTTTCATTCGTTTGTATTTTGTGGCTCCAAGCCACGTCAGGATGAAACCTGTGGAAAGGCGAAGGCTTTAGAAATAGGTTTCCGTAACGTTGATGTAATACGCAGGCACCTCGATGCCTGGATTTACAATGCACAGCTTAAACAACCGTTATGGAGGGTAGAGTTCAACAATGGTAACTTTGCAAAAACATGTAATCCAACGAATCGCTCTGAGCGCGGGTATGCTCCTGCTGGTGATGCTCCTGACCGCCTGCTCGGGTATTGGGGGCACAGGCTCTGCTACCCCGACGCCGACGTCTGCTCCTACTCCAACACCTTCACCAACAGCGCCGACAGCGACAATGCAAACATACAAGGGCGCTACTTTTACGATTGATTATCCGCAGGGAGTACAGAAAGGTGGCTCTGGCGATGATGTCTCTTTCGCCGATCCAGCAACCCAGGATACCATGACAATTGTTAGCATTGCCGATCCGAATGGCATTGCTGGAGCGAGCACGATAGCCCAGACATCACTGGCCAGCTTTGAAAAATCCTTGTTATCAAATGCTAAATCGGCGACTATTGCTCCAACCGCTACAGTGGGAGGCGAGAGCTGGGTGCAGAAGAGCGCAACCGGCGACCTTGCTGCTGAGGCGAATACACCGGGAACACTGGTACTTCTGGTGGATAATCACCCGGCTAACTCCCCAAGTACTAAAACCTATGAGATCGTTTATTATGGCCCTACGGCGACCTGGAACCAGGCAAACATCGTCTTCCAGATCATGCTCCAGTCCTTCACGTTTACGGATTAGGTAGGATTGCCGCGCAAAGATTGAAAGTGTTGCATGGAACAATGCGCTTCGCACATCGTTCCATGCAATGCGTAGAATAGGCGTGCGCTTGCGAACGTGGTGGGGAAGCAGACTGTAGAACAGGCAAACCTTTGTGACTTGCCCGCAGTTTGCGAAGAACGGCCTACAAAAAAAAGGGTTGACAACCTGTTCGTGGATACAGTATTATACATTCCACCGGTCGCATTGGAGTGTCGTTCAACGGTAGGACTGCCGACTCTGGATCGGCCAATCGGGGTTCGAATCCCTGCACTCCAGTTCTTATTTTGAAGGTTGTTGCTGCCACTCCATCGCGACTCTCTTTTCATTTTTACCTCGTCGTAAACATCGCCTTTCGCTCCATTGTGCAACGCTTATCTACCTTTTGGTATTCATCAAAAAGCCTGCTGGCGATCTTCTGGCTGCCTTTCTTTTGTGATAGCATCATGATAGAATCTCACAAGGAGCAATTCTTCATTCCCTGCACTAAAGAAGAGAGATAAGCCCAATTTTTGTGATCTTTGTAATCAAAGAACCTTGAGGCCACGTATATATAAGAGTAGCGCGAATTTGTTAGAACTTCCTTTAGTGGACAGACAGGGTCCCAATTTATGAATAGTACTCGCTTTCACAGCAGCCGGGCGGATCGGGAAATGCAGCACGCGACAAAATGGGCCAGGCGGCGCGATATTCCCATTGCTATTCTGGCGTGGCTGGTTCTGGGGGGTCTGGTTATCTGGGCCGCCAGCTATATCGTTCGCTCTTTGCTGGTTATAGTGGTTGCTGCGCTGCTGGCCTTCGCTCTGGCTCCAGCTGTGAAGTTTTTGCAGCGTTTTATGCCGCGTCTGCTGGCAGTTATCATTGTTTATCTAGTCGTGCTTAGCGGCATCAGCCTGCTTTTTTACGCGATTGTCAGCACATCTATCAGCCAGGTCGCCGGACTAGCCGCGAATATCCAGAAATTGCTAACCGACCCGAAGCAACTGGCGGCGATTACAAGGTATTTCCAGCGTTTTGGGATCACCTCCCAGCAATTGAGCAATCTGGGGCAACTGGTTGAGCAGCAGGCTACAGGCATTGTGGGTGGTGCCCTACCACTGCTTACCGGGATCGCCGACTTTATATTGAGTGTAATTATCGTAGCAGTGCTGAGTATTTACCTGCTCCTCGACGGAGAGCGGGCAATTGGCTGGCT
>DATGKW010000072.1:0-29195 GCA_035294465.1 Ktedonobacteraceae bacterium | reverse complement strand
TTTCCTGCAAAGCCCAGGGTGTGGGCGCGCAGGCATTCCCTGCGATACCCCTCCAGATTTTTGAAATCGGGAAAAGCGCCATCGATAGCGTCGATCCCAGCAGCGCGAGCAGCGATCACGATTTTATTGCGGGCATAGTGCCAGGGATCGCCGGGATAGAGGTCGAGATGGCCCTCAATCGCCCGGCTATCCACGCCCTGCGACGCGCTATAGTCGGCGGGACCGAAGATAATTGCCTCCAGACGCGAACTGGAACGAGCAATCTCTTCTACATTCAGCATGGCCTCGACCTCTTCGATGAGTACCTCAATGCCAATTTGCCGCGTGCGCCGCAAGCGTTTCTCGATCTGACTCAGCAGGACATCGACCCACCAGACGTCCCTGGCCAACTTGATTTTCGGGACAATCAGCACATCCAGATACTCGCCCGCCGCTTCGACAACGGAGATAATATCCTGATAGGCATATTCTGTTTCCAGGTCGTTGACGCGAACCGCGCGTGTCTTCTTGCCCCAATTCAGAGTTTGTAACGCACGAATCACTTTTTGTCTGGCTTCAACTTTCTCGCATGGTGAAACCGAATCTTCCAGATCTAACATGACCAGGTCGGCGCTACTCGCGGCTGCCTTCTCCATCATCCGTTCGTTGCTCGCGGGAGTTGATAACTCAGATCGTCTCAGGCGTATAGTCACTCATTTCTCCTTTTACGCAATGATCAAGTGCATAGCTATTATATCAGAGCGATTCCTGGGACAAATAGGGAGATAGAGGTCGGCCTTGCCCTGAGTTCTTCCTGCCTTCGTTGTGAAGGTTGAGCTTTTCTCTTTTTGGGGGAGGGAGAAATATCTGCAACTTTTGGACCTCTAGCGCGATAGTTGAGGATGAAATCACAGGAAAGGAGATGAACTCCATTTATCCGAATGTGAATTTGCCAGAAGATACGGAGAGCACATCGGACGCGCAAGCGAAGATGGCTCTCTTCTATCGGTATGCACCGGCTCTGTTCGCCTTTCTGCGCCAGCATACTGCCTCGCGAGAAGACGCTGAGGATCTCCTCCACGAAATCTTTGTCGCTGCTCTGAAATGGGAACCATTCGATGGTCTCAGTGTAACTGGTCAGGAGAAATGGCTCTGGCGTGTGGCGCGTAATAAGGTTGCCGATACGCACCGGCAGATTGAGCGCAGGCCCTCGCTGGCTCTAGATTCTTTAGCTGATCAGCTGTATGCCGACGAGAAAGAAGCGCCTGAGTATTTGCTCATACGTCGTGAGGAGTACGCGCGCCTGCGTGCGGCACTTGAGCAATTACCACCTGTTCAGCAAGAGGCGCTGCGTTTGCGCTTCGCGAACGAGCTGTCCTGTGCTGAAGTAGCAATAGTGCTGGGCAAACGTGAGGGCACATTGCGAAGCATGCTCTCGCGGGCTGTCTCTCGCCTGCGCACCATCTACACCGACAAAAAGGAGGTTTGAAGCGCCATGAGGCATGATCATGGCTCTTGTATGCATATGGCAGAAGAACATATTGATGAAGTTATTCGGATTTTACGGCAGCGGCAGGAAATGCACCAGAGCCTGGCCGATGCGCCGGAACTGCGCCTGGCTGATGACATTCGCCGGGCCTATCGAGATGAAACCAACCAGGATCGGCATTCTTTAGAACGCGTGTTTCTCAGACTAGTCGAAAACCAGGAAACCGACAGATCGAAGATTGTTTCTATTTCCAGGAGGAATCAAGGGCAAGAAAGGATATCTGTTATGCAAAAGGACACGATTCAATCACTTTCTCAGAACAAAACAGGGTGGAAGCGGCGTCTGAGCGTGGTTGCTGCCATTCTCTGTACAATGATGCTCATTGGTGGTTTTTTACTCGTTTTTAACGTAGTGCGCACCGATACTGGCTCTCAGGTTGCGGTCACGCCAACACCCCGGCCAACCACGAGACCTGCTTCCCAGGTCTTCCCAAGAGTGGTGCTTACTGATAGCCCTACAAATGGCGAGGGAGTTGGCCCTGGATTCAACGGCATTCCCTCTGTCAGTCAATTTATTGTTGGCCAGCGGATATGGCTCCTGTATGAATGGTCGGCAGATGAGAGTGGCCTCGTTGTCGTGAAATGGTATGCAAATGGCCACCTTTACAGGTCTTCATCGCAGTATATGGACTATATAATGCCGTATCCGGGACAGAAAGCGCCAACACCGGGGGTCTACGGGGTGACAGCGACTCCAGTAATATCTACTACTCCATCTCTGCCCATCTCAAGCAGTTTTACCATCACGTATAGCCAGCCAGCCGCGGGCAAAGTAGAGCTATACTGGGATGGTCAGTTAGCACTAAGCCTATCCTTTACCGTAAAATCTGGGGGATAGCAGCAAGAGAGGGAGCGAAGCCTGAAAACGGGCTTCGCTCCCGGAGCCTTTGCAATGCTGCCAGCGCAGGGCTACGGGCGGAAATCTCTCCAGATCCCGGGAATGTTCTCTCGCATAGCTTTGCTCGAAGACATATACTTCAAAGGAAATTTTCGGTAATATCTATTGTGTCGCTTGATTATACAAATCGCAAATAATCCGGGTTGCCTCGCGCTCCCCGATCTCTTGTGCCAGAGCGCCGTAATACCTTTCGATGCGGGCCATGCGTGCTGAAATGAACTTGTGCATAGCTGAGCCTTCGGCAAAGCCGTTCAGTCCCTGCATCATGGCTGCATACTCTAGCTCAACTTGTTCGCGCAAATGTGCGATATCGCTTGTGCTCATACTTCTTAGCCCTCCACTCAAACTTCCGTCGCAATCTCATTTCTTCTCCATTTGTAATTTATACCAGAATATGTGAATTTTTCTAGTCTGAATCCGCATCAAATAGGCACGTTTGTCAGCGATTTTATCACATTTTGTCACGTTGTAATATCTTCTTAAGAGATATGTCTGGATTTGTTGACATGATGTATAACAATGTATATAATATTGTTAGAGTCTTGTTTCTGTTTTTGTTGGAAGTGTATCGAATGGTGAGGCTCAAAAAGATGATAACCCCAAATGAACATTTGCGGCGAGCGCGGTTGAGAAAACGTTGGAGTGTGACGACAGCAAGTCGGAGGGTGGGCGTGAGCACGAATACGTTTAATCGCTGGGAGCGAGGTCTGCAAGTTCCCCAACTGGCGACCCTGGGTCAATTAATGGAGGCTTTTGAGATGTCGGCGGAGGATCTGGGTTTTGGCTTCGTCATTTCCCCACGTGAGGAAGGAGATAAAATAGCGCCCGCGGAAGCCCGGATGAGTCTGGTCAGTCTTTCTTCACAGAAGACCCCTGATGGTATGAGCGAACAAAGAGGTATGGAAAAAGTGGAGGAGGCTGTGCTTGTAATGGTGTTACCTGGGCAGGCAACGAGTCGAATAGAGCGCCCAACCGGCTTGAGCTATAGCATTGAGAGCGCGAAGCCCCCGTATGTCCAGCCGGTTGCTGTAGCCCAGGCTGCGGCGGAATCGCTCTCGCGCCGCCAGGTTATCGCGGCGCTGATCGGCACCCCGGCGGCTGTTTTTTGTGCGCGGCAGGGCGATAATCTCTCGCTGTTGCGGGCTGAGGAGATTCTGACGCTGTGTGCCTCACATATTCCTCTCTGCTGGCAGCTCTACTTTGAGGGGGGCCAGGCGGAGGTTGAGCAGGTTCTTCCTAACTACATTTCTCAGCTTTCAGCACTTGCGCGCCATCCCTCGTCCTACCAGAAAAGAGCCGCTACCCTGCTCTCCCAGGCATATCAGCTGGCCTCGCTGCTGGCCACGCAGCACCAGGATTATGGAGCGGCTTACACTGCTGCCCGCCAGGGGCTCTTCTATGGCGAGGTAGCGGGCGATCCAAACCTGCAGGTCGCCTCGTTCGTGCGCCAGGCTATGGTGTATTTCTATCTCAAGCGTGCCAGGCCACGCCTGCAAACGTATCAAAGCGCGCTGCAACTGGTATCTTCAACATCTCCCCTTCTGCAGGGCCAGGTCTCTATTGGTCTGGCGGAGGTCTACAGCAAGCTAGGTCAGGAAAGCGAAGCCAGGCGCTTTCTGGAACTGGCTTACAAGGCTTTCCCCGAAAATGCGGAAGACGATCCCAGCTACGCCTATACCCATTTTTCTTCTGCGTCGACCTTCGAGGGTAGGATGTATCTCAATCTTGGCCGTCCCGAACAAGCTGTGCAGGCTTTTGGGCGTGTTGATCGGATGCTGCCCACAGGTCCTGTCCCTCTGCGCCTGGAGTTGATTGTGCGCCAGGCTATGGCCGCCTGTGCTCTGGGTGAATTGGAGCAGACCTGCGAATATCTCAAGACCGCAGTTACTATGGGCCGCGATCTCGGCAGCCAATTGCGCGTGGATGAGTCTTATGAACTTTATGAGAGCATGCTGGGTAGATGGGGAGGTGAGCCGATGGTGAGAGAGTTGGAAGAGTTGTTCCATTAAAATAAAGTTGTAAAGTGTGTGGTATCATTATTCTATGAACATTCAGTGGGACGCAGATGACAAGATTTTTGTGGTGACAGTTCCTGAGTTGCCAGGTTGTATGTCTCATGGGCGTACATATGGGGAAGCGGTGAAACAAGGCCAGGATGCAATTGAGAGTTGGATCAAGGTAGCACAGGAGCTAGGGCGTTCCATTCCACAGCCGCATGTAGCAATGTCGGTGTAAATAAGGATTCTATGGCTTCCTGGCTGCCCTTTATAGATTGTGTCCATCTTCTTCTGAAAAAAGGGCGCGATTCTGCACGAGAGGGTCGACACGCGAAGCGGGTTGATCCTCGGCTCTAGCTTGCTTGCCGTTGCCTACCACGCGTGCGCAAGCAGCAGCGCACAGGCTGAGAAGCACTACAATGCCCAGAGAGACACGCAAATTCAGAACATTCGCGCCGAAGCCGATCACAGCTGGCCCGACCAGAAAACCGATATAGCCGCATAGGGCCACGGTTGCGATGGCCGTTCCCGAAACCTCCTTCGAGGTACGCCCCGCCGCGCTGAGCGTTAGAGGAAAGATCACCGCAAAACCGGCACCCACCAGGCCAAAGCCGGCCAGTGCCAGCGGAACCCAGTTGACCACCAACGCCAGGGTAAGCCCTGTTGCGGCCACCAGCCCGCCCAGCTGGACCATCATGCCGGGTCCAAGGTGGTTCGTCAGGCGATCCCCCAATCCCCTGCCCACGGCCATGACGACGGAGAAAGCGGCGTAGCCAGCCGCGGCCAGTCCCGCACTCGCGCCCAGGGTGGTGTGAAGATACACGGCGCTCCAGTCTGCCATGGCTCCTTCCCCCAGCAATGCACAGAAAGCCACGAAACCCAGAGCCAGCAAGGGAGGGGTAACGCGGGCAAACGCGACTCCCGCTCCCTGCGCGTCCGCATGGGCTGGCAGCAGAAAGCGCGCGAGTGAAAGTGCCAGGACGATTGCTAAGAACGCGATCCCGAAGAAGTGCGGCAGTGGAGCAATATCGCGAGCGGCTACTAACCCACCGACCAGCGACCCCGTGAGTCCGCCGATGCTATAACACGCGTGAAACGAACTGAAGATGGAATGGCCGTAGCGCCGTTCAACAGCGACTCCCTGCGTGTTCATAGCTACATTCACCGATCCGAAAGAGGCGCCAAAGAGCACCAGTGATGCCACCAGAACAGGCAGGCTTGGCGCCAGGGCCAGAATTGGCAGCATCACGCTGAGACATACCGAGGCAATTATGGTAAGGGATCGGCTACCGAAGCGCGCAGTCAGGTAGCCAGCCAGATTCATCGACACCAGTTCGCCGGCGGCCGTTCCCAACAAGGCCAGGCCCAGTTCGCCCGGGTTTAGCCCAAGCTTTGCTTGCACAGCCGGGATGCGCACCGCCCACGAGGCAAAAGTCACCCCGGTCAGAAAAAAATGCACGGCGACCGCCAACCGGGCTGCTCGTGGGACAGGTGCCGGTACCTGAGCTTGTTCGCTTGCCATGACTATCCTCTATTACTGGACGAGATAAAGCAAGCATATGCCCTGATCTGCGCCAATGCAAGTTAGAAACGCGTTTCCCAACCACACTCAGCTATCCCTCCTCCTGGGAATGGTAACGGTAAAGGTAGAGCCTTTTCCGATTTCACTGTCCACTGTGATGCTTCCTCCGTGACCCTTAACGATCTCATTCACAATGTACAGGCCCATACCCAGACCAGAAATTGTCCTCTGGCTCGAATTAAAGGCACGGTAACAGCGCTCAAAGATCTTGCTGTGCAGTTCGTGCGGGATACCCAGGCCATGGTCCTGCACTCGAACCGTGACTGCCTCGTCCGAGGCTGAGAGATCTATCTCGATGGTCGTTGTGTTGAGAGAATACTTAATGGCGTTGTGGAGCAGGTTGGTGAAGACCTGCCCAAGCCGGTCCCGGTCCCCTACCAGACTTGCCGGCGCTGTGCCACGTACCAGAATAGTATAGCCTGGATGGGTTTGTCGCATTGTCTCGGCGATTTCCCGCAGCAACAAGTTGAGATTTACTGGCTCCCAGAGGTACTCCAGTCTGCCTACCTGTATCTTAGAGATATCCAGTAACTCTCCAATCAGGCGCTCCAATTGCTTGATGGGTCCCTCTACCCGGCTGAGCGCGGCAGCTGCCTCGTGCTGAGCTTGTTTTTCGAGGCGTTTGCGTACCAATTGGGTCTGCATCTTTAACGTGGTGAGAGGTGTTCTCAGTTCATGGCTGGCCATGTTGATGAAGTCATCCTTGCGTTGTTCCAGTTGGCGCAGGGCTTCCTCCATCCGTTTCTGCTCGTCAATATCGGTGCTGGTGCCAAACCACTTGACGATCCGGCCTGCTTCATCGCGCACTGGCACGGCGCGAGTTAAGAACCAGCGATACTCTCCCGTTTGACTATTTTTGATACGCACTTCGTCCTCAAACAGCTCTCCCGTGTTCAGAGCATACAGCCAGCGTGCCTGGTGGCGTTCCTGGTCATCAGGATGGATAAACTGAAGATAAGCCCAGCGGTCTCTCTGTATTTGCTCATCTATGAAGCCGGTATAATCCTTCCATCGCTGATTTGTATACTCGTGCTGACCATCAGGATACGTTGTCCACACAAGCTGTGGCAGTGTTTCAGCCAGCATGCGCAGACCTTCCCGGCTCTCTTTGAGTTGCTGTTCCACCTGTTTCTGCTTGTCGATATCGGTGCAGGTACCTACCCAATCCACGATCTCGCCCTGGACATTGCGTCGCGGCACACTTCGGATCAGGTGCCAGCGATAGACTCCACTGCTGCTGTCTCGCACGCGGTGTTCCATTTCAAGGTTTTCTCCCGTCCGGAGGGATCTCTGCCATGCTTCCCACATCCGCTGCTGGTCATCTGGATGTATCGCAGCCAGCCAGCCATTCCCTTCGGCTTGCTCGTGAGTCATAGACAGAGCCTCGATCACGCGTTGATTCTGATAGGTGGCAAACCCATCGGGTCCGGCGATCCAGACCATCTGGGGAATGGCATCAATCAGATCACGGATTTTGTCTTCGGCCTGCTTGCGTGCAGTGACGTCGGCCCCGACATAGACAAGGTACTCGACGTTGTAATCCGCGTCCCTGTGGGGAGTGATTGTTACTTCAAGGTGCAGATCCATTCCCTTCCTGGGATGAACCGTCGTCTCGAAACGCACAGTCTCTCCTCTGCCGGCTCGTGCGATGGCAGCGCGCAGTTGTTGTTGACTGGCAGGATAAGGAGTCCACCAGATGGTTTCGGCAAACGGCAGGCCAATGACTTCCTCGCGCCGGATCTGCGCATCTGCTAGCGAAGCCTCATTGATTTCTAACAGGATCCCTTCGGGCGTGAGAAAGCCGGCACTAATATACATATTCTCCAGGATATCAGCGGCGAGGTGGTGCTCTGGAGAGAATGTCTCCCAGCTTCGCGTTGACTCCCTTTTCTCATGGAAATGCAGCAGAACCCCCTCAAGGGTCGGAGTGAGCTGCACATGCAACCACGTCCGGGTCATAGGAGAAAGATACTCCACCTCGATTGGTTCTCGGCTCTGTTTCGTTTTGTGCATGGCCTGATAGAGTGTGGTACTCACCAGCTGAGGAGCGCCACGCCACAATGATTTGCCAAGCAGCTCTTCTTGTGTGGCTCCGGTGATGGCCTGCGCGTTGATATTGGCATAGATAATCGTTGCGGCATCATCGACGACAAATAAGGCACCAGGAAGCGTTTCAAGAATAGTGGCCAGCGTCTTGTACGATGCAGGCATGAGACGCCCGGTCTGCATTATATTTGACATAATATAGCCAATTTCCCCTCACGTATCCCAATCCCTTGCGCCGAAGATGCGTACCTGCTCCGACTTCAAGAAGTTCGTTAAAATGATCTAATATTTCCGGGAAACAAGCAAGCTGTACGGCGAGAAAGCAGCGAAGCCGCGCGGCCTTTTCTGCTAAGGCGCGAAGCAAAGCCTTCGTGGTTGTGATATCCGCCATTCTTCGAGCGTAATGAATGCATGTTATTACCGCTCAAGAGAAGTTTACTTGCCAGGTTCGTCCAGGAGTTGTGATATGCAGCGCGTTGCCAGGAGGATTCGCTCGGTATGGCTTGTCCTGATATGTTTTTGTGTGTTTATGACTGCCTGCGAGTCGCCAGGGGTCGGCGATTGCCCATAAATATACTCTTCTTAACCTCTACCGATCACGGGCGCAGCTAGACGCTGTTGTCCATTCGCGTGAACCTGGTATAACTTGATGGTTTAGGCATTGTCAAAATCTTCGCGAGAGAAGCTCAGCGGCTTTTTGGAGAGCGCTTGACAAAGTTTAACCATACGGGTATATTCAGAGAAGAACAAAGTCTTATTCAAGCGAAACGGTCAGCAGTGGCCGTTTTTGGCAGAGGGCTGTGCTTAACATGATAGAACAAAAGCAGCGTACCGTTTCTACCTGGCCTATGCCTATGTGCATGATTTTCACCCGCACCCTTATTCAGCAGGGTGGGAATGGCCGTCGTCCTCTGCGTGCGCTGCGAGCGAAAAGATAGAGAGCGCTGAAACATACAGTGAAGCATACAGGGGGCAGGCGACAAACCTGCCCCCCTTTCTTTTTGTCATGAAAGGGAAAGAAAAGGGGTAGAAACAATGGAGGAGAGCCACGAGGTAGAGGGCGATAGCCGGAGCTACTATATAACCACAGCCATCGATTATCCCAATGCTGAGCCACACATTGGACATACGCTGGAGAAGGTTGCGGCGGATGCGGTCGCGCGCTATCGGCGTTTGCAGGGCTGTGATACGTACTTTAGCATGGGTCTGGATGAAAACAGCCAGCATGTAGCCAAAGCCGCCGAGACAAACCAGGTCGAATTACCCGTGTGGATCGCGCGCATGGATGAGGCGTTCAGGCTGGCCTGGGCAAAGCTGGGTATTCAGTATGATCGCTGGATACGCACGACTGAGGAGAGCCATTTTCGCGCGAGTCAGGAGATGTTTCTGCGCGCACAGGAACGGGGCGATGTCTACAAGGCCATTTATTCCGGCTGGTATTGCCCCAATGACAATACCTTCTACCGTGATGACGAACTGGTTGATGGAAAATGTCCTGATCATCCCACGGTTGACCTGGAGTGGGTTGAAGAAGAAAACTACTTCTTTGCCCTTAGTCATTACAGTGAACAACTGCTGGCCTATATCGCTACGCACCCCAACTTTATCAGCCCACCGTCGCGCTTGGCCGAGGTGATGAGCTTTTTCCACCAGGGCCTGCGCGATTTCTCCATATCTCGCCGGGTTAATCCTAAACGCCCGATCTGGGGTGTACCTGTGCCTGGTGATCCTGATCAGGTAATCTATGTGTGGTTCGACGCTCTGACCAACTACCTGACCGCTGTAGGTTTTCCCGATAACGGGACGCAGTTTGAGCGCTACTGGCCCGCTGACGTGCATGTAATCGGTAAAGACATCGTGCGCTTCCACTGCCTCTACTGGCCTGCCATGCTCATGTCGGCGGATCTACCCCTGCCCAGACAGATCGCAGTGCATGGCTTTATCACCCTGGAAGGCAGGAGGATCTCGAAGACTACAGGTAACGTTGTCTCGCCCGTCGATCTGGTTGACGAGTTTGGCGTGGACGCGGTTCGTTACTATGTGCTGCGCAACCTCTCGTTTACCTCGGATAGCGATTTTAGCCGCGCCGGGCTGATCCAGCGCTATAACGACGAATTGGCGAAGGACCTGGGCAACCTGCTCAACCGCGTGGTGAGTATGATCCAGCGTTATCGGCAGGGAACAATTCCGCAGCCGGGTGCCGATGGCGAGTTGGAGCGAGCTCTCCAGCGCGTAGCCGATGAGGCGCGGCGGGGCGCAGAGAAGGCGCTGGAGAGCTGGGAGATTGGGCGTGCTATCGAGAGCGTCTGGAGTCTGGTTCAGCGCGCCAACCAGTACCTGGAGCAGAGCAAACCCTGGAAGCTGGCGCGGAAGGCTGAGAAACAGGAGCGCCTGGACACAGTTCTCTACTCTGCCGCAGAGTCCCTGCGCCTGCTGGCCCTCTACCTCGCGCCGTTTATTCCGTCGGCTAGCAAGAAGATTCTGACCCAGCTTGGCTTGCCTGCGGCTAAACACGGAGATTGGCGCAAACTAGGAACGTGGGGCGCGGCGCGACTGTGCGCGGTGAGTGAAGGAGAGATTCTTTTCCCACGTAAAGAAACAGAAACGCATCATTCTGAGGAGAAGGAGCAATGCCGATCATAGAGGTTGAGGGACTAACTAAAACCTTCAGAGCGCGCGAGCGTGCAGCCGGCTTCCTGGGCAGCCTGGGCTCATTGATCGCGCCCAGCTATCGCGAGAGACAGGCGGTCAAACCTACCAGTTTCGCGCTCGAAGCAGGCGAGGTGCTGGCCTTTATCGGGCCGAATGGAGCGGGCAAATCTACGACCATCAAAATGTTGACCGGCATACTCCATCCAAGCGGCGGGCGAGCCAGCGTTCTGGGCCTTGTGCCGTGGGAGCAGCGACGTCGGCTTGCCTTTCATATAGCCAGTGTGTATGGGCAGAAATCGCAGCTCTGGTATCATCTGCCGCCGCAGGATACCTTCAACCTGCTGGCCAGGATCTATGAACTGGACCAGGTGGAGTATCGCAAGCGCAAAGATTTTCTGATCGAGGTCTTCGATATTAGCGAATATCTGCGCACGCCAGCCAGAAAACTGAGCCTGGGGGAGCGTATGCGTTGCGAACTCGCGGCAGCTTTGCTGCATAAACCCTCGGTGGTCTTCCTGGACGAGCCAACAATCGGCCTGGATGTCATCGCCAAACAGCGCATCCGCGACCTGATCGGGCAACTCAACGCCGAAGAGGGCTTGACCGTCTTTTTGACCTCTCACGATGCGGGCGATGTGGAGCAGGTGTGCAAGCGAGCTATCGTAATCAATCATGGCGAAATTGTGCTGGATGCGCCCGTCGCTCGGCTCAAGCACGACTATCTGCGCGTTAAAACCGTCGATCTCCTGCTCGAAGACGACGCCGAAACGCTGGTCAAGACGGACGCAGAAAGCGGCCAGCAGCGCTTGAGCGTTCAGCTTCCGGGTTCAATTGATGAGGAGATCACCAGCGACGCCGGAATCACCGTACTGAAGGCGAAAGGGCACGGCCTGAAGCTGGAGATCGATACCGCGCGCAGTCCCCTGGAGCCGATCATGGCGGCGATCATCCAACACGGGCACATCATCGATATGACCATCTCCGATCCTCCCATGGAAGAGATCATCGCTATGATGTACCGCCAGGCCGCGCAGGAAGACGGCAAGCCAGTACCGCTGGCTCCGGAAAAGCCGCTTGAAGCGTTATCGTAACCTGATGGAGAGAGAACTACGCTATGGATATCTTGCTGAAGGAACGGGAGCAGGCGAGGCGGCGCGGTCAGTGGGCGCGGCTGCGCCTCTCCTGCTTGAAATACCTGGCCGTCCTGCGCGCCAGTTCGGCTAATAATCTGGCCTATATCATGGAGGTCATCTTTCGCGCCCTGTTCCTGGTGGCGTTAATCTATATCATCGGGCAGTTGTGGAGGACAACCTTTGCCCTGCATGGCTCGTCGTTGCCTGGTTTTACGGTCAATACTATGGTCTGGTATCTGGCGGCGGCTGAGACACTGGCAACTTCTTTGCCCGCGCTGACCAGACGCATCGACCAGGAGGTACGCAGCGGCGAACTGGCCTATTTGCTGGGCCGGCCGTGTAGTTACATTCTCTATAACTACGCTCGCTACCTGGGCGAGCGCCTGGTGCGGCTGGCGCTGTGTGGCGTTGTCGCGGCTATTGTGGCGCTGATCTTCGTTGGGCCTCCGCATTTCAGCTTGCTGGGCGTGCTTGCCTGGCCGCTGATGGTGCTGCTGGCTATTAGCATCGAATTTGTTTGCTACTTTGCCATCGGCCTGCTAGCCTTCTGGACCGAGAATACGCAGCCGTTCTCGTTTCTCTTCAGTCGTCTGGAGCTTGTGCTGGGCGGCGTGCTGGCCCCTATCGAAATCTTTCCACAGCCGTTGCGTGGCATTGCCCAGATCTTGCCGTTCAGCACCATGCTCTACGGTCCATCGCGTGTGCTGGTGCAGTTCAGCGCCGGACTTTTCGGCTTGCTTGTCCTGCAGCAGGCCGTCACGCTGCTGGGGGCCGGGCTGCTCTTAACGGTCCTGTATACTATCGCGGCTCGGCGAGTCAGCATTCATGGAGGGTAAACGCGTGGCACTCATTCGATCATGTGCAAGCACTCTGCGCTTTATAGGGGCCTACTTCGTGGCCAATCTGCAGGCAGCTATGGAGTATCGCGTGGCCTTCTGGGGGCAGATTGTGACCATGCTGGGCAGCGACTTCCTGTGGCTGTTCTTCTGGTGGAGTTATTTCCACCAATTTCCGCTGGTGAACGGCTGGCAGCAGACAGATGTGGTGGTAATCTGGTCGATTTCGGCACTGGGCATTGGCCTGGGCAACGCCATCTTTGGCAATGTGCAGATGCTGGCTCAAATCGTTATGACCGGAGGGCTGGACGCATATCTGGGTATGCCGCGCTATGCTCTGCTGCACGTATGCATCTCAGCCACCAATCCCTCTGCGTGGGGAGATGTGCTTTTCGCGCTCGGGGCGTATGTTGCTTTTCTGCATCCCAATCCGTTGACCCTGCTGCTTTTTCTGCTGCTTGGCGCTATGGTCTCGCTGATCTTCTCTTCCTTCCTGGCGATCTTCGGCTCGCTGGCCTTCTTCCTGGGTAACACCGATGGGTTGGTGCAGCAGATGATGGGCGTGCTGGTGATGTTCGCAACCTATCCGATGAACATCTTCAATGGAGCGACGCGCGTCTTGCTCTTTACGATCATCCCCGCTGGCTTCATCTCGTTTGTTCCGCTGCAACTTCTGCACCGGCTTACCTGGCCTCTGATCGGGGCTATGGTTAGCTTTACGCTGCTGATCACGCTGAGCGCGGCGGGTTTCTTTCATCTGGGGTTGAGGCGGTACGAGAGCGGCAACCTTATGGGGATGCAGAATTAATTTGCTTTGTTTTCAAGGAAACACAAAGTAAGATAGCGGAGCATACAGAAATAGCGGAACATGCCAGAGAGAGGTGGATGCAAGCAAGCACAAACGGGAGTCAAAGAGTATGCTGAGTAGATGGCCGCTGAGTGCCCACGTATCGCTCTTTCATTGACATTACTAAATATATGCCATAGACTTATTAGAGAGTCAAGCCATAGCAGGAATGGTTGTTTTTGAGAAACGAGGATAAAGCAATGAAGAAACGGGTACGATGGTTTTTCTGGCTTGAGGCGATCCTGGCCAGCATTACAGGTATTTTATTTATAGTCACCCTGATCTGGCGGGACTGGGCTGAGATCGTCTTTAACGTCGATCCTGATCAGGGGAACGGCTCGTTTGAATGGATGGTTGTTGGTGCCCTGCTGGTTGTGACCCTGGTCCTGTTTGCTCTGGCTGGCTACGAGTGGCGCAGAGCCCCGGTCGCTGTAAGTCAGAGCTAGCCGAAGAACTCTGTAAAAAGTGCTTGCTTGCCTCTCAATTTACGTAGGAAGGGCCGTCAAGGCCAATGACGATGGCCGGCATCTCATCGAGCCAGGAGGATGGGAGAGTTCGCAGCGCGAGCCAGATGACGAGCACCAGCGCTTGATCAGCCGTAGATAGGGTGTGAAAAAGTCCCTGGAAATCAAGTTCCCAGCGAGGATAATCGTCGGGAAGCCGATCCCAGTATTGCCTGGCGTTGCCCAGGCGCATCAGCCAGGTACGTAGATCATCGCGTGCCTGGAGCACTTCAAAAGCTGTCATGTGTTCTAACAGTTTTTCCCAGCGGATTGCTTGTGACCAGCGAAAGAACCAGCGCAGGCGCGGGAGAAGGAATCCGACCAGGTAATATTCAAGCGCCTCTTTTTTGGAGACGAAGCGTTTTTCCAGTCCCAGACCACGGGCGAGAATGCGCAAGTCGAGCTGCCGCTCGTGTTCGTCAGCCGTGCTGGTCTTCTCGCCATCGTCATCCATCGCCAGTTCGAGCAGACGAGAGAGAAAAGTGGAAAAATGCTCGCGCCCAATCCGCTTGCGGATGCGGCGCAAGGGCTGCAGGCGCAGGGGGCCTTCGGCGTAATGCTCGATCAGGTCCAGCGCCTGCTCAGCATCGTGCTGGGCGATGGCTAGCTTAAAGTCAGCAAACCAGCGCATCCAGCGAGAGATGCGCGCGGCTGCCTGCTGCAACTGTGGGCGAATGAGCCGGTCTTCCACGCGATAGCCGGCCAGCCACATCTGCCAGGCCAGGTGAGCGAGGCGGCGTTCGCGCGTGTGCAATGAGCAGAGCAGCAGCAGTTGCTCGCCGGTGCCGGGCGGATAGAGCGAGCTGGTGCCTCTGGCGTCTTTGAGTGGCTGCTGCTGGGGACGCGGTAGCAGCCCGGCGCGATGCCAGCGAACGAGCTGGTATGGGCTGATGGGGTATCCCTGTTGCCGTGCCAACGCTAACAGTTCTGTGTTTTTCTCAGCGAACGTATCGATGTTCATGTACACAGTATAGCAGGATCTTTTGCCATGATCAGCCTGACGCGAACGCCCGTGAGAAGTGCGGGTCAAGGTATGCTACACTGAGCGAAAAAGAGCAAGGAGAGAAGAGAACCATGCGTTTGCTTCATTCGCGCAATTCCTGGCATTATAGTCAGGGATCTGATTCGACAGTCGATTTCTGTCTCTGGGTGTTACAGGTTGACGGGCTGCGTGTGCCACCGTTCGACCAGCATCCCGATGGCGATGGCTCCTTACGCGCGCTTGGGCTGACCGAGGATGCCTGGCAGAACTGGTTCCTGCGGGTACTTGACCCGGTGCAGAGCAAACAGGATAGAGAGCAACTGCGGCAGCGCCACCTGGCCGAGTACCTCAAGATCGCAGGGATACCCGACCTGGAACACCTCCAGCAACGCCATCAAGCAGAACAGCTCAAGGTTTCGACTGAGCCGCCGTTGCCCCCGCCGCCGGAGTTTCATTACAATCTGGCTTCCTGGAATGGGAGCACTGCTATCAAAGATAAGCTCATCGAGCTGGAGAAACAGTTTAAACAGAGTGCTGGCCAACGCGAGCAAATAATAAGAGAGGTGGAAAGAGCGTTAAACCGGGAGGAACGCAAGGCCACAACACGGCTGTACGACGAGTTAAAGCCCTATCACAATCGGATTCCTCCACTCAACATCTGCTTCGTTGCGTATGTTTCCCCCCTCGATTACTTGATTGCCCCGGCGACCCTTCTCATGACCGTCCAGGAAGGTCAGCCGGGATCCCAGGAGTTTCGCGAGCGTGTTATGGCTGCGGTGGCGGAACTTGCCACCTGTTCAGACCGGCGAAAGAAGTCATCGGCGTACATCAGGAGGGAAGGGAGCGCCGGTCAGTTCATGGCGTATTGCCGCCACGAGCGCCAACCGGTTCCCCCGCCACTTCCCAGGCTGGAGATACCCAGGCTCGAAGATCCGCTCAAGCAGATGGTAGTCGAGGAACTGGCGAAAGATCCCCCGTTCGACGCCATCGTGGATTTTGCAACGATTCGCTTTTTGCGAGAGAAGCAGCGACCTGGTTGGAGGCTCTATGAGATCACATTTCAAGAGACCGATGGCGAGCCGTATCGAAAAATCACCATTCTTGAGCAAAGCGACGATGGCTCCTGGCGCTCGCATGGTGGTGCCACTACTGGTGGGACCGGCTCAATGCAAAGTGAGTGGCCAGAGATCTTTGCGCCGGTGCGTGATCACCCACTGCTCTTTCTCCAGATTCACCAGGGGGCGGACGTGGGCGATCAGCACTATCTGGAAACTGCCTATGGCGACGTCGTCGACAATGGCTTTCACGTGGAGCGCGTTCGCCTGGTCAATGAAGCCGGGCAGATGCTTGAGGATGTTGTGGAAGAGGGCTGTGTATTCTTTGCCTGCAAACGGGAGGAGCAGGTGAAGCTACCTATGCAAGCAGAACTCTACGACCGGCAAGGCAAGCTGGTGTGGAGGCAGAAAATCCCCGATGACGGATTCCCTCCCTGGTTAAAAAAGTTGCGATATTCGCATTAACGTAGCGTAGGCAGGCCTGGGAAGCAGGTATTTGAGCGGCTGCAAGCGCTTGCCTCCCTGGATGGCTCTACCTGGGGCCGAAGAGCGGCCCCTTGACACTACTTCCCGGTCAGCGTACACTTAACGTCATGGTTAGTGATTCGGCAGAGCAACTCAATACCATCTTTCTGGCGCTTGCCGATCCCACGCGCCGGGCTATCTTAGAACGTCTGGCGCACGGTGAGGCTTCTGGAACAGAGCTAGCGAGGCCTTTCTCGATCTCAGTGCCGGCGATCTCTAAACATTTACGCGTCCTGGAGCGCGCGGATCTGATTCTTCACCGCAAAGATGGACGAGTACACCGTTTTCGTCTGGCAGCTCGCCCCTTGAAAGAGGCCGCTACCTGGCTTGAGCACTACCGGCAGTTCTGGGAGACTCAACTGGACTCCCTGGATACCTACTTGCACACTACATCAGAAGAGGAGCACAACCCTGGTGATCCCGCCAGCATATCCTGATGACACCACCCTCGTTCTGCGACGGACGTTCGCCGCTTCACGAGATCGGGTGTTCCGCGCCTGGATCACGCCAAAGGCTCTGGAGTCCTGGTTGAGACCTAGGGGCTTGAAGATGACTGTGCGTTCGCTCGATGCGCAGGTGGGTGGGTCCTTCCAGTTTGAGTTAGAGAACGGTACCTCCATCGTTGGCACTTATCGGCAGATTGTCCCTCCCGAAAAGCTGGTCTTTACCTGGTCAGGCGAAGGGATACAGGGCTGGGAAACCGTCATCACGCTGGACTTTTTGGAGCAGGGCACAGCAACGGAACTTGTGCTGACCCACGAAAGGCTGAGCACGGAAGCGATGCGTGAGCGGGTTGCAGGAGGCTGGCTATCTATGCTCGATGGACTGGCCTCGGTGCTCTCTTCTCCCTATCTCGACTTCTGAGAGTGTATCTGATCCCTAGATCCCTCGTCTTCTCTCGCAAGAGGTTCGTGTGAAGACAAACCCTTGACATCGTTCCCTTTATCTCATATACTTAACTTATAAGTTAAGTATTGTCATGTGGCACAGGCAGCCTTTCGTCTCGCCTATATACTTAACTTATAAGTTAAATAAGATCGCACAGCGACATTTATAGGGAAAGGAATAACGATGTCAGCTATAGTCGAGGAATTAACCATTGCAGCGGTCCCGGAGCGCGTCTTCAAGGCCCTAACTCAGCAGGACGAGATCATTCGGTGGTGGGCCTGCGAGGCGCGAGTCAAACCGGAGGTGGGCTTTGTTGGGGAATTTCGCTTCCAGCCTCCTGCTGGTACCCTTCAGTTTGAGGTAGCCGAACTGGAGCAGGACAAGAAGGTGCATTGGCTCTCCAGGCAAGGCCCTCCATACTGGGCCGGGACCAGCGTTACCTGGCAACTCACCCCTATCTATGACAGGACAACAGTGGTCTTCACTCATGATGGGTTCGCTCAGGTTGATGAGAATTATCAGCGGGTGCGCGGGAATTGGGTCTACTTCCTGGCCAGTCTGAAATCCTTTCTGGAGACGGGCAAAGGCACTCCCGGAACCCCTCCTTTCATTAAGTAAGGTCGCCATTTGGTCATACAAAGAATTAATTTGGAGAAAAAGCGATGAATATGCAAGGCTCAATAGCCATTACAATAGCACGTGCCCATATAAACGCATGGAGTCATCATGATTGGGAGAAAACAAGAGAACTTCTCGCACCCGATGTACACGCTGTGGTAACAGGTACGCAGCGGGACACCTCAGAATTTACAGGCATCGATAATTACATGGAGCGTAAGAAAAGGGGTGCGCAGCTCATCGAGCCTGGAAGTGTTCGTGAGATCTCGGCAATTGGCGATGAAAGGAACGCACTTGTTCTGGTAACAATGCGGATCGGTCTGGGTCCAGGTGGGACGATGGTGCCCATGGCGAGAAGTATTCTCATCTTGCTGGATGAGAACAAGAAAATCAAAGAGGAACGGGATACATACATCATTCTTTCACAAGAGCGTGAATAAGAATGTCGATCACGTGATTCTGCTTTTTATGTCTTCACTGGGCAGCAAACGCTCTATGACTACCGGGCATGCCCGGTAGCACCAATTGGACAAAAATTCCTTCGAACTAGATCGTTACGCGGTTATCTACAATTGCGTGTTTTAGCCAGATCCCGTAGGAACTTCTATTCGCGCCAGTTGCTACTGACCGGTGGAATAATTGCCGACAGGCTCGCCTCGCGGACTCGATTGTTGAACGCAGCCACGTCTGTATCAATGACCTTGCGGAGCTGGCCGGTGAGCGTCGCGACACGGGCTGAGAGGTCGTTGAAGAGGAGTCGTGCCTGACGGGTCGGCGATGTATCGGCGCTGGCCACTGTACCGGCGAGGATGGCGAGTTTGGCCGAGAGCTGTATGGGTTCGGCCAGACCGTCCATCTGGTCCTTCACTTTGGGCTGAATAAACCCCTCCTCGATAGGTGCGAGCTTATCTTTGAGTGTCTTGCCCAGGGCAACCAGCGACTCGTGGATATCCAGTCCCGTGGTACTCCGTTCCCATTCGTCAGCCTGCCGGCGGATGCTGCGTACCATGTTAACCGCTTCGTGTACCTCAGAAATCCTGGCACGAATGGCCTGAAGCAGCTCAAATTGCTGCTGGAAGTCTTCCTGAGAAGCTGCTATGCGTGGGTCTTTGCGTACCTCGAACGATTGAGCGAAGGTCTGTTCGCCCAGTTTAAGCTGGACCTGGTAGACGCCGGGTGGCACTCGAGGGCCTTTCATGATCTCCTCTGATTCCCTGTCACCCTCGATTCCAGTGGGATGAGGATAGCGTAGATCCCAGACGAAGCGATTGGCTCCAGCCGCTTTAGGCACGCGCGGCTCCTTTGGTTCCTCTTTTTTCTCCTGCCCCTTGTCCTTATCACTACTGGATGGCCTCGCTTCTTTTTTCTCCTCGCTGGAGAAGGTTCTGATGACCTGACCGGAGGCGTCAAGAAAGGTCAGGGTAACTTCGCCCTGCGGCTGCTCTTTCAGGTAGTAATGGATAATTGCGCCATCGGGCGGATTTTGCCCGGCGTCGAGATACTTCTTGATCTTCTCGCCAGTGGCTATCTCCTTCAGGCGATACGTTACCTGGAATGGACCGAGGAAGGTGAAGTTTTTGCCGGGGGTTGCTGGCAAGCTATAACTGGAGGCAGTCAGGAAACGCGTGGCGGGGCGCGGCTGGAAGAGGTGCGCGTCGGCCTCGCGCACTTCGTTGTTCATCTGGCGCAGAGGAGAGATATCATCAAGGACCCAGAACGAGCGACCGTGCGTAGCCACTATCAGATCGTCATCTTTGATCACGAGGTCGTGGATGGGCACGGCGGGCAAATTCAGGCGCAGGCTTTGCCAGTGTGCTCCATCGTCGAAAGATACGTAGATGCCTGTCTCAGTTCCAGCGTAAAGCAGACCGCGCCGGACGGGGTCCTCACGGATGACGCGCGTGAAGTCGTTGTCGGGAATGCCGCTTGTAATCATTGTCCAGGTTTTACCATAATCGTTGGTCTTGTAGAGATAAGGGTGGAAATCGTCCAGTTTGTAGCGGGTAGCGGCCAGGTACGCGCCGGCAGGGTCGTGAGGCGATGGCTCAATAATGCTGATCAGCGCCCATTCGGGAAGATCTGCCGGCGTAATATTCTGCCAGTTCTGGCCGCCATCAAGCGAGATGTGCAGCAGGCCATCATCCGAGCCGGCCCAGAAGAGACCTTGCTGGAGTGGAGATTCCGCGAAAGCGAAGATCGTGTCATAGTATTCGGTGCCAACCTGATCTCTGGTGATCGGACCGCCGGATGGCCCCTGGCGGCTCGTGTCATTGCGCGTCAGATCAGGGCTGATCTCCTCCCAGCTGGCACCCTCATCGGTCGAGCGGAACACGTGATTACCAGTCGCGAAGAGCACGTTGGGATCGTGAGGGGAAAGCACAATCGGGAAGGTCCACTGGAAACGATATTTGAGATCCTGAGCGGGCCAGCCGCCGGACGCTTCGGGCCAGACGGAGATATCGCACGTTTGCTTTGTGCGGTGATCATAGCGGGTTATGTACCCCTGGTAACTGCCCGCGTAGACAATGGCAGGGTCGTCCGAGCGGACAGCGATGTAGCCGCTCTCGCCGCCGCCGACTTCGTAATAGTCGGCAATAGTAATTGCGCCGAGATCCGAGCGACTGGGTACGGTAATGGTCGTGTTATCTTGCTGAGCGCCGTAGATGCGATAGGGCACCTGATTGTCGGTGGTCACATGGTAGAATTCGGCGGTGGGCTGGTTGTAGATCGAGGACCAGCTCTCCGCGCCGTTGAAGCTCACACAAGCGCCGCCGTCGTGACCGCAGATCAAGCGTTGCGAATCACGTGGATCGATCCAGAGATCGTGATAGTCGCCGTGCGGAACAGAGACCTGCGCGAAGGTCTGCCCCCCATCGATAGATCTATAGCAGTGTTCATTAAGTATCCAGAGCGTATTGGCGTCCTGGGGATCGGCATAAATATGCTGGTAGTACCAGGGGCGCTTGCGCAGATCCTTCTCTTCGGAAAGCCGTTCCCAGGTCGCGCCCGCGTCATCTGAGCGAAAGACAGCGCCATCTTCCGCTTCCACGATGGCCCAGAGACGATCCTTTTGCGCGCCCGATACGGCCACGCCGATTTTACCGAGCAGACCAGTAGGTAAGCCTTTGTTATGGGAAATATCGATCCAACTATCTCCACCATTGGTAGACTTGTAGAGACCGCAGCCCTCGCCGCCGCTATTCAGTGTGTGCGGAAGACGTCGAGCACGCCAGAGAGCAGCGTAAAGAATGCGGGGGTTGTGCGGGTCCAGAGCGATATCGTGCGAGCCAACGTCCTCATTAAGAAACAGAACTTTCTCCCAGGTCTTGCCGCCATCGTGAGAACGGAAGACGCCGCGCTCGCTATTGGGGCCGTGAGCATGGCCGAGAGCTGCTACATAGACCAGATCAGGATTCTGGGGATGGATACGGATCTTGCCAATCTGACGGGTATCCTCCAGACTCAGATGTGTCCAGGTCTGCCCGCCGTCGGTAGACCTGTAGACGCCGTCGCCGTGAGAGACATTACCGCGAATCGTCGTCTCGCCCATACCAACATAGATCACGTTGGGGTCTGAGGGGGCGACAGCGATAGCGCCAACCGAAGCCCGTTTGAAAAAGCCATCAGAGACATTTTCCCAGTACTGCCCGCCATCGGTTGTCTTCCAGACGCCTCCACCGGTAGAACCGAAGTAAAATACTTGCTGGTCAACCGGGTCGCCTGCCACAGCTACCACGCGCCCACCGCGATACGGGCCAATCGGGCGCCACTCCAGCGAGGCTAGCAGAGCGGGGGCCACTTCGCCGCCCGTCAACTTCGGGTCGCCTGACACTTGCCTGTCCGAGTTACTCATGAAACAGCCTTCTTTCTAGCTTGAGCGGATAATTCATCTGCTTTTACTCTACCACATCCGAGGCTGTTTCATTCATTTGTGGGGTCCTGAGAGTTCACATGACATGGAGGTGTTGTGAAAATGCATAATGTGCATTTTTCACAACACCTCCATGTCATGTGAACAGAATGCCTTACATGCTCATTTCAAGCTGTAGAATATCGCTCAGATTGGGCGAGCCCCAGCCGGTGGTGTAGTCCCAGCCGCGAGAGGCGGAGTAGAACAGGTTGTTTCCCTGCGTAATATCTGTGTACGGATGGAAGCGGCCGGGATGGTTGGCTAGCGTGTAGAAGGTTGGCACTCCTCCCAGGAATGCTTTGTGGTGGCTTTTAAGCCCCTGGTCTATGAGTAACGCTCCCGCAGCCCAGATTGGTGCCGCCGCACTGGTCCCACCAAAGGCATACCAGACCCCTGCATAGTAGATGGCAATATTTGGGTAGGCTGCCGCCGCCAGGTCGGGCACCTGGCGCAGTCCGTTTGGAGCTTCCACCGGATTGAGACTGGCTGTAAGCACAAGACCGGATGAGCCGTCGTAGTGGCTGGTTGTGCCGGGACCCACTTGCCAGAATGGACGCTTGAAGTCGGGATTCTGGCTTACACCACCTCCGCTGCCCCATTCGTTCTGGCAAACGGGGGCGCCATCATCCTGTCCCCAGGTGGTCTCGCTGGAACGCGTATTCTTGCTTGTCACCAGCAGGTGTGTGCCACCCACAGCGATGGCGTAAGGGGCGCTGGCCGGGAACGAGACCATTGCAATGTTATGCACGCGCTCAGAGAACGCGGCGCAGTCGCCACTGCTGATGAAAACCGAAATGCCCTCGGCAGCTAGCATGCGCAAGGCACGATTCACGGCGTCTTGCTCGCTCTGGCTAAATGAGCTTTCACCCGTGCCATAGCTGACGCTGAGCACCTGAACGCGGTGGTCCGATGCCACGCGGCTAAACACATCGAGCAGGGCCTGGGCAAACGGAATATTTCCGTTATTTGTGCCTGCCTGATAATCGAGAATCTGCGCGCGTGGGGCCAGACCAGTAATCAGTTCCAGATCGAGCGCCGCCTCGCCCTCGCCGGAGCCGGGAGCGACCGGGCCATCGACTCGAATGTTTTGGATGTGAGGTGTACCAGCGCCCGCGCAGGCCGCGTAATTTGCCACGTCCTGGGGATTGTATGGCTCGTCGAATTCGGCTACGCCGATGGTCATGCCCTGACCCTGAAAACCTTCGTTGTAAAGTGCGCTGGCCTGGTAGACTGCGGCCAGATTATTGCGCGTCAGGGTCTTATCCGCTCCATACGCAGTGCAATTGCCTTGCCTGGTCGAACTGCCCTGTAGTGCTCCAAAGGGCGGCTTAAAAATTGGCAGAGCGAAATTGTCCAGACCTACCACCGATTGCACCAGGCCGGCCACGGTTCCGCTGAGCGTAGGGTTGCCTACCTGCATGAAAAATTCGTGGCCCTGGATACTGAAGGACTGCAACTGGATGCCCAGGCTTTGCTCGATAGAACTGACCGGTGCCTGCACTCGGATGAAGGAGCGTAGGGGATCAACTCCAAGAATAGTATAACCATGTTGGGTCAGCCAGCTCTTCACCGTATTCACCTGTGTGTTCGATTCCGCGTAACGCTGGACGATTTGCTGAGGAGTCAGGTACTGGTGGTAGGTGGGAGAGCCGGGAGTATAGATTGCTGCAACGGCCTGTTCCATGGCCGCGTCGTTATAGACAAGGTTAAAGGTCAGCGGTTTGATCTCCTGTGATGGCAGAGGCACCCCCGTTGGCAACTTGCCGACTGCGGGCGGTTGTTCTCCAACAACACGCGGGCTGCTGGTTGACACAGGTGTTACGCCCTGACCGCTAGTAAGAGAACTACGGGAGGGATTAAGGTTGGAACTTCCTGACATTGAGCAGGCACTGAGCGCCATCAGCAGTAGCCCGCTCAAAATAAGCCCCACACCGCCTTGCAGCAGGAGTCTGGATCGAAACCGAGGGAATTGCTTCATATAACATCTCCGCCGTGAGCTAGCTCACGTATACTTTCCAGGAATATCGTCAGCCGCCCCACACGTTTTCCTCGTCAACCGCGAGTATAGCCCGGCAAAGCTGCCTGAGCAATGAGCCGTTTCATAGAAAAACGGTGATATAGCCAACATGGCAGTGGATGGTTCCCGCTAATATTTCACAGTGCCATCCACGACAAAGGACGATCCGGTGCATTTTTGGCAGCGGCCATTGATATAGAATACCTGGCCTGCTTTCAAGCCAGAAGCTACTTCACCCCAGACATTGAGACCGGGGTAAGCCAGCCAGGCCGAGCAGTTTGTGGTACGTAGCCCATAGCAGATCTGGAAATCGACCTCGTGCCCATCTGAAGCCGGTACAGTGGTTATCTTGAGATAGACAATTCCCTTGCAGTAAGAGCTTACATAAAATGCGAGGCCGCCAGCCGCATAGGTTGGGCTTAGCGTCATTGTCCAGTTATGGGTCAGGCATCCAGGGGGCTTGGGCGTGGGTGTTGGTGTTGGTCTGGGCGTCGGCACGGCCGTGGGTGTCGGCGCGGCTGTGGGTTGCGGTGAGGAGCCGGTGGTGGATGTTGAGCCAATAGTGGGTGTCGAGCCTGGTGCGATGCCGGTAGTGGAGGTTGATTTAGCACCGGGCGTTTGCCCTGGTATTGTGGGAGAAATCACAACCGTAATACCGTTGCTACCCCCCAGAGATTGTTCTGATGTCGTGCTGGTGGGCCTCAGTTGTGGGGCAGAATGGGCGGTACCTCGAAAAAGCAGTATACTGCTGCCAGCCAGGATTACCAGTGTCAGTAGGGCCAGCAGCAGAATTTTCCGCCGCGTGGAGGAACTTTTGCGCCTGGCAGTGGCCGGATCGATAGGCAGAGGGGTCAGGATAGGGGAAGAGACCTGGTTGAGCCTGGTCTGGATGGTCGGCGGGGTATCCATTGCTCCGGGGACAGGCAGTGTGAAAACAAAGATTGGTTCAGCAGGGGGAGTGTGCGTCTCCACCAGAACCGGCACGGGTTGTGCCGTTTGATGCTCTGGTAGAATGGCTGGGGCCTGCTCCGGCGCAGGTCCGGTATCCACGAGCGAGAGAGTATCTTGCTGAGGGCCAGAGGTCAGCTCCTGACTCGCGAAAGCGTGCTGCCAGTCCAGCGCCGCCGCCCAGGCGCACAGAGGTGGGCATTCTGCCAGAGAGCGCGAAAACCATGCCTGGTCGAACAGTTCCTGCAAATGGGGGCTGAGCGTGTGCAGCGTTTCACGTACCACCTGTCTGCGAGGAGTCTCCGCTGCCTGAAGATCTGCCGGTTGGAAGAGGCTCGCGGCCTGTTCATCCACGTAGGCGCGTACGCGAGGATTCCACCAGGTGAGCATCTCCGTCAGCAGGATTGCGCCTGCGAAGCGGTCACCCTCTGGACGCCACTGCCCCTGGGAGCCTAACAAGCGGTGCTGATAACCGGGCGTACCCTGGCTCTTCTGGGGAGGCGGAGGCAGCTCAGGGAGGTACATTTTTTCCAGATCCAGCAGGTGAATGGATTGCCAGTCTTGAGTTGGCACAACGTGTTTGCCCGCCAGGTCGGCGTGAGCTAGTCCGTGTAATTCCAGTTCGCTAAGAGCGCTGGCAGTAGCTCTGGCCAGGCTGAGTGCCTGTTCGCGGGTGTAGGCCGCGCTTAGCTGTGGGGTGAGGAGCAGTTCTGCCCAGCTTGGCGCGCTGAGCCAGGGCATCAAAATCGCATTTTCCAGTTCGGGATAAGAGCTGATGAGTTCGGGATAAGCCATTTTGGTCAGGCATCGGCGCTGTGTGACCTGGAGAGCATCCAGATCTTTGTAGGGCGTAAGGGAAGCAGCGATGGCGGCTATTTGCCCGGTGCGAAACTCAGGTTTAAAGACCTTCAGGGCAAAGAACTCACCGCTTTCAACATTAAGCGTTTTATAAAGAAAAGCGGTGCCTCCTTCCAGGCAAAAGACGCGCTCTTTTTCGTCCGGGAAGGATGGATGGGGCAGAAATTCGAAAGATGTTTCTCCCATCTGGAGAAGCAGGCCGCAGATTGGCCGAAATCTCTGATGAGACATAGGGCAAACGCTCCTCTTTTCTCTTGCTTGAGAAAGAGTACCATGCTTTGCTTTCCTCTGCAAGCGGATTTAGCCCAAAATAGTCATATGCCGGCCGCAGGTGGAGTGGAAAATCAGATGCGCTCTGTAAAGTAATGTTAAGAACTTGACAACAATATTGAAATTTATGTATACTAATAGTGTGCTAAAGAGCTTCAGATGCCTTTTCCCCGGTGCGGAGAGGTTGTCGAGACAAGGCAATTTCTCTGAAGATGCCTGCGATCCACCATTTTTGCTGTGCTGTGCTCTCCATAGCACATTACCAGTTCGGGCAGGGAAGCAAAGCACGCATCCTTTCTCACACTGAATGATAGGTAATATCAAACATAAAGGAGGAATGTGCGGATTCCGAACCGGTTCATCTGAAGTTTGCGCACCTGGCTGCTCTCTTCCAGGAAAAGAAAGGAGGCGTTTTGCCCTACGCACGGGCCATATCTGAAGGAACTCTGCGCACATTGTTCATTCTAGACTCTCTCTTGTGTGGATAAGCGAGAGCTTTTCAAAGACGAGGTGCTGAATATGGATGTTCGTCAACGTTCAATGCGCCTGGGAGCGCTATTTATCGGTCTCTCTCTGCTCGTTTGTCTCAGCCTGCTTTTGATGCCGTTTCTCCGTGCCCACGCGGCCGCAGTTAGCCAGCATCCATCCCAATCAAACAAGGGTACGACTCAGATTCTCCCACGCCCACTGACGACGAGCGCGGCCCAGCGGGGTAGTGAGGCAGTACCATCTGTGACCGCACCTGCCTACACCATTTCACTCTACGAAAACACCACTGATGCCACAACGATGTACAATCAGGGATGCAGCGCAGCTCAAGGAGCACCGGGATTGATTG
The DNA here is from genome assembly GCA_035294465.1 of Ktedonobacteraceae bacterium. Lineage (GTDB taxonomy): Bacteria > Chloroflexota > Ktedonobacteria > Ktedonobacterales > Ktedonobacteraceae > Paraktedonobacter. The sequence goes on along the minus strand of DATGKW010000072.1, from coordinate 2,265 downwards.
TCCTGGACTGGGGTCAGCCTGTTGACCTGGGTAGTGGAACCTATGGAACCTATGATTTTGGCGGGGCTGATGTCTCAGATACTAGCATTCTCCATGCTGTAGCCAACTTCGCTCTGGGGGTTTGGGATTGCCGTACCAGTTCAACCGATCTTGCCATTGCCATTGGTGAGAGCAACTACGGCAGTGCTACCAGCAACTGGTATGCCGATGGTCAGGCCTGGGGTAACATGGTCAACAGTGTCCAGAGCTATATTTCCAATAACGGCTATAGCAACGTTGTTGGTGCTTATGGAGCTGGCGACCTGGAAACCGAATGGAACAGCTACTCCGTGACCAGCAGTATGGTCAACGGTTACAACAACACCAGCTCGCGCCTCTACTTCGACTTCGGCGATGACACGCCGGGCTACTGGAGCGATTTCCAGGTCTGGTATGTGGCCTGGGGCGCCGTCGACAGCATGCCCTTGCCAGAAATCTACTATACCGCAGATGCCACCTATGACTGGGAGCCACTGGATGTGTGGGCCTGCAACAATGAGGGTGGGACCATGGATTTCAAGGGAACCATGTCGGAGAACGCTTCGGGCACCGATTCCCCCTCGCAATCCTTCAATGACATGTATAACGCGCTCGGCTCGAACAGTTGCACCGCAGGAGGGCGGAGCACCATGATTTTCGAGACGCAGATCAACTACGCGTAGCCGGACCACTGCGCAAAATCTCTTTTTTGAGTGTAGCATGAGATAATACGTTTCTCATATACTTTCTCATGCTACATTCAAAGGAAGAAGAGGTTCTTATGAGGAAAGATCATCGCCGGCAGATTGCCATGCGGAGGGACTTGAGCTGGCAAAACGCACGTGCCAGGCAAAAAGCGCTGCAACCTGGGCGTACTATCCGTCCGTTGCTTACGGCTCTCCTCGCACTCGTAATTATTGCTACAGTCGCCACAGGCATCATGATCTGGCTGCACACCTCGACCGGGTCGGGGCAGGGCGCGGCGACCCGCTCTCACCCGGCTTCTCCTATTCCCGTTGGGTCGCAAGGTGCGCAGGCTCCCATTGCCTCTCAGATACGTACCGGTGTTTTCACTCTCAGCGATGGAGGACCCATCCCTGTGCCGGCGAATGTTCTGAAGCCCGTCAACCTTGCCCGCACCGTGCTCAACAACGAAGTTTACTCGATTTACGCGGGAGCGCTGACGCGCCAGCCGGAGATTGGAGCGCTGGCGGTTTTGCAAGAGAACTTGCAGAGCGGGCGGCAGAGTTTGCATACCTATCAATCGCCCCGGCATGAGGGTACGCTTACCATCCAGAGCTTGCAACAGAATATCGTCATCTTCAGCGCCGCCGACGGCGGCCAGGGGCGCTTTAATCTCTTTACCGGCCAGTTTCAGTTTGCATAGTCGAGTGATTCCTGCAACGCCTGGATATAGACCGAAGGATCGACATTGCCACCGCTGACAATGCAGCAAACACGCTTGCCGGCGAAACGTTGGGGATGGGCGAGCACTGCTCCCAGGGCCAGTGCTCCTGTTGGTTCGACTTTGAGGTTGAGGGCAAAGTATTCCCGCAGCGCGGCCAGGGTCAGAGAATCGGGAACTTCCAGGATATCCGCGATTCCCTGGCGCAGAATTTCCCAATTAAGGTCGCCCAGGCTGAGTGTCCTGGCTCCGTCGGCAACTGTCGGCGGTTCCTGTTCATTGTGGATAAGCTGCCCGGTGTGCAGGGAGCGCGCAGCGTCGTTGGCCGGCTGCGGCTCCGCGCCGATAATCTCCGCGCGCGCGTTCAGGTAATCGCGTGCGATGACCTGGCCTGAAGAGAGACCACCGCCGCCGACAGGGACCACCAGTATATCAAAATCGCTCGCGCCCAGGATCTCTTTGCCCAGGGTTGAGTTGCCAGCCACTACGCGATAATCGTCATAAGCATTGGCCTGAAAAGCGTCTGGATGTTCAGCCAATAACTGCCGAACGCGTTCGGCCCGGCTGATTTGCCGCGTGTCAATCAGATCGGTGATACCTCCATACGCCTGAACCGCAGCTACCTTCACATGGGCCGAAGTCGCGGGCATCACGACTACACAGGTCTTGCCAAGCAGCTTGCTGGCGTAGGCTATGGCCTGGCCAAAATTGCCCGACGAGGCCGCGATTACCTGCCGTTGTGGAATGCTGGAAAGCAGATTGTAGGCGGCGCGAAATTTGAAGCTTCCGGTATACTGAAAGGTTTCGCTGGCGATGGTCAGCTCACAGCCAAGTCGAGCTGA
>DATGKW010000071.1:0-4414 GCA_035294465.1 Ktedonobacteraceae bacterium | reverse complement strand
CGGTGACGCAGATCAGAAGAGAAGCGAACGCGTTTACTCTCCATCGCGGCAGATTCGCGTGGCCAGCATGCCAGCGCCATTACCACGAGCAGAAGTCCCGAATTGAAATCGGTTGCCATGCCAGTAAAGATCATCCCGAAGGCTTCGGTGAAATACCAGATGATCGCACTGACCACGATTGAAGCGATCAGGAAAGGCACCAGCTGCTCTTTTTTGACAACGGCCAGCCCGATTCCCAGGGCCAGAAATACGACGATCAGCGCGATATTCAGTGGGATTTCGGCATTGGCGGTTACGTTCGCAGTCCATTGTAGCAGAGGATCAACGAAAAACCTATTGAGTCCTCCGCCTCCTACCATGTCGCTGATGGCCCCCGATATCTGCTGCGATTGCCACCAGAAGGGCTGTAATTGCAGCAGGGCCGCAAAGATCCAGAAGCCCGCCAGCACCCAGCGCAGGACAGGTCGCGAAATGAGGCCCTCCTTGTCGTTGCTTCCTTCACGGGGATAGACCACAAAGCCGAGGAGCGGATAGAGCATCACAGCACCTGGCGCTCCAGTGAGAACGCTCGCCTGCCCGGTAAGCAACATACTCAATCCCTCACCGCCATACCAGACGATCAGCGCCCAGATCATCGAGGCGATTACTGTGGCACGCACCCACAGGCCGGTGATCAGGAGTACACCAATGGCTATCTGCACTACCGCGATCAAGATGTTCATGAAGGTCAGATTACTCGTGACGACATTCACGATCCACTGCAGATTTGACTCGATCAGGCCGGGCTGGCCCTCTAGCATGGGCTTCATCACGCCATTGATCATATTCATTGAGAACATCTCAGGCTGTAACTGGAGTAAGCCGTCGATGAGCCACAACACACCCAGCACCTGGCGCAGGCGCTTCAAGGACAAGAGCATTACGAATACCTCATCTCTTAAAAAAGAATGTTCTCCGAAACGGGCTGTACCTATTGCTACTGAACGTTATAAGGCATAATTGCCGCATTGTCATCGGGATAGATCCCTATTCTCTTGTCCTGAGCGAAAACTCGATCACCTGTGAGGAGGCAGTTTCATCCAAGGTAAAGCTTAGGCATTTCTGCTCAGGATCGTAATGCCAGGGTATAGGAATTCCTCCCGATTGCACAGTTTCCGGCTCAGCAGCAACTTTGCGCAGTTCAAGCTGGATGTGCTGGCGTGGGGGAATAAAACCTCCCTCCCGCTCGCCGATCACCACGCGAACGAGGCCAGCCTCGACCTCACAGGTGATGGTGCGCCGGGCATAAGCTCCGTTCAAGTACTCGTAACCCTCGCCCGCATCTTCGTAGAAGGTAGTAAGGCCACTTCCTTCGCAGGGGTAAAGCGCGAAGGTCAGCGGATCGGCCTCTCGCTGGCCTACATGATTCATCTCCGGCCAGAGCGGCAACGCTGTGTTGGCTCGTACATAGACGGCTGGCTGGCCAAGAGGTACATAGGCCAGAATGTGTGCCGGGCCATCCACGCGCCCTCCCGTCCAGAGGTGAAACCAGCTCCCCGCAGGTAAGTAGACATGGCGATATTCGACGCCGGGGCGTGTGACCGGGGCTACCAGCAGAGTATCGCCGCACAAGAACTCGTCGTCTATCGCGTAGGTCGCTGTGTCTTCTGGATAGGCCCAGAACAGCGGACGCAGCATGGGCGCTCCCGTGCGGTGGCATTCCTCAAAGAGCGTGTAGAGGTACGGTAGGAGACGCTGACGCAGCTTGAGCATGGAGCGACAGACCGATTCGTATGGTTCGCCAAACAGCCACGGCTCCTGGCGGCGTGTTTGTTTCTCCGAATGGTTGCGACAGAAAGGTTGGAAAATGCCAAACTCTGTCCAGCGGGCAAGCAATTCGCCGGTTACGTCACCATAAAAGCCACCGATATCGACGCCGGACCAGGCTACGCCAGAGAGTCCCAGGTTCAGGAGCTGGGAAAGGCTCATGGTGAGGTGATCCCACGTAGAGGAGTTATCGCCCGTCCAGAGCAGGGCATGGCGCTGGACGCCCGCGTAGCCGGAGCGCGAGATGACGAATGGACGCTGCTGCGGCCGCAGGCGCAAAAGACCTTCACGCGTGGCCTGGGCCATCAATGAGCCATAGGCATTATGCACCTGGAGATGCAATCTTGCCTGGCCATCGCCGGGATGGATGACATCCGGAGGCATGGTCGAGTTGAGCGGAATAAAGAGCGCGGGTTCATTCATATCAGTCCAGATGCCCGCGACTCCGGCGTCTAGCAGTGATTTATGCAGATCTCCCCACCATGCTCGCGTCTCTGGATTGGTAAAGTCGGGGAAGACGCAGACGCCTGGCCAGACAGCGTTTTGATAGTCGGTTCCCTGTGCTGTCTTACAATAGAGATCCCGCTTGCGACCCTCAAGGTAAACTGTGTACTGCTCGTCAACCTTCACGCCGGCATCTACGATGTTTACCACGTGGAAGCCCATCTCTGCCATCTCGGCGAAAAGGCCCGCCGGATTAGGGAAACGCTCGCGATCCCAGGTAAATACCCGATAGCCGTCGAGTGCGTCGATATCGAGATAGAGAGTATCGCAGGGGATATCGCGCTCGCGAAAGGTGCGTGCGATCTGCCTGACTTCATCCGCCGTCTCATAGCTGAATCGGCTCTGTCCATTGCCCAGCGCCCACAGCGGAGGCAGAGGCGTATGCCCTGTCAGATCTGTGTAGCGAGCCAGGACATCCTGTGGTGTTGGACCACAAAAGACGTAGTAGATGAGATCCCCGTTTGCTGCGCCGAACCAGGAGCGTTGAAAGTCGTCGTGAGCCAGGTCGAACTCGACGCGTGTGGTGCTATCGAGAAAGAGGCCCCAGGCCCGGCCGTCAGCCAGGACCAGCGTGAACGGGATCGAGACGTAGAGATTATTTTGCAGAGCTGTATGGCCACGTGGTGGATCGATATTCCAGAAGAGTTGGCGAGACCCCGTTTTATCCAGCTCGCCCGTGCGTTCGCCGCAACCGAAATAGCGCTCTCCCGCCAGGTGACGCTTATAGACACGCACAGGCGTTCCCAGCGTGCCAGGAGGGTTGGGCAGATCGATGGCGGAGGCGGCTTCGGACGCAGGAAACCAGCCCATACCAAGCTCCGGGTCATCTGCGGCAAAAACGCGCCCGGAGGCATCGCTGAACTCGATGCGCAGGGGATCAAGAGTGAGATGAGCGCTTGCGGCGGTGGTTGCGATAGTTACTTTACCGGCTTTCTCCTCAATTGTTACTGGCCCTGCCTCCCATTCTTGAGGGACGACCGCCACAGAATGATAGCCAACAGAGCGTTCATGCGGAAAAAAACCGACGCGAAACAAATCAGGAGCAAGCGCTGTCACTTCGACAGTTGCCGAGCCAGCACATACGCAAACGTTGGAGGCAGTCTGTTCAATAAGAGTTGCTGCCCCGAGAGCCTGATATCCATAGGGGGAAGGAGAGAATAAATGGGCACTTGCGGTAGCTGGCTGTGCCATCTCCATAACAGTGTGTTCCTTTCTACATACATCGACAGAGAGAAGTCCTCTTTTGCTCTTTCGCCACCGGCAAGGCGACGAAAGAGCAAAAGTCCTGGTGGGGATATTCCCACGCGTCGTTACTCAGACAGTATAGAGTTCAATGCCACTGATGAAAGGATTATCTGCGGCACCTTGCGTAAAAGCGATCACGATCTGGCCACTGCTGTTAGCCGTAACGGTGAATGCCTTCTGCACTGCCGTCTTATATCCTCCGGTGGCATAGACATCGAAGTTGGTCAAAACCTGACTGCCGTTGATCGCCACATTGAACTCCCGCTGGCCTGCTGCTGTCCAGGTCAGCTCCGCCCAATCTAACTTGAGCACATAGGATGTACCGGGCGTCAGGCCAGTAAGCGTATAGGTAAACGAGCTGTTCCAGCGACAGGTTTGCCAGACCGATTGAGGTGCCGGATTGCTCACCCCGCTGGTGTTAATCGAGGTTGAGGTATCGCTATACTCGTTGCCCTGGTTATAGTCGGTATCAGCGACAAAGTTGCCTGCCGCGCCGCCTCCAGCGTTGATCGCCATCACCAGATTCCCTGTTACCGGCGTGGCTGTGGGTGTTGGCACCGGCGTCCCTTGCACTCCACCGGAAGGCTTCCAGATCTCGATGCCGCTGATGAACGGATTGTCAGCTCCGCCCTGAGTGAAGGCAATCACGATCTGGCCGCTACTGTTGGCCGCGACCGAGAACAACTTCTGCAGGGCCGTCTTATAGCCCACCTGGGCGTAGACATCGAAAGCGGTGAGTACCTGCGTCCCGTTGATTGCCACGTTGAACTTACGCTGGCCTACCGCTGTCCAGGTCAACTCTGCCCAATCAAGCGCTACCGTATAGGTTGCGCCCGGCGTCAGGCCAGGAATCGTGTAG
>DATGKW010000070.1:0-9678 GCA_035294465.1 Ktedonobacteraceae bacterium | reverse complement strand
AGGGAGAGGGATTCGAACCCCCGGAGCTCTTCGCTCAGCCGTTTTCAAGACGGCCGCAATAGACCACTCTGCCATCCCTCCGAACGAAGAATACCATGAGATTTCCTAATATGCAAGTCTGCCCCCAAAATCTCCCTGCCCCCCTACCCAACTGTTTTGGCAAACCCGTTAGAGGCTACACCTGCTGTGGACTAAAAGCATCCTGAATCGCATCACCGAGGAAAGAGAAAGCCAGCACAAGTATCGTCAATACAGCGGATGGAAGTAATATCTCATAAGGGTAGACGGTGATATTGGGCGTAGCGCTAGCAATCATCAGGCCCAGACTGGAACCAGGAGGCTGTATACCTAATCCAATGCCAGCCAGCATGATAAGGAACAAGAGTGTAGGGAAGGCCAGGTTGAGATCAGTAAAACGAGCAAGGAACTGATCCAGAAAACCGCCATAGTACCCCGCCAGGACGCCTATACTAACCCCTAAAAGGAAATCAAAAATCGCTACTGCTACAGCCAGCCCAATAGAAACCAACAATCCCTGCATCAAACGCGCCAGCATATCGCGACCAATTTCATCAGTGCCAAGCCAGTATTGAGACGGCGGGAGTTCATCTTGACGCGTTAGCTCCTCGTGATAATACGCGTGGTAAACATTGGGACCATAAACATGACCATCGAAAGGAGCGATCGATTCTGGTCCCCCTGCAAATCGTTCAGGAAAAGGCCATCTTAAACATGATACGTCTTCACAGGCAAAAATCTTACGAAACGCTCAAAAGATCCTGCAATTCGTTGTAAGCATAAAGCAGTGGAACCTCATCGTAGGCCACCTCGTGCGGTCCGACCTGAATAACCAGTTCGCCAAAAGCGATGGTCCAGCTATCAGCCGCACTACGCCGAACCAGGCCGCGGCGCTCAACATATTTGAGATAACTACGTACTCGTCTGGTAGCTCCAGAAAGATGCAGGAGCTGAGGATCAACAGGCCGCCCGACAGCCGCCAGATCAAGGGCCTGCTGATAGACAGCCTGAACAAGATCATGGAGGGTAAATTCAGGAGAGCAGGAGTCCCGGCACTTCATTAAAAATCCACTGGCCAGTTGCGTGCAGGTAAAGCGCATATGTAGCAACCAGGAGCGGCGCAACTGCTTCTCCAATTCAACCTGGGAAAGTTTCGGAACATACGCTATTTCAGGAGCAAACTCGACAAAGAGGCGCAAGCGCCCGGTCGACATAAAATCGTAGCTTAGAGCAACTGGCACGACGCGCAAATCGGGAGGAGCCGCGCGTACTATACGATAGAAGCTGGCATTGAGCGGGCTAATATGTCCATCAGGCGAAAGCTGGCCCTCCGGCGCACCGAAGAAAGAACCATCCTCCCACAAGCAGGCAACTATTTCATCCAATTGATGATGAATGCGCTCAACCAGACGCCTCTCAATAGGCCGGCGTTTTGTCACCAGCAGCATCTCCGGCCCAGAAAACTTGTACAACGCCTTACGGTAGCGCCAGGCCATGATTTGTGAAAGTCGCATACCAGATATCTGCTCAACGGATAAGTGAGTAAGCTGTGCAAAGTTCTTTAAAAACGCAGGAGAGAGAATAGCTCCCGCCAGCACATCTCCATCGGCCTGCAACACCTCGCGTATCCACTCCTCAGCGGGCTGCACCAGCCCGTCTGTAGGGTAGGTGCCAAGCCAGCGCAGCAAAGGACCTACGGCCAGCGGGCGCAACAACCTGGCCAGCCAGCCTGGCTGCCCACCCATAATCCTGGCCAGAAACCCTCGCGTAAAACCATCTCCCCGCAAGGCAAAATGCATATCCCAGGCCAACGCCTTCCATCCCCGATGAAAAACGATAGTCGGAACCAGAATGAAAGGGTCAATGTCGCGTTTGTGCATCATTCCTAAATAAGTACGGGCTTTCCCTGTGTCATGTTCTACGCCATGAATTTTCAATGAATAGATCAAACGAACCACTAGCCAGAAAGCGCTCGCAAGAATCGCCCGACAAACGGCTATAGGAAATTTTTTCAATGCTTTCATGTTTGACACCTGTTCTCAGCTCTCAGACGATGCCATCATGTCTCGTCGCAGGGGCGCCTGAGGAACATCTCGCCCTTCATTATACCTTATAACCACCCACATTTATAAACTTCTCAGCAAGAGGAACGAAGCAGACAAAGGAGCCAGTTCTTGCGCGAATAGGAAAGCATCAAAGCACCTGAGAAAGTGAGAGAGGCTCAAAATGAACAAAGGAGAAATCAGCACGTTACAAATAACATTTGACGTAGAACACTTTCTGTATTAGAATAAAAACGTTATCCTTACGTTACGTAGAAACGTTTTCCATTCTTCTCGGATCAAAGTGGGAGAGGCTCTACGAAACCGGAGCAAGCTCAGATGGATAGCGCGTATTCATGCTGGTCGGTTTTTGTTCGTTTTGCATGGCACCATTGTAGTACATATATGGTACCATGTAACAGGGGAGACTACACAAGGCGTTTCCTGCCCCAGATGATCACGTGCAGCTGGGGCAGCATCCGCACGTTGTAGGGCCGCCAGAAGGGATCGCTCAGCCGCCCGGCCAGTCGTTCCATTGCCTGAGGATAGTCAGCCAGAGCACTGTCGCCTTCAGGCTGAAGCACGATCGGAAGCTGCCGTTCAATAAAGGCAGGATAGCTCTCCAGCAGTTCGCGCAGGAGCAGCTCGTCCGCGTCGTCGCGCACCACAAATTTCCACTGCTGCTGCTCCGGGCGCAGAGCGGCCAGGAAGCGTTCGAGCGCGGCGGGGCGCAGGTAATTCTCGCCTGCACTGCTCAGTTTTGGAGAAAGGCTCCAGAGGTCGATCAAGGGTAGCAATGCCTCGGGTACGATGGTCGCGTTCGTTTCAATTGTCAGGTGATACCCGCGTTCCTTGAGCAAGGTCGCCAGTTCTGGCAGATCCTTTTGCAGGGTTGGCTCGCCTCCGGTAAGCACGACATGCCTGGCGCCCAGCGCCTCCACTTCAGCCGCTACGGTTTGAGGCGATAACCTGCGCCAGGTGCCTCCTTCGCGCACGCTCCAGGAGTATTTTGTATCGCACCAGGAGCAGCGTAGATTACAGGCAAAAAAGCGCACGAAAGTCGTAGGCACGCCCATGAGTGTCCCTTCGCCCTGAATAGAGCGGTAGATCTCCATTACCAGCATCTTTGCGCCCCGCCTCTCTATCCGCGCTCTGCCGCAGTAATCTCCACGCGGCCCTGCGCCGTTTCCCACAGGCAGATACGATACAGGAGAGATGCGGGAAGTCCCGCCTGGAGCAGCTCATCCCAGATCCAGTGCGCCAGGTTTTCCGCTGTGGTGCGGATGCCGGTGACAGCGTTCAGATCCTGGTGATCCAGCCGCTCAAGCACAGCCTGCTGAACCAGCCGGGAGAGGTCGTCAAAATCCATCACCATCCCATCATCGCTCGCGCCTGCAACCTGCTTGATAGGTCCGCGCAGGGTCACTTCCAGCGTATACGAATGTCCATGAAGGCGCGCACATTTGCCACGATGGCCGGGCAAGGAGTGCGCGGCCTCAAAACGAAATTGCTTTGTGAGTAGGGCCTGACGTTCCATGATTCTCATCTCTCATACGTTTCACGGAAATCAGTATAACATGCTCCGCGTGCAATGCATAGGTCACATTGATGCCCCCTACTCAACGCCTGTTTATCAGCTACTTTGCGCCTCCTGACTCGCCACCGCAGGCACGGCCTGATCCGTTGCAGCCATGTCACTTACTTGCTGCTGCTTGTCTACAACTGCGGGGAGAGCGAGGAACAGCGCCATAATGACGCCCCGCGCGACGCCATCGAGGCCCGTATTGATTGTTTCGGTGATCCTCAACACGGCAGGCCAGGTTGTCTCCGAAAAAGCTACGCCGATCACCGCTTCAAGCACAACGCCGAAGACAGCGAGATAGAGCATGGTGTAGAAGATCCTGGGCCAGGTACGGCCGCGCAGGATGGCCAGAGCCGGCAGCAAGGTCAGCGCGAAGATGATCCCGCGCACCATTTCTTCCGGGAAGAAGATGTAGAACGGCTGAGAGGTTGTGTGCGACTGAGCTGCAAACGCAGGGTTGTGGTAATACGGCGCAAGAATCGGCGAGAAGAGAGCGCCAAAGACGTAATTGAGGAAAATCGGATAGAGCAAGCCAACAATCAGGAGTCGCCAGATCCAGGAGAGTAGTGGACGCTGGCGTAGCGCCTGCCAGATGCTCACCACCGGCTGTTCTGGCCTGTACGCCGGAAAGAGCCAGGCCATCAACCAGGCAATAATCAGCGAGGGAATAAGAAAAACAAGAGCGCCCGCGATCAGTTCAGAGCGAGGCAGAGTAGTATAAAAGAGGGCTTCCACCAGGTTGCCCAGATACGTCGTCCAGTAAAAGGGAAGAAAGAGGCTGATGATGCGCGTGGACATGCGATAGGGCAGCCGGCGCGCCAGCGGCAGCAGGACCAGGGCGAACAGAATGCCCTCCGCAAGATTGCTCAGGATAGTTTGCCAGGAAAGGGATGACTTCCCCGACATATTTAAGAGGGTAGAGAAGAGGGCGGAGACAATCGCGACAACCAGCACGCGGCCGGTAATATCCGCCAGCCACAGCAGGCGATTTTTCGCCGGACCCCGTCCTTCTTCTAAGAATTGTAAGCTCATACAATACCCCTTTAATACCTTTCTTTACCTTCAAGGTTCGCGAGGTGATCGATTTTACCCCAGACTCAACCAGATGTCTCTTGACTCATTGGGACATTTCCTTGATCTGGAAGTATTCCAGGCACATCACTCCGCTTCTGCTTGAATTTGAGCGTCAACAGCCAGCAGAACAGGAGCGACTGAACAAGCACATCTCCAGTAATCTCTGCGGTATGCGCAAAGCGCAACTGCACGGGCCAGGTGAGATTCACGACCAATTGCCAGGCATTGAACATCCCGGTAAACACAAACACGTAGAGAAAGGTTTGCCAGCGCGAGCCGCGTGTCACTGCCAGCACGGGTAGCAGGGCAATCACATACAGCAAGCCACGCACCAGTTCCAGTACAGCGAAGGTCCCAAGATTGGGGATGGTGAGATTCAAGCCATAGGCCGGGTTGGTATAATATGGCTTCACGAGAGGATAGATGAGCGCTCCAAAGGTCCAATAGGTCGGTACGTACAAAGCGCCAACCAGGAAAGCACGCCAGACCCAGGACCAGAGCGGACGTTGCCCCAGGATAGTTGCAAGGCCGGGTGCATCGCGATAGTTCTCCCCTGCTGGCAGCAACCAGACAACCGCTCCTGTTATCAGCAGCGCCTCAACAATTGTGTCGATCCAGGTGTTGATCACGGCAAGGGCCGGGTAGGTGGAGAAAAACATCAATTCGAGGATATTGCCTCCCTGGTCAATCCAGAAGAAAGGTACAAAAATTGCGAGGAAGCGCACGAGGGGTCTGTACGGCAAGCGAGCTGCCAGGACAGAGAGGACGGCCATCACCAGAATACCGTAGACGACGGCCAGGCCAAATCCTGCCCCGGTCAGTTCACTACTGAGATTCACATTCATGGTGGGAATCTTCAAGAGTACGAGCAGCAGGATATTTCCCATCTTGATAACGGCGAATATCACGCCGCCGATCAAGAAACGGAGAGCATTCATTGCCCACGTGCGTTCCCGTGTATCTTCGCTGCTCGTTGCTTGTTTCCGTAAGAGGCTCATCGAAAGAAACACCTCCTTTAGCGTAGAAATAGATGATTCTATTTCATCTTGAAAGAGAAGATATTCTTCATATAGGATGGAATAACCCGACCAGAATGAAGAATGCCGATTTCAAACATGCTCTTTGTGAATATTCAGCGCAGCGTTGACATCTGCAAGAAGAACATGTCTCTACGAGGGAGTATACCGGCAAGCCTGCGAAAACGCTTCCAACTAAAGATGGAAAGAGGAGAGGGAATTTCCGGCCAGAAGCATTTAGAGCAGATCCAGGGATCTGGCGCGGGCGATGGCTTGAGTGCGGCTCCGGACCTGGAGCTTGCTGTAGATAGTATTGAGGTGAGATTTGACTGTACTGACAGTTACGACAAGTTGCCGGGCGATCTCATGATTCGACTTCCCTTCACTCACTAACTGCAATACTTCGCGCTCACGCTTGCTCAGCGGTTCGAGCGGCAGCAGTTGATCTATGTGTGCGCCATCTCGCCTCGCCAGTTCTTTGCTGAGCAAGGAGATCAGTTGATCCAGAAAATGAACAGAAACCTCGTCACGGATAGGTGCCTTCGTGTTACATCGCACCTGGCGCAGTCCCGTGAGCAGCACGAGCATAGGCGCTCCTTCGTCAAGGAAGGCACGGCGATAGCCCTCCAGTTCGCCATAGCCGAGCGCGCGCGTAAGCGCGGCAAGCGCCCGTTCTTGCTCTCCCATCGCCTGGTAGAGCATTGATTGGAGGATGTATATGCTGATCAGGCTGCCCTGGCGTTTCTGTCTTTCTGCCGATTCGCAGAGCCACTGGAGCAGTTGATCTGCCTCCTGCCAGCGCGCGTTGCGGAGCAAGAGGCGAGCCTGAATCAGGTAGCATTCTTCTAGTATAGGATTTAACTGCGACGTGAGATCCGTCTGCAACGCGATTTCGCGCACCCAGTGTTGGGCTTCTGCTATTTCACCTAAGGCCAGCGCGACCTTTGCTCTCCATACATTCACTGCCCTGGTAAGGTCGATACTCTCGTCTCCTATCGATCTCAGCACTCGCTCGTTCTCCTGCGTAAGCTTTCTTACCCCGGCTTCATCATCGTGCAGCAGACGTATTTTTCCTAACCCATACAGGCCCCCAAGGAACGATTCTGTGTTATCAAATTGTTGGCATAGCGCGACGCCTTTCCGCAAATAATCTTCTGCCAGCTCCAGATTATTTCTTTCATACTCCACTGAGCCAAGAGCGACCAGGGCCGGTCCCTGATGCATACGGATATTGGTGGTTTTTTCAGTCTGGAGAACACGGTGGGCGATCTGGGCAGTTTTGTACAGTTGCCCGGTCAGAGAGAGCAAGTGCGCCAGCGTCGAAACGATGGAGAAGCCCAATATGTTATATTTGTTAGCAAGCATAGCTGCCAGGTTCTCTTCTAGCCTCGCGATTGCTCCATAGACATCACCCTGCCAGAGTGCAATCAGCCAGGAGAGGCCCCTGTTGCCACGGTTAGGGTCTTGCACGTAGATTCTGGCCCGGCTGTTCAACTCCTGGCTGAAAGCGACGCGATTCTCACACAGCACTGCCAACGTCGCGTACAGCCTGAGAAAGCGTTCGATCAAATCCCCCCTGTCCTCTTCGCCAAAATGTGTCTGAGAAGCCGTACTGGTACGGATATGCGCGCAGATAGTGCGCTCCAATTCATCAATATCCGTGGTCTCCACAGCTGGTAGATGGTGAAAACGCGCGTACTCCTGGAGCATATCTGCCGCTACTGGGTAACGATTGACGGTGATCATATCCCAGCAAGCGTAGACGAGGAGGACCGGATGCATGAAAAGCTCTGCCTGTGGCAGTAGATTCACCCAGGGCATAATGCTGGTAGCCTCGCAATGCATGATCATAGCCATCCCGGTGGTTTCGGCCAGTAGCGCGATTGTCGCAACATCGCCAATCTCCCTGGCGTGCTCAATCGCCTCCGCGACCATGCCCTGTTCCGCGAACCAGCCCATGGCCCGGCGATGCAGGACCTCTACCATTTCAGGCTGATTTTGCAAGAGGTGCTGGCGCAGAGTTTCGGCAAAAAGTTGATGGTAGCGATACCACCGGCGCTCGTCGTCCAGTGGATTGAGGAAAAGATTGGCCCGTTCCAGCCATACCAGGGTTGCTTGCCCATCCGGCTGACCGGTGACAGCCTCGCAAAGCTCCCCCTGGAGTCGCTCAAGAATAGAGGTAAAGAGAAGAAATTGCTGAATAGGCTCCGGCAGATGTTCCAGTACTTCCTGGATAAGATAGTCGGCAATGTAGCGGCGTCCCCCACTCAAAGCCACCATAGTACCGGCACTTGAGCCTTGCTGTTGCAGCAAAATGGCAATCAATTGCAGGCCGGCGATCCATCCTTCTGTACGCGCAAACAGCAGATCGCTCTCCTCCTGCGAGAGTTTGCGCGCGCTGCACCTGTCAAGAAATATCCTGGTTTCTCCGGCAGTAAAACGCAGGTCGGCGGCGCGTAATTCCAGCAGTTGCTCGCGCACACGCAGGCGTGTTAGCGGCAAGGAAGGATCAGTGCGCGTGGAGATGATCACGTGAACATTGCCCGGTAGATGTTCCAGCAAGAATGCCATGCTCTGAGAGATCGTCACATCGCTTACAAAGTGATAATCGTCCAGCACCAGCATCATTTCCTGCCGGCTCGCCTCCAAATAGTTGAGTAACGTAATCAGCATACGCTCGTTATTTGGCTGCCGCCGTGTTCGCAAAAGCGTAAGTGGCCCCTCGCCCGCCCCCGGACATACCTTCTCGAAGGCCGTAAAAATGAGCTTCCACAGTCGGCCAGGCTCGTCATCAGCGCGCTCCAAGGTAATCCAACCAACACAGAGCGCTTTTTGCTGCGACAGCCAGCTACTCAACAAGGTGCTTTTGCCCGATCCTGCCGGAGCTGAAATCAAGGTAAGCGGCCTGACAAGTGCATTCTGTAAGCGCTCGAACAGGTGAGGTCGAGGAAGCGTGTGCGACGTAGGAGAGGGAATCCTGAGTTTGGTTGCCAGAATTGGGTCATCCTGTTGCTCCTGCTCATACCGCGAAGACGTAGGTGCCACTTCAGCAACTTCGCCACGCGCAGCCAAAAAGAGGGAGGCAACGTATTCTAGCTGTTCGATGCTAATAGCTTCGCTTTTTCCCAGATACTTTTTCTGCACGCGTTTGCCATCTCTGCGATAGGCATACCAGTAGCCATTCTCCTGCCGAGTGTATTCCTTGCGAGCAGTATATGCGCCTGCCCTACCAGCAAAGGCGAACGAAGACACTTCACTCAACCATGCTTGCAACCGCTGATGGTCAACTTGCCGTACCTCTCCCGTTTGCTGCCCCCGCTCCTCTGAGTATTCATACGTCTCGCGCTCAGGAGACCAGTAGATCTTATAAGCAGCACTTTTTGGCACGCACTCATCCTTTGTTCGCTTCGGTTTTGTTACCTACGTTGTTACCCATTGTAAACGCATTGTATCAGTTTTGAGGGATCTAGAAATACAACAACATGATGCCAGACCTGCACTCGCGATAATGTTCAGGAATCGCTGACTCGCATCGGCTCTCTCGGCTGGAATAAAAAATACCCCTCCCAGGTTTTCCTTTGATAGAATATCTTGATTTAAAAGTAATTTATTTACAAAGCCGATGATTCTCAAGTATTGAGAAACTCAGTCGTATACAAAGGAAAGAGAAGATAGCATGCAGCTTGGTGGAATTCACCATATCACCGCTATTACTGGTAACGCCTCACAAAATATGGCGTTCTATACGCAGGTATTGGGCATGCGCCTGGTCAAGAAGACGGTCAACCAGGATGATGTTTCGGCCTATCACCTGTTCTACGCAGATGAGAGCGGGCACCCCGGCACCGACCTGACTTTTTTCGACTGGCCTATGGCCGGCCCCTCGCGCGAGGGTGCAGGTATGATCTCAAGCATTTTCTTGGGTGTACGCGGGCAGGCCGCGCTT
>DATGKW010000069.1:0-8707 GCA_035294465.1 Ktedonobacteraceae bacterium | reverse complement strand
CGCTGAAGCGGCCCTCTATGGCTATTTCAGGTAATTTGTGCATGGCTTTTATCCTTCCGAACACTGCTCTAAAACACATCGGGCGATTCAAAGACTCCCATCAGCAGAAGATCCAGCAGACTCTGAATGCCGAAGAGGTCGCCGGGATTGCTGCTCAGGCTGGCTGTAGTGTTGCTGACGAGGTATGAGAAACCCTCGGCGTTATTAATCGCGCTGGCTGTGGGCGAGGGCTGCCCGGTCCTATAAGCTGCTGGCAGAGCTGTAGCTGACGGACTGCCGCTATCTCCCTCGATGTTGCAGGCCGCGTTATTGCCAAGCTGCAACATCTGGGCGATGGCCGGAATGATCTTCTCGCAATCTGGAATCACTACAGAAGCGCCAGCGTCGGGTGTGCCTGCCGGAGCGGTTCCAGTAGTTGAGTAAGGCGGTCCCAGGACAAGCTTCTGGATACTATTCAGATTGAGACTACGCCCGAAATTCATCAGTTTGAGCACGTCAGGTAACTGCATATCCGTCTTCAAGTAGCCTTTGAGATCGTTCGCGATCTGCGAAAGCTTGCTAAACACATCGGGGTTATCCAGCTTGGTTTTGAGCGCGGTCAACACCTGCTGCTGGCGGGCCGAACGCCCAAAATCGCCAACAAGGTCCGCGTGACGAGAACGCACATATTCCAGAGCGGTCTCTCCGTCGAGGTGCTGAGGACCAGGTGGAATGTAGAGGCGTTTGAACGCGTATGGATCATTAGCCATGTTGCCAACATCGTCGGGATACTGGTCATCGACGATGGGGTGCAGAACATTGACATCAACTCCACCGACATCATCAATCACCTTAATAAAGCCGTCCAGGCCGACCCAGGCGTAATAATTAATAGGAATGCCGAAATCCTGTGTGATCGTCTCTTCGCTGAGTGCGACTCCACCAAGACTGTATGCTTCGTCCAATTTGTGCAACCCGTACCCAGGCACATTGATATAGAAATCGCGGGGGATCGAAAGCATACCGACCGTGTTGTTCGATGGGTTGATTGTCACAATGATATCAGACTGAGCCAGATACTGGCCCTGGAACTTCTGATCGGTGTCGCTGCCCAGCAGCAAAATGTTCACGCGCGGTCCTGTCAGAATGCCATTCGTAAGGCCGGCATTGGGGTTTCCGTCGCCGCTGGCATGCTGCACCTGCTGGCCAACGATGCTGTTGACTGCGCTGGCGAAGTTGGCCTGATAGTAGCCATAGCCAGCTACAGCCAGGATAATCAACAGAGTCAAAAAGCCAATCACGACGCGTGCCCAGATAGGAACCCTTCTTTTCTTTCTCTTCTTTCCCTTATTAGGAGGTGGGGGACTCCCACTTCTCCTACGCTCAATGCCCGGAGGCATAGTGCCAAAAGAGCTGGGTCCCATATTGGGATTCAACGTACCAGGAAGTGGGGAAGCTGTTACCATGCCCGGCATCGAGAGGGGCGCGCCGGAATTTGCCTGGTTGAAAAGACCGGGGGCAACGGACACTGGACCAGCAGCCACGCCGGGTCCCATCAGTGCGCCGGAGGGCCGCGCCGGCTGTGGAGGAGCGAACATTTGTGGACCAACTGGCCCCTGTGGCGTAGCCTGCGGTCCGTAATGTGGGACCGCCGATGGGAGCTGACCCAGAGCGCTACTGCCAGGCCCAGGACCACCGTAACGACCTTGCGATCCATTGACATAGGGTTGTGGTGGCGCGTTCGAGCCGCTCAAGCTATTGGGGCCTACAGAAACGGAAGGCTGTTTGATCGTTTGCAGACCCGCTATCTCGATGGGAGGAGGCGTCTCGCGTTGGGCAGATTGTACCCGCTCGGCTGAAGCGACATTTGGCGCATCTCCCACCAACCAGTTCGTATTTTGCGGTTTTGGCGAGTTTTTCCTCGGAAGAGGGTTCTTAAATTGACTTGTCAAGGGTATCTACCTGCTTCCTGATATTCTAATCCGTCGATACCATCTTCCTTCGGTATCTCTCCACCACCCGTCCAATAACCATCCCTTCAACAAAAAAGGAATATCGAGAGAATACTGTAATTACCTACTCATGTATAACGTCAGGCTGCTTTAAAAATTTACTAATCTGCCGGGATAGGCCATTTGCTTCCTTCTCAGGCAAATCATGACAAGGCCGCGAGAGAAACGCATCTCCTACTTGTGTATAACGGCAAGGTGTGGCAAGTTGTCACGCTTTCATGACTGCTGTACCAACTGCCCTTTTCCATACTGACGGGATTATGCCACAAATTTGTCAAAAAAGAGTAAAGATAAGAGAAGAGTCCCCCAAAAGTCTCTCCATCTGGTAAAGATCTGAGGGAACCCTCTACCTGGTCCAGAGAAAGCGGGAGTCGCCGTCGATGCCGCCGGTAATGACCTGAATGGGTGTTCCCTGGGCGCTATAAGCTCCGGTCCGATTACGATTGACGTTGATAATCCAGCGTTGACGTGCCTTATAGCGACCTTCTTCCCCGCTGCCTCACGCCAACCACGTTGCTTGCTCTGAATGCCTCGTGCAACGTCTCCCCCTTTCATAAGTCTATCCAGATAGTAATATCGCTCAAGGGCAGCAACCTATAACGTAGACCGGTACCTATTGCCGGATAACCAGACGTTAACCGCCGTATAACGCAAAAATGATGCTCTTTTAACTTTCAACTAACATTAAATCTGTATTCTTAAAAAGGCGAAGTAGATAAATCGCTCTATTTTAAAGAACGAGAAAACGCGAGAAGAATCATGCAAATAGCCATTATTACCGAGAATTTTCTCCCCAAGTTGGATGGAGTGACGCGCACACTGGCCAGGTTGCTGGAATATTTGCAGAGCCATGGGCACAAGGCACTGCTGTGCGGCCCTGAAAGCGGGATGGAGGAGTACGCGGGAGCGAAGATCGTGGGAACGGCGGGTGTGCCGTTGCCCTTCTATCCTGAATTGAGGTTTAATTTTTTTCGCCCACTCTTCTTGCGGCGTCTCAACGAGTTCCAGCCAGATATAGTTCATCTGGTTGACCCGGTGGTCTTAGGGACGGCGGGCCTGGCGGTAGCGCGTATGCTGGGAAAGCCGCTGGTTTCCTCTTATCATACGAACCTGGCAGCCTACTGCGAGTATTTTGGCTTTTCTCTGCTTTCCCAACCAATGTGGTCATACAATCGATTTATCCATAATCAATGCGCGTTGACCTTCTGTCCTTCGCCTTCGACAGCCAGGATGCTGCGCTCACAGGGTTTTCGGCGCGTGCGAATCTGGCCGCGCGGAGTGGATACCGGGCTATTCCGGCCAGAGCGGCGAAACGAGGCCACGCGAGCTGCCTGGCTGCATGGCGAAGAAAAGGTAATTTTGTTATATGTGGGGCGCATCTCACGGGAGAAGAATCTGCGCCTGCTGGTGCAGGCGTATCGGGGGATGGATCACACGCGCTGCCACCTGGTCATGGTGGGTGACGGGCCGGCTCTGTCCGAAGTAAAACAAGAGCTGGCTCATGTGCCTGCGACTTTTACCGGCTACTTGCAGGGTGAGGAACTGGCCCGCGCCTATGCCTCAGCCGATCTCTTCGCGTTTCCATCGAAAACGGAGACCTTTGGCCAGGTTGTGCTGGAGGCCATGGCCGCGGGCCTGCCTGTTGTGGCTTTGTGGGCAGAAGGCGTATGCGATCTCGTGGAGAACAACAGAACGGGCTGTTTGCTAGAAAGTGATGGGCTGACCGAAGCGGCGCAGGTTGCGGAGTACCGGCGCTTGCTGACACGTCTGGTTGAGGATCGTGAGCTGCGTCGGGCGATGGGGATGGATGCGCACCAGATGGCAAGCGCACGCAGCTGGGACCAGGCCATGAGCCATCTATTGCAAGGGTACGCGGAAGCATTAGAGCCAGAGCGTCCGCTGATTGCCGCGTGATCCGCACGAAGAGCTGGCTGAGAACAAACGGACCGCGCCCTACATGCCTTTTTCCGCCTCTGCCTTTTCTTGCCGGCGGCCTTGAAGAAACGAGATGATCAGAGAGCCGACGAGAAAGACGAGGAGGACGATCTCCATCGGGCTAAATGTTTTTTTTCGCTGCATAACTTGCCCTCCTGCTATTCATTATAAGCCTGATATCCTAGCGTACCCAGAGTTCCTGCCCATTCCCATAATTATAGAGCAGGTGAAAATGCCGGGCAACCCAGGCATGGAAGCCGGCAACCTTGTGCTGGTAAAAGCGGCCTGTGTAAAAAAGCACGGCGTGGACTCGTGGGTTTGCGGCAGCCTGTTCAAGCTGAGCAAGGGTCACATAGCCGGTCGTGATACGCACATTGGATGTATCGACCAATGAGGGTGGCGTGCTGCGGTCGGCCAGGCCCGCGATAAACTGGCCATCGGTGATGACCCACTGGTCGGGAGCGATAGCCCGACGAAGATCACCGGCAACGCGCTCGTTTTCTTGACTGATGCTCGCTGCCTGCGTGCCCACATGATTGAGAATCGCCAGCGGGGATTGCTGGTAATAAAGGATATCCTGCCCAGCATTGAAGGCGACCGCGAACAGTACCAGGAGAATGCCCAGGGAGAAAAAGGCAGGCACGTACTTTTTCAGGTGCTCTCCGGCGAGGAAGTTCTGGTAGGCGGCAGGCTCGACCACACTGAGAATCGCCAGAGCGATGAGCGGTGGCTCAAGAGCGATGACATGATGATCAAAAAGAGGATGATAAATCAGCAGCAAAAAGAATGTCACCAGTAACCAGGCCAGGAGGGGAAGGACGCGCCAATCTTTGCGCCAGAGCGAAATGAGCGTACCATACAGCGCGGCGAGCACCAGCAGCGAGCGAAATGCAGGCGTCATCAAACCGAGATTGTAAGACATAGTGCTTTGCGGACCGCTCACTGCTACGGCCGACGCCTGGTGAAAAGTGATCATGCCCGCCCAGAAGTCCCGAAATGAGCCGAGAAAAGGCAGGATAGAAAGTAGAGCGGTCAGAAGCGCGGCACCAATTCCTGCCAGCAGAGGCAACCAGCTTCGCCTGCTTGTACCCGGCTGCCTTTGCCAGATCTGCCTGGCGCGAGCTAGCATAAGAAGAGCAATTGGCACAAGCGTCGAGATGCAAAGCAGCTTACAAAAAACGCTTGCTGTGAAAGTCAACCCACATAAACCGGCCCAGCAAGCGCCGCGCCTGCCATCAGGTTGTTTCCACCAGAGAAAGGCAAAGCCTATGGCCAGGAAAGTGAAAGCGACGGACGAAGCTTCGGCCTGGATCGTTTGGGATTCGGCGAGATAGAACGGATTGACCAGCAGCAGCAGCAGCGCGGCCAGAACGCCCACACGCCCGGCGAGCGATTTCCCAAGCAGATATGCCCCTGGAAAACCGAGCAGTGAAATCAGCGCGATGCTAAAACGCGCTGACCAGAGCGAGCCGCCAAAAAGGGCAAAAGCGGGATAGGTCGAGAGCAGAAAAAGCGGAGGTTGCGAATAAAAGATAGTATGGTAGAGGCTGTCGCCTGCGAGCATCGAGCGCAACGACTGCCAGTAAACCCCTTCGTCATAGCCATCACGATCAAAGGGTACATCCAGGTGATACAGGCGCATCACTACCGCCGCTGCTATGATCAAAGCAACCGCGACCCAGAAGAGCAAACCGCCCCATCGCTGTGCGAACTCGCGCGTTCGCTGGTCTGGAAAACGGGAGTCTTTCGACAAAATGTGCGCCGTGTTCAGCGAAGTGGACATAAAAATAAAGCTCCTCCAGATGTTATATAGTGTGCGCCTTTACTCGATCCTGCTATGACAAACGAAGCAAGAGAGACCTCGGTCAAGACAAATAGGAAGATAGGTTTTTCTAGGACATTTGTACGAATACCATTTGCAAAAAACGCAGGATTTGTGTAGGATAGAGAGAACAGGGAGATTGAGTTGAGTCTACAGGAAGGCCCACGTGAGCGGACCTTTCACTCTATTGAGAGAGCGTTCAAGGGAAACAAAAAGACGCCTGGGTACCGGTGTAAAGGGAATTGGTTATGGATACAAGCAGCGACAGGACAGCAGGTTCCGCAAACGAGGCATCTATTCGGCTGCGCTATAGCAGGCAATTTCAGAGTGGCGGGCATACCCATACCATCGACGCAGAAACGGTCCTTCCTGTGGGAGCTGGCCAGGAGAGACGCGAGCAGGTCCTTCACGAACTAGAGGCAGATGTAGAGCACCTGGCGCGCCGAATCGTCCAGCGGTCTGCCCGACCCGGTGGCGAGACGCGCCCGCAGCCGGCCATCAAACCTGACACTCCAATGCCCAGGGCTACGGAACCGGCGCGTTCCCAGAGCGAAGCAATCACCCCACCGGCGCGGAATCAGATGATGGGCACACCTCCATCGGCTTCACCGGTCCCTGTGAGCGAAAATATGCCTGCAACACCAGTCTCAAGCGGCGAAGGTACTACGGTCAGGCTGCCACAATTCATTAACGCGATCAAGAGACGCTGGAATATGTCTCTCAAAGAAGCGATGGATTTATTACACGTAACGACCCTTGAGGGCGCCAATCTGCGCGAGGTATATGCACAGCTGCAAACCATTGTAGAAGCCAGAAACGCAAATCTGGCCCGCCCAAATCCACCGTCCAGGACCGCCCAATCGACGCCCGTAGTCGAAGCGCCGCGCCAGGCAAACAGAGGCTCGCAGCAACCGGCTCCCCGCTCACCTATCAACCGGGCAACATCAACAACGTCGGAGGCGCGATCTCAGGAGCCGGCTGCGCTCAAGGGCATTACAAGGCCAGCGCCTTCAAGCATGCATATTCCCTCACTCACACCGGATTCAGCCACAGCTGAGAGGCAGCCGCGAGAGCGAGGACAGGAGTTCGCCGGCTCATCCAAAGCGCCCATCCCTATCCAGGTAGGTGTTGTGCGTGACATTTCCTCGCATGCCTACAAGTTTGAGGAAGAGGAGGAAGAAGACGAAGAGGAGCTTGAGCTACCTGAAGATGAGGACCCCCTCCGTGTACGTGCCCGGCTCAGGCTTGACGGGCTGAGAGAGTTGCGAGGAAGCGGCGGCGTGGCCAGCGCGGGGCGACAGACGGCGCTCAGCAACGTCATGGATTCGCAGCTGAGCGAGCAACAATTGTTGAAAATCATCCAGGCCGTGTGGGGTATCAATACGAAAAGGAAGCTGAAATCCGACCAGATTGAAGAGCTTATCTCATGGGGCAAGGAAGATACTTTTTTGGAAGAGGCCGAAGCTATGCTGGCGTTGATCGAAGAGGAGGAAGGTTAGGCTATGCGCGTGGTAACAGGGACGGCCAAGGGGCGCAAACTCAAGGGGCCGAAGACGCCAGGCACACGGCCCATCATCGACCGCGTGAAGACAGCCCTGTTCGATATTCTTTCCTGGCGCGTCAGAGGTGCGCGCTTTCTTGATCTCTTCGCCGGTACGGGAGGCGTAGGGATCGAGGCGTTGAGCAGAGGGGCTGCGCACGCAACCTTCATTGAGATGAGCCTGCCAGTTGTCAAGCTGATTCACGAAAATCTGCGCATTACCGACCTGAGCGAGCGTGCCGAAGTGTTGCGTCTGGACTCGTTCAAGTTCCTGCAAAGCTATGCCACAGTCGCGAGCACATCCGCAAACGCGCTGGTTCGGGCGTATGATATGATTTATGTAGCGCCCCCGCAGTATCACGAGATGGCAGCCAGGGCGCTGGGGATGCTGGATACTTCACCGCTGCTGGCGGAAGATGGCCTGGTGATCGTCCAGATTCATCCAAGGGAAAGGCCGGGCGTTGCCGCAGTGCCGTTGAGCAGGCTGGTACAGACCGATGAACGGCGCTATGGCAGCACGCTCCTGATGTTTTACGAAATACGCAAACTAGAGGAAGAAACCACCCATGCCGATACACCTGCAAACACCTGAGCGTTTTGTCATTTATGTGACCGATATGGAACGCTCCACAGCTTTCTACCGTGACACTCTTGGGCTACCTCTGAAATTCACCTCGCCGGGCTGGACCGAATTTAACAACGGTGGTACCACGCTGGCTCTGCATAAGCATATGGGCGGAGAGATCAGGGAAGCCAGGCCCGCAGCCGGCCAGGCGACGCTGGTCTTCGTTGTGGATGACATCCAGGGGATATACGAAACGCTCAAAGCCGATGGCGTACATTTCTCGATGCCGCCGCAGAAACAGCCGACCGGACGAATTCTGGCCCTGCTCCACGATCCCGATGGCTTCGGTATAACGTTGCAGCAGCGCCAGGAATAGTGTCCGAGCAAATCTGGCGATCCGAGCGCTGCCCAGATGCACAGTGTTGTGTTGCACATAACACGATGCATCCTTTGCGTAGCGGAGCGGCACGAGATTTCGATGAAGGATAGGCATATGCTTGGAAGAACAGGAGCAGGCGGCGCACGCTTCGCCTTTATGGACGCGGGCGAGGCGGCGCGGCGTTTGAACATTGACCGGATAACGCTGGAGCAATGGACGCGTGACGGGCGCTTGAAAGCTCATCGCGGAGTAGGCAAGGATGTCTTTTATCGCACCAGGGATGTTGAGGCCCTGTACAACGAACTGCATCCCTCTGCCGAACTGGCGCAGGCGATTGAGGCCGACGAACGCGAAAGCGCGGGCGAAACCCAGGCGACGCAGGGGCCCGCGCGCAAAAAGCAGGACCCCCAGATGCGCGTCTACTTGCGCTTGCAGGCCGATGCCAGATGGTACGACGTTTCCGAAGAAGATATTC
>DATGKW010000068.1:0-9164 GCA_035294465.1 Ktedonobacteraceae bacterium | reverse complement strand
TCTATCGCCATCGCTCTGACCCCAGCCAATCCGTCGTCAAAAGCGTTGATCTTGCTTTGAGAACAATCGAAAGAATTCTCAAAATTCCTGTTCAGCGCCTGGGAGAGGCCCAGGATAGAGACAAAAAGTGATAGGGATCATGGACAAGTAAACGGGATGAAGAATCTTAGAGTTTACTGGGCTAGGAGGCTCACATGGATTACGAATTGACATACCTCACGTGTGGCGATGCAGAACGGAGTCAGGACCCGGCAACACACTAAGACGCCATTGGAAGAGTATCAATATCGCACGCGTCAGCGTAAGCTTCCGGCTTTTCTCGGCTGGTAAACCTGCAATCTGATCTGGCGTGCGGGCCGTCGCTGCAACCTGTCTGGGGCACCTGGCCCGCATTTCAGCGCCTGGAGACGAGAAATGGTCATTCTTCAGGAAGTTAAAGCTGTTGTAACTCAGCAATATGATAGCAAAAAAACAGGATAGGCTTGCTTCGAGAAATTAAAGAGGATCTTTACCACCTGTAGAGTTGATGACAAAGATCCCCAATGCCTGCCTGAATTGTCTTTCTGGTGATCTCACTTGTTCCCAGAAAATGGCAGAGGTGATATGCTGCTTACGATGTTGTACAGGTAGTCCCGTTCAGCTTAAACGTGGTGGGGTTGGTATTGCTTCCACTCCAGGTGCCGTTAAAGCCAAAGTTGGTCGAGCCGCCAGGGGCGATGGTGCCATTGTAGGAGAGATTGGTGACAGAGACTGTGCTGCCAGATTGGGTATAGCTGCCATTCCAGAGCTGGGTGATGGTCTGCCCATTGGCAAAGCTCCAGGTCAGGGTCCAGCCGTTGATCGCCGTGGAGCCGGTGTTGGTAATCGTTACGCTGGCTCCGAAGCCTCCTTGCCACTGAGACGCGATAGCATAGGTAACCTCGCAGGCGCTGCCAGAAATTGGCGTCGGCGTCTGGGTGGGGGTAGGAGTGGGAGTTGCTGGCGCAGGGGTCGGCGTTGGCGTTGGTGACGTCGGCGTTGGTGTTGAGGTCGTTGTTGCTATGACGCCATACCCATCGTTGCTCAGACCGGTAGCAGTCTGGCTGGTCCACAGGCTGCCCTTTGTGCCCAGCGAGGTGATATCGCCAAAGACCAGGCTATCAACCTGGTCACGTGGCAGAGCGCCCGCGTTTGCTATGTCATAGCTGTAGGCGTCGGCTGCACTACTGGTTGGAATGCTGCTGGTTGTCGAGGACCAGGGTGCAGAGAGGGCGGTTGCTCCACCTCCCAGGGCCAGCGTCGATCCATTCAACTGCCCGTCTTTATTGCTGTCTAGCATATTGCCGCTGTTGTAGACGGACTGATTATCCATCTGATAATACGCATCGGACGCGTTAGTAGTGGAAGGGCCGGCGATAAAGTAGTTGCCGATTACGTCGTGCGAGAAGTGGCCGCTCGAATTGGCGGCTGTATAGCCGGCCTGGTAGTTGTAGACGACATTGTTAATGAATTGCGTATTGTCTTTTGCCAGTGGGTTGCGATTGTGGGAATTGGCAAACACATCATGGTACCAGGTGAACGGGCCCGTTTCCGTATGAGCGCCAAACTGCTGTCCAATGGGATCAGCGATCACGGAATCCTGGATCGTAATGTTCTGGGCTCCAACGGCATCCAGATCATCCCATTGACCAAATTCAATAGAAATATGGTCAAAGATCATAGTATTGGCATTGGCCAGATTGATGCCGCTCTTGCCGGTGTCGGGATCGAGAGTGCCCTGGCGGAAACGGATATTGCGCACAATATCATTCGATGAATTGGAGAAGGAGACTTCGCGGCCCATCAAGCCAATGCCGGCCCCTGGGGCTGTGGTGCCATCGATGGTGAGATCGCTGGCGACGCTCACCGGCGAGGAGAGATCGATATAGCCGCTGACCGCAAAATCGATGATCCGGTGGCTCTGGCTGACTGCATCTCTGAATGAACCCGCACCGGAGTCATTGAGGTTCGTTACAGTGTAAACACTGCCTCCCGTACCACCAGTTGCACTACTGCCAAAGCCAACCGCTCCTGGAAACGCCAGGGAAGGAGAGTTCGTTTGCGACGATG
This sequence comes from Ktedonobacteraceae bacterium, assembly GCA_035294465.1. Classification (GTDB taxonomy): domain Bacteria; phylum Chloroflexota; class Ktedonobacteria; order Ktedonobacterales; family Ktedonobacteraceae; genus Paraktedonobacter. Next base: position 7,076 of record DATGKW010000068.1, on the reverse strand, counting down.
TGGCATGCGCGCTGATCAGCCCTGTGCTTATGAACGCGACGACCAGCGAAAGAACTATGCTGAGAAAAAGCAAGTGCTTTCCGCGCAGGCTCTGGAGAGCATGCTGTTCTGACATTCTTTTTCTTTGCCTTTCTTGTACAATCTGCTCATGTGAGCTTTGTTCAGATAAACTGTGACTTCATTTCACCATCTGCCGTACATGCCTGCCATTTCCATACCAGACATCTGACGCTGAAATGGAAATGACAGGTATCTGCATCCTATGCAGGTGGCTGGAAATGATTGAGGACCCAATTGACATATTCATTCGTCACGGTCAGCCAGCCATCTTGATTGAGGAAGGCGTTCAGGCTATACTGAGCTGCCTGGGATGAAGTGAGCTGGTGCGACCATGTGGCGCGTGCTGATGGGTCCGCGCCGGCGCCCGTACTGTCATATTCTGCGAAGTATGCCGTGCTCTGGTTAGCTGCGTTGCCCCAGTCGTCCCAGCCAATCGGTTTAATAGAGGAATCCATCGAGCAATTGAGATAGATCACGCGGGCATAGGCTCGCCAGGGCCTTCCCAGAATTGTTGAGTCTGAGGGAGTACCAGTAATCTGGCACTGATTGAAGACGTAGCCGGTCGTTTCAGAAGCACTGCTGCGACTTTGAGCCGTAATGCTCCAGCCATCCAGGTTATGTAACTGGCAGTGGTCAAAGAAGGCAGTGGCATCGCCGAAAATGTAATCGGTCACGCCTTCAATATCAGCGTTCTCATAATACTGACGGCCGCTGCCAGCATAGAGTGTATCTTGCCAGCCGAGGATACGGACGTTTCTGAAAACCTCCTGGTCGCCAGTTGCGTTCACTGCCAGCGCCTGGCCCACATTCCCTGCGCTGTTCTGAAAAGTCAGATTATACGCGAAGAAGTGAGACGCCTGGATAAAAACGCTCGCGCTTCCGCTGGTTCCATAGGTTGAGCCGTCGGGTTTCTGTTTGCTGGCGTAGTTATCGTAGGTAATGATGGTTTTGTTCTCGTCTTGCCCTATAAACGAGATATATGGCTTGTTCGCGGGAACAGTCACTACTTCTTTATACGTGCCATCCTTGATGTAGATCAAGGACCAGCCCGTACTATTCGCGGGAATTGCGTCCACCGCACTCTGAACGGTAGTGTACTGACCGCTCCCATCCTGAGCCACGACTAGAACACGGGCTGCACTGGCCGCGAAGGCGGGCTTGCTATTGAGGAACAAGCCCAGGCTGAGAAACAGCGCGCAGACGAACACAATCAGACAGACGACCCTGCCGGAACGAGAAAGGAAAGATTGACCTCTCAAGAGATTCCTCCTTGAATATTACTAATGATTTTTCAGAGCGAGAAGGCCGGGCCTGATGGTCTCCCGACCCCTCGCAAATCGGTAAGTAGTATTCGGGATATGCCGCTCAAAATGCTCTAGGTGTTCACTACTCCGCCCGTTTGCAGAATATAAGCGGACCCTGATGATACCGAGATCGTCGTTGAGGTCGCGGTCACGGTCGCGTTGCGAACTGTCAGGCCAGTTGTGGCCGTAATATTGACCGAGCTCAGGGTCAGATTGACGATAGGCTGTTCAGGCACGCCGATGATCTCGCCTGCTGAGGTCGCGCCCGTGGCTGTAATCTTGCTGATGGTAATATCGTGGTAGTTCGGGGTGGTGCTGGTAACAGGCTGTGGAGGGTCGCTCTCAGCCGGAATGCTTGGATAGTACGCTGTTATCTGGATTGGCATCTGGACATTGGTCATAGTCAGGTGAGTGTAGGTAATATTATGAACTTCACCACCTCTGCCTCGCGCGGATTTGATGCGCACGCCAATCTCCGTATTGGTCAGGGTGTCATTATGAATGTTGACGTTATACACGCCCCCACCTGTATAGCTGCCAATGGAGAGTCCATGTCCATGCAGGATCGTACAACTGCTTAAAGAAATGTCGTGCGCGGGGCCGTCGGATGGAGATGAGTCAATCGCAATGTCGTCGTCACCATCGTCAATCGTGCTGTTGGTGACAGAGACATAGGAGGAAGCCCAGACGTCGATGCCATCGGTGTTCGGGGAGTTGGATGGCGACGAGATAGTAATCCCGGTAATGGTAACTTCACTCGACTTCTTCATCGTAATATGCATGTTCGGGGCGTTTTTTAACGTAATGTTGCTAATGGTCGCCGTCGTAACCGATTCCAGATCGATCAGCGGCGGGCGAGGTGAGAGCGTTTGCCCGGCTGCCTTCTCCGCATCGATCTCGCTCCACCATGGCGCACCTTGTCCATCGATGGTCCCACCGCCGGTAATGGTCACATTGCTCCCATGCGCAAGCAAGAGTGCCTGTAAATCAGAACCGTTGGCAGGATAATCGGACGCACTCTGAGATGCGAGCAGGGTCGCGCCGCTATCAATCTGGAAAGTGATGTTACCAGGTAAGGTTAAAGACCCGCTGAGGTACTTGCCGCTTGTCAATTCGACCGTGCCACCTCCTGCACAGGCATTGATCGCTTTTTGCAACGCGGCAGTGTCTTTGGTTGTGCCATTGCCTGTGGCCCCATAACTTTTCGCGCTACAGACTGTGGCGGCCTTAACGCCGTGTCCCTGAAATGAAAGAACGAGCAAGCTGGTGATGACCAGGCAACCCAAGATGATGATTCTCACCAGAGGTCTTCGCAACCCCATGATAGACATGTGAGAGAACTGAGACATGTGAACTCCTTTTCTTTTTTCCATCGTACTTCTCGACGATGAGGTCTCCAGAAACTTCAGATCTCATTACTCAGGCTATACTAGCACTGATGAGCGTATAGGCAGACAAGCGTACAAGAAACATGTTTCTGACTGCCTTGCGTAATGTGCGTTGAGACGAATGCCAGCCTGTCGCTGTTTCCTGGTTGCCCTGATGAAGATAGTTCATCGCCAACCGAGATTCCGGGAAGGGTATGTAGTGCTTGGAACGTGGAAAGGATCGGGGCTATAGGTGCGCCAAAAAGGGAATGGTGAACCTCAAAGTACTCTTCCTTGAGTCTCTTCCTAGCCTTTTCTTTCCTCTGAAAAGGGATGTTTCAAACGATGACGCTGACAAAAAGTTCCACTATGAACCAGTGGAGGGTCAGCAGAAACCTTTCCTCCTTTCAAGATAAGAGAAATGGATACAGGCTCTTCATGTGTTTATCTGCAATCAAGAAGCGGAGCAGATAAAGCTCCGAAAGCGCTATCGGTATTCCATAGAGAGCATACCATGAACATACAAAAAATGTCAAGGAACAGGTGGACCGGTTTTCTTTTTCTCAAAGATCGCTCTCAAGAAACGCAATGCTCATATTTGCTTGCATTGATAGCCGAGGAACCGCGTTTTTCTCCCAACCGTTGACGCTGCTTATTTTCTCGTGCTATTCTACAAAGAGAAAGGCGAAAGCGCTATCGGTATATTTTCACACGAAGAGGTTGCGTGTACAGCAAAGTGGGGCAAAATCAGAAGCATGAAACGACGCGCGACGATTGCTGAGATAGCTTCAGCGGCCGGAGTTTCCATTCCAACTGTCTCAAAGGTGCTCAATCAACGTGCTGATGTCGCTGTTGCCACTCGTTTGCGGGTTCAGCAAGTCATGGAAGAAATGGGCTATGTGCCCAACCAGGCGGCCAGGGCGTTGGGGGGTGGGCGTAGCGGTCTGATTGACCTGATTATTTCTAAACCGCTGGATAGTGAATACTTCCTGGAAATTATTCGTGGAATCGAAGAGGTTTTACATCGGGAGGGAAAGAGTATGGTCCTTTCAATTGTCCAGGAAGAGGCTGATCTTGAGCGACTCGATCAGGTGGTCAATCGATCGGCCGATGGAGCTTTACTCTTACTGCCCCGTCTGTACCACGACTCGGTCAAAAAATTGCAGGAACATGCTCTGCCTTTCGTGGTCATTGACCCCAGTGTTCCTCTCGATCCACTCATTCCCTCAGTAGGCACGACGAACCGCTCAGGTGGCTTTGCAGCGACCCGCTATCTGCTTTCACTTGGACATCGACGCATTGGGATAATCGCCGATACGGAGCATTACCTCATGGCATACGAGCGCTTTGCCGGGTATCGGTCCGCTCTCGAAATGCATGGCATTCCGCTGGATCCTGCGCTGGTATACCAGGGGAACTTTCACCCGGAGGATGGTCTGGAACAGACGAACGCCTTGCTGGCTCTAGACAATCCACCTACGGCTATTTTTGCCGGGAGCGATTGGCAAGCAGCAGGTGCCTACCGGGCAGTATATGCACATGGGCTGGCGATTCCCGACGATATCAGTGTCATTGGTTTTGACGACGTGCCTCTGTCCAGATGGCTGAACCCGCCGCTGACGACTATTCGCCAGCCTCTACAAGAGATGGGGCGGATGGCCACAACCATGCTCTTGAAATTACTTGCAGGAGAACCGCTGGAAACCACGCGGGTAGAACTGGCAAGTCTCCTGGTCATACGTGAGTCCTGTGCCCCTCACATGGCAGTATGAGGGGCAAGACCCATCTGACCCTTACGCGCGCCACAATTCCTCCCGGCGCGCGCAAGGAGTGTCGCTCAAACGAGTTTCATCATTACACGTACTTTTTGATCCATGTAAAGCTGCGCCGTTCGCGGTCCAGGCGTTGTTTGGGCGTGCCGCCTTCGGGGAGGTCAAGCAGATGACCGGTGCCTGGGTAGAGGACGAGTTCGACCGGATGCTGGCGGCGGCGCAGGGCGTTGAAGAGTTGTTTGGATTCGCCGGGCGGGCAGCGCAGATCCTCGGTAGAATGAATGAGCAGCAGAGGTGTGCCAATGGCGTCGGCGAAGGTCATGGGTGAGCAACTGCGGCGTAGCGTCTCAGGGTCCTGGTCCGCGTCCTCCGTGCCCATAATCAGGTCGAACCAGAGCCATTGGTCCGAAAGAGCGCTACAGGTCAGCAGGGAAGTGACGGGGTTGCGCGCCACAGCTGCTTTGAAGCGTTTGGTTTGCGTGATGGCCCAGCAGGTCATGTAGCCGCCATAGCTAGAGCCGGTAATCGCCAGGCGCGAGCCATCAATCGGCTCGGTGGCGATGACGTGATCGAGGCCCGCCATCAGGTCGCGGAAATCGTCGCCGCCCCAGTCGTTGATAATCTTGCGACAGAATTCCTCGCCATAGCCAGCGCTGCCTCGCGGATTTGCGGCCAGCACGGCGTAGCCCATACCCGCTAGCACCTGGAAATCATGCACGTAGCTTTCGGCCCAGGCCAGTGTGGGGCCGCCATGCACATCCAGCACTAACGGCGCGCGTTCACCCAAAGGTAAGGGCGGCAGGTAGAGCCAGCCCTCGATCTCCAGGTTATCGAAGCTGCGCCAGCTTATCTTCTTAGGGCGGATCAACTGGCGATTGCGCAGAAGCGCATCATTGATACTGGTAATGCGGCGGCGGTTCGCGCCATTGCCAGCCATGGCCCAGATGTCACCAGGCGTAAACCAGTCTGTACGCAAGGCAGCGATAGTGCGCCCGTTTGTGCTCAGATGCGGGCTGAGATAGCAGCCGTTGCCGGTGGTCAGCGGCTCCTCGTGGTCGGTGTTGATGTAGAGGCGGTTGATATGCACCTGTCCACGCGCCTGAACCGTGACCATCAGCGAGGTATTGTCGGGATACCAGCAGGGGCGACTGACGCCATAGAAATGCAGGTTATCGACCAGGGTTTCGATGCTGGTGGAGTTTTGCGAAGCCGTGGTAGCCGGGCGGGGCGCGCTCTGTCCGTCGGCCTCCACAATCCAGGGCACGACATTAGCCGTCTCGGTCTGATCGGGGGCGTAGTAATAGGCCAGCCATCGGCCATCGGGCGACCACGCGGGCTGCATCGCCGTTCCCTCGGTCGGGGTCAGGCGACGCATGCGTCCTGTAGCCAGCGTAAGCACCCAGAGGGCCTTGCTCGCGCTCAGATCAGGGGCCGTCCGGCGATTAGTACACAGGGCGATCTCTTTGCCATCGGGCGACCAGCAGGGCTGGATATGATCCATCGGATCGGAAGTCAGGCGGGTGGCCGGCTGATCGCTTTCCAGGTCGATCAGCCAGAGCTGCTCGTGGCGGCCATGTTTATAGCCAATGCCGTCCCAGGTTTCATCCAGGCGCGTCCAGACCTGGGCTGTCTGCTCATCTTCCGCGTCTGGCTGGTCATCCGCGCTCTTCCAGGGACTCTGAGCTACGATAGCCCGGCCATCGGGTCGCCAGCAAAACTCGCTGACAGATTGTTTGAGGAAGCTGACCTGGCGGGCCTCGCCGCCATTGAGAGGCAGAATGTGTATTTGCAGCGATCCAGAGCGCTCGCGCAAAAAAGCGATCTCGCGTCCATCGGGCGACCAGCGCGGCCTCGTCGCGTTCAGGTCATCGGCGGTCAACTGGCGCGGCGGCTGAAGCTTGCCGCTGGCGCCTGTCACCGCCGGAGCTAGCCAGATACTTGTACGCGTCGTATTCGCCTCCAGGTCGTTCTTGAGGACCGTGTACGCGATCAGCAGCCCATCTGGCGAAACTTGCGGTTCCCCCACCAGTTGCAGTCGCGCCAGGTCCTCAATGGAAACAAAAGGATTAGCTGCCGGCGCTGGCTGAACTTGCGCCGCAGCGGGGACTGTCGAAGGTGCTGGCTGGGCCGGAGCCGAAGCGCCGGACTGGGATGGGGTACTAGCCTGGGGTTCGGCCTCGCCAGGAGTAGGCGCGGGTTGAGATGAAGTGGGAGCGCTGGCCGGCATTGCGGGTACCTGGATGGTCGCGGGGGCCTGTACCGGTGTGGGAACTGTGGCCTCTCCATCCAGGCTTACCTGGTCTGGGGTTCCCTGTTCTTGAGCTGCTTTTGTACCCTCGGAAGACTGGACCAGCGTCGCGTCATCAGCGCTGGTCTGTCCGACATTCGTCCCATTCTGGGAGGGCTGCTGACTTGCCTGTGGGGTCAAATCGGGCTGTTGTATCTGTTCGCTCATGCTACAAATTCCTTCGCTTCAGTAACGTATTTGTTCAACCGGTCGCGGTTGCTCTGCTGCTAAGATTATATATGGCGCATTTGCCTTTTCCCAGGCCAGGATAGACAGGTAAAGGTGC
>DATGKW010000067.1:0-13400 GCA_035294465.1 Ktedonobacteraceae bacterium | reverse complement strand
CCGCTCCCCGGCGGTCCCCAGAGAATCATCGAGCTAAGGGTATCGGCCTCGATGCTGCGGCGCAAAGCTCTACCAGGCCCAAGCAGATGCTCCTGTCCAAGGATCTCGTCCAGGGTACGCGGGCGCATACGCGCGGCCAGCGGCTCGCTTCGGCCAGGAGGTGGGATGTCCTTTTGGAGAGATTGACCCTTGTCCGACTCAAAGAGCGATGCTTGATCTGCCATTCCGTCTGCTTCCTGACTAAACACGATAGTCGATCTTTATGCTCTACAGCGTATCACATTTCCCCGGCTATCTGTGCTGGCCAGGAAAGAGGCAACCTCTCTTTTCCCACCTGAACTCTTGCTCAAATCAGCTTATCCATCCCCTGCACAGTTTCTGTCTCGGCACACGAATACATTGGAAGCAATGGAACCTTGCCTCCAGTTCCTTCCCTCCGCGCACCCAATTGTGGATGCAAGCATTCACGCTGAAAGAATGTACTTTACGCCAGTTTTGTGATAAGCTACATACTAGTTGAGCGAGCGTGCGAAAAAAAGCAGCGTACTGCGTTCTGTCTAGTATACAAAAAGAGGCGGGTATACCAGGGGGCCGCTTATATCATCTGGCATCAATGGAAAAAGCGGCGTCAGATACCCGACCACGCGGCGCTATATGCGCGTCTGCAAGTAGTTATCTCCATTTCTACCCAGAAAGCACAGGCGGAGCCGGCGGACCGAACCGTGAGAGAGCGGGAAGGGGCGTTGTCTTCGTGGAACCGACAGTGAAAGGGAGAACCAATGTCGAGCAGCAGCAGCGACAAGTCATCTCAGAAGACTTCTTCAGCACGGGGAGGCGGTGGTCGAAAAACTGGTGTGAGTCCGCTTTCAATCAACACGACCCAGGATCAAAGCATTCGCAACACGCGGTACCCCGATGATGAAGACCTGTTGATGGAGGACGATCCATATGCGTCCAACCCGCCACGCTCCCCTTCGAGCGCGATTCGCCTGAATCCACCTGTGACACGCCGAAGCAGCCGCGATACGACGAGTAGCGGGGCTTTGCGTCCGCCTACCCCCAACGTACCGGCGCGGAGAACGCAAAGAGCAAACGCCGTCCCGCCAGCCGGCGCGGTCCGCGCAGGACGCAACGTGACCACAGCTTACGAGGTGCCGCCTGCCCGCAAACAGGCGCACAAAAATCTCCACTGGCTATTCTACGTAGGAGTGGGCATGGCTGCCTCAATTGCCCTGTGGGCACTGGGCGCGGCAGCCCTGGCCTGGGGCACAAACGAATACAATAACATCGTCTATGGCTACCCGCGTACCTTTCAGACCGATGCGGTGGTCGGCCACAATCACGATAGTCCGAGCAACCCCAGCCACTTCATCGCAATAAATTTACACGGGCAAATCGTGATTATCGAATTACCGGCTGGCGATCCTACGAAATCCATAGATTATGTGCTCTCCAATCAACTGACCGGCCCCGGCAGCGATCTGTACCCTGTAACGCTCACTTTTGTGAAACGAGATGGCAAGGTAGACATGCTTGTGCATATCGAGGGCCAGACCATCACGTTCTTGAACACGGGCACAAAATTCGCCCTGGCAACGACCAGTCCCGTGTCCACACCCACCACAAACTTAACTCCAACGCCTTAAATCTCAGTGAAAAACGGTGGGGATGATCAGCTGGAGAGCGTAGACAATATGCCAGATCACGAGACCTACCGTCACCAGGGAGAGCAGAATGTGAAACTTGCGCCAGTAGCGGATGATATAGCGATAAAACAACTCGCGCTGCATGGCGCGGCGAACCTCATCTAGCTCAACCATATGTTCTTGCGTGCCGGGTATCAAAGCGCCTGGTTGAAAGAACCTGCCGCGTTTCTCTGAGAGCGCGCTGAACTGGCCAGTCACCTGACTGAGTTCCTGGGGCGTCTCTCCCAGCGAGACATAACCCAGGTCCCAGGGCGTATGCAGGGTTTGATCTCGCGCGGTCGTCGCCCGACCATGAGGTACGGGGACCGGCGAATTGCCTCTGTTCTGCGGCTCAGCAACGCCCCTGACATCCTGGGCGTTATACACCACGATAGCCTGGAGCTTCTGAGAAAGGGTCTCAATGCGATCATCGCCCTGAGCAGTCATAGCCTGATGCGCTTCGCCCGCAATCAGACGAGGCATCAGGCGATCCAGCACCCGCCCGACCAGGCCGCTGATCACCAGGGCAACCATCGCGTAGAGCGCATATGTCCCGCTGCGTGGATTGAATTCGCCGAAAGAGTGCATGCACAGGATAGCCAGGCCCATAATTGCGAAGCACATGTGCCAGCCCAGAGACGCGCGCAAGCCTCCCACCTCGCGGTGATGGGAAGAGCGCTTGCGCAGGCTATACATCACAATAGCCAGCCCAATCAGCAGGGTCCCAAGTATGGCGTAGAGCAGGCCAAGCACGCTGTCTGGCGCGGTATCGGCATTGGTGTGAGAATACCAGGCAAAAAGGATGGATGCCAGGGCAATCACCAGAACCGTCACCAGCACGCGAAAGCCGCTATTCACCGGACTGGCCCAGTAGAGCCACGAATAGCCGGCCTCCCCCTGCCGAGGCAGATCAAAATAATCTCTTCTGGCCTGTATATTCACGTGCTCACTCCTCCCAGCCTGCACGCAGCAGGCGAACTTTGAGCCACATCATCATGGCGTCCCGATGCAGCCCGACCGGACAGGGAGCCACGCAAGCGCCGCATTGATAACAAGAACGAGCGAACTGCGCCACCGGGCGCGAAATGGGACCGCCCAGCGTTTCGCGGTTTAATATATCGATAGTCAACGGCTCGCCGAGGGCCGGGCAGGCCAGCAAGCATTCGTTGCAGCCAATGCATGCATGTATCTCCTGCATGACCTGCGAGCCTGTTTTATGTAATCTCACGGCAGGTTGGCCGGAATTACTTTTCAGCATTTGCTTTTCCTTTTCCATTTACCGCAGGATGTTTGTTCGTATAGTGCCAGAGGCTGCGCGAGGGATGGGGATTGCGACGCGTAGGCGGCGGAATAAACTGCCGCTCCGGCACACGAACCACCAGTTCTACCTCCTCCTTCTGGTCCTCCTGATGCGCACCGTTGGGAGGCTTCGACGCGAAGACCGGTTCCTCACCGATCAGCGTCCGCTGGTCGGCCAACCACTGCCGCTGCGCGCCTGTATCGACGGGAGCTGGCTGAACAGGGGCCGGAGGAGTCGAGCGATTCGGGACAGGACGCACCAGCGGCCCGGTTGCAGGCCGGTAAAGCTCCCCGGTCACTCGTTGAGCGGGGAGAGGAGAGCTGGCCTCGGCCGGGGCCGGGATACGGGCTACGGCGCGGCTCTCTCCCGAAATAATGCCAGGGACCGGCGGCAGCGGCGTCGGCAACTGGCCGGTAACAATCATCCTTTGCACGGCAAAAGAGCGTTTGCCGGAAAAATACTTGCGGGCATCAAATTCTCCGCGCAGCAAGTCTTTCGTAATATCGCGCACGGAGAGTCCTTCATCGATGATACGCTTGATGGCCAGACTATCTTGCGGCTCAGAGCCAAGTGCGAGGTAGCCCACCAGCCGATCATCGACCAGGGAAAGACGGCAGTAACTGCCCTTGCGCTTCTGGGTTAGAGGAAGAGCGCCTTCCACCTTCGCCAGAGGATTGCCAACGGTCAGCATTGAGAGGTCGCCCAGGCGTGTCGCGTGCCACTGGACGCCAAAGCCCTCTGGCTCCTCGGCTCCGGTAATCATCGCGGCGGCTGTGCGGCCCTGGAGAACGGCGGCATGCCATTGAGCACGCGGCGCATAGCGACCGCTCAACGGATCGCGCAGCGCCGCCACGTCGCCGGCAGCATAAATATCACGCACGCTGGTACGCAGCTGATCATCGACCAGAATGCCCTGTTGATGCTTCATCGGCAGATCGCAGTTGCGGGCCAGCGTTGTCACCGGGGCCGTGCCCGTGCAGACCAGCACCAGCTGGCACGGAATCATCTGCTGCTGCGAAGTCACAACTCCGGCCACCGCGCCCACGCGCCCCACGACGCCCAAAACCTCTGTCTCGGTATAGACCTTCGCGCCCGCGCGGCGAATTCTCTCCAGCACCATATCGGACGCTGTCTGGTCCAGCATACGCGGCAGGAACGCCCGGCTGCGAATCAGCCAGTGAACAGGAATGCCCCAGTACAGCATTCCCATGACCGTCTCAATCGCGTGAGACCCGCCGCCAATCACCACCACCTCTTCCACTTCGTTCAAGCGGCGGCGCAGATCCATATAGTCATTGAGGCGATGCAGGGTTAACACGCCGTCAAAGTCGCGCCCAGGCACGTCGGACGAAAGGCCGGTCGGGCTGCTGCCGGTCGCCAGGAGCAGTGAGTCATAGCCAAAGCACTGGCCGCCGGCCAGGCGAATATACTTTTCCTGAGCGTGAATCCCCTCCACCAGCGCATCCACCACATGAATCCGCTGCTGGCGCTCGGTCCCCGGCGGATAAGCCAGCAACTGCTCTCGCGTTACCTTGCCTATCGCAAATTGTTTGAGGGCAGGAGTATTGATCGTCGGGTGGCTCTGCCTGGTCATGATCACAATGCTCTTCTCAGGCTCCAACCGTCGGGCCTCCACCGCCGCGGTCAGCCCCGCGATACCGTTCCCTACAATCACAATATCCGCCCTGTCGAGAGTAGCTAAAGGATTTTTAATCATCAAAGCCAACAATTCTAATCCACATCGAGGGCCATCAACGTCTTATTTGTGCCCGCGACATAGTACACATCTGTATGAGCATGTTCGCGCAGGTGGCGCTGCAAATGCGCCAGTGACGCGCGACATCCATTTCCACACTGGAAAGCCAGGCGCTGGCCTGTCTCGGTCAGCAGCACAAAATCTCTGCCTGGCCCCACCTCCACAATCTTCCCCGCCGCGTGATCGACATTCGTGCCATGACCAACAGCCGGTCCAATGATCGCAATCCCCAGGATGGAGATCAGCGAAAGCGAGCCGATCAGCACAATGACGAAGAGGGCCGCAAACAGGCGGGAGGAGAATGTTGGCAAAAAGGCATCTCTAGCGTCTTTCACGTCTTCACCCCCTCTCTATTCCCACGTGAAAGGGCTGGTAGATATACATATCGCAAAGAAGACGGTACTATCTACCTGCTCTTTCACGCCTTCACCCCTCTTTATGTGAAAGGACAGATAGATATACACATCGGTACTTATAACATTGTATATCTATCTGTTTCTTTTTACGGGTACTCAGGGCAAAACTAGCCAGAATGTCTTATCATCGCAACCGGCTGTAACCATCGGCTTAAAAGTCCTTGCGGCCGATAGCGGAGATCAAATAGGCGTAGCCACAAAAATCCGGCCGGTAAAAATCGTGTTTTGTCTGTTCAAGCAGGGCGTCAAACGTTTCTCCATCGGTCAGGCCCAGTTGCAGGATAAACGGCTTGAAACCCTCCATATCCACGAGGAAATCGTCAAGAAAGGCTCGCGTCTGCGGATGACTATTGACGTTAAAATCGACCGCGCGGACGGTATAGGCTACATCCACCATGCCGGCGTCAACCAGGAAACCATAGAGGCGCGCGGCTACCCCCTGAGTGGGAGAGGCAGGCGCGATGCTCCCGCCAAGCGCGCGCACTCCCGCCATTCCCATAGCCGCCAGGCGATTAAAGGCCGCGCACGAGGTCGTTCCATGTTCGTAATCGACAATATTGAGCCAGCCTCCTATTTTGAGCAGGCGCAGCATCTCTTCCAGAATTCTGTTCCACATGGCTGTGGAGACAAATGAGGCCAGTGAATGAATATGAATCACGTCAAAACTCTCGTTGGGAAATTCGAGGGTCTGGGTCGTGTCAAACCGATAGAATGAGACCGATCTTAGCCCCTCGGCTGCTGCCTGCTCGACTGCTTCGCGAACTAATTTGAATGAGGTGTCGATGCCGATGATCTGAATACCTGGATGCGCTCTCGCCAGGCGGCGCGCCCATTCTCCCTTGCCGCAGCCGATATCTAACACCTTCTTCACCCGCCTCAGATCAACCGCTTCCGGCAGCAGACGCCCCAACGCTTCCATCATATATGGATGCCCAAAGAAAACGCGCGCGACCGCTGAGGCGGCGGTTTCCTGCCAGTATTCCGGTCGCATTTTCATCTCATGGTCCATCACCTATACCTCTTTCTTGCAAAAACAAACCTTGCCACCGCTTCCTCTCTACTTTCTTTTTTGAAAGAGCTTCGCTTACCAAACAGGGATCGAGCCGGAGCGCCTCCACATTGCTTTGTGCCTATACTTTCAGCGGTTTCCGCCCAAATGACGAAAGCAGCATACCCGCGCCACAAAAGCCGATCTGCCGGAGTTCTCGCTGCATCTCGTGCAAAAGCACCTGCAATTCTTCCTGGCAGCTAACGCCGGTGCGTCTGGCCAGGTAGAGGACCAGTTCTGGCCGCACGACGCTCCACGCCAGGTAAGCGCGACCGGCGGGATTATTCCAGCCTCCGAGGTTGACAGGATAGAGTTGATAGCCAATGTCGGTAAAAAGCTGTTGAGACATACGATGCGGCCCTAATGTGGATCCGGTCAGCGGCGATTTTCCATCCGGCGCGGTGCTGCGGTCCATTCTGGCCAGCATCTGTCCCAGGAGGGTCAGGACGCGATCCAGGGCGGGCTGAGAGGCGGGACCCATTTCAAAATCAACCAGGTTCAGCCATCCGCCCGGCTTGAGCAGACGGGCCATTTCGGCCATTACTTCCGGCCATTGCTGCAACGTAAAGAGCGTCGTGCCGCTCTGCAAATGGATCAAGTCGAAGGAACCATCGGGGAAAGGCAGGGAGCGCTTTCTATCCACCACCTTAAACTTGAGGTTTTTCGCTCCTGACGGCGCAGCGTTCTCGCGAGCGTAGTCAATAATAGCCTGGTTGATATCCACGCCAATCACGCGCTTCCGAGGATACTTTTTGCTAAAATCCAGGCACCAGCTGCCCGGACCACAGATAAAATCCATGACCACCTGCAAGCCGTCTGGAGGAATTTTGTCGGGAAGGAGATTACCATTCATTTCGCGCAGAAAAAGCTTGTGCTGAAACTGCAAAGCAGACATTGTTGCGGCGATGGGTCCATCACCGATAGCGCGCAGGTCGAGATATTCAAGAGGGAGGTCATCCTTCTCCTGGGCTTCTTGCATACATGCAATCCCTTCCATGTTACACAAATTTGCACAAGAAAACCACGATGGCACAAGATGTACTCTTTTTCCTTTTTAAAGAGTACTCGTTTGTCACACTCCTGTCAAGCACGCAAGGTGATTAATCCTTTTTGGGCTGCCAGGGCAACAGCCTCGGTGCGATTGGTCGCGCCAAGCTTGCCCATAATTGAACTGACGTGAAATTTCGCGGTGCGTTCGCTGATGACCAGGTGGGCGGCAATCTCCTTGTTCGGCATCCCCTGAGCCAGCAGGGCCAGGACCTCCAGTTCGCGCTCGGTCAGCGTTTCATAAAGCTCGTTGGAGAGGCGAGAGCCTTCTTGCTGCCCCATGTGGCGCAGCAGTTTGGAGGCGATGACGGGCTGGAGCAGCGAACCGCCCTGCATGGTCACACGGATCGCATGAAAGATATCCTCGCGGGGAGCGCCTTTCAGGAGATAGCCATTCGCGCCTGCGGCCAGGGCGGCGATAATCCGTTCGTCGTTATCAAACGCTGTGAAGACAATCACGCGCGGGCCAGGGTCGGCCTTTTGTCCGGAGCCAGCCTGCTGGCGCAACCGCCGGATCATTTCTACGCCATCCATGACCGGCATTTCCAGGTCGAGCAAGATGATATCGGGTTGCAGTTCCCTGGCCAGGCGCAGAGCCTCCTCGCCGTTGGCAGCCTGCTGAGGAGTGCCTACGACCTCAAAATCGGGCTGGGTTTCCAGAACAGCGCGCAGGCCCTCGCGCACAATCGGGTGGTCATCGGCCAGCAAAATGCGGATCATCGTTTTACCCCTCCTTCTCTAAGGGCACGCATGCAACCAGGCGCGTCCCGGCTCCGGGAGTGCTGTCAATACAGAGCGTTCCACCAAGCAGCTTTACCCGCTCGCTCATGCCGGTCAGGCCGAAATGGCCCGCTTGCGCGCCAAAACGAGCCTGGGCATCCATCGCTTCATCAACCTGGAAGCCACGACCATCGTCATAGACGTAGAGGCAGAGTTCGTCATCTTCCACAGCGAGCGTCACCTTCACATGGCCGGCTCCGGCGTGATTTTTGACGTTGTTGAGCGCCTCCTGGGCCACACGATAGATGCCCGTCTCCAGGCGTGGCGATACCAGCGGGAAGTCGCCGGGAGCCTGATACGTGATTTCGACTCCATCCTGCCCGACCTCCTGGGCCAGCTCACGCAACGCTTCGGGCAGCGTGCGGTTGCGCAAAGGGGCGGCGCGCAGATCGATCACCGAGCGGCGGGCCTCTTCCAGGTTGGCGCGAGCCAGGGCCAGAGCGCGGCGGATGGTCTCGCGCGCTCGCTCAGGCTTCTGTTCCGCCAGTGCGTCTGCCGTCTCCAGTTGCAGCGTAATCGCCGCCAGGCCCTGGGCCAGCGTATCGTGGATCTCGCGAGCCAGGCGATTGCGTTCCTCAATCGTCGCCAGGCGGGCCGCGGCGCGCGTATGCTCCTCGGCCAGGCGAGCGCGCTGGATCGCCAGGCCAATCTGGTCCCCAACGATATGCAGCAGTTGCAATTCATCCTCAGCAAGCTCGCGCCAGTCCTCGCTTGCCACATTGAGCACACCCATAGGCATCTCGCCGGCGTAGATCGGCACGCTGGCATGGAAGCGCAGGCCCCAGGAGGTCGGGTCGCCTTCGAGTTCCGCATTCTTTAAGCGGCTGCAACGGAATACATCGATATTTGCGGCTCCAGCCAGCGTACCAGAGAGAAAAGTATCCAGACAGAGGCAGCTTCCCGTCATCCGCTCGCGATGATCGGCCAGGTAGGGAGGCAGAGAGAGAGACGCAGCCAGATAGGGCCTGCGCTCCTCGTTGAGCAGCCAGACCCAGCCGGTCTGCAAGCCAAAGAGTCGCGTGACCTGAACCAGCACCTCCTGCAACATCTCCTGCACGTCAACCTTGCGATTAAGCTGGCTGGCAATCGTGTAGAGCACGGCCAGATCGCGATTGCCCCGCAAAAGCGAGGGAGCATCATCGTTATGAGAGCCGGGTCGCCCCTGAGTGTCTGGAGATTCGCCTTTCATATCCTCATTGTACAACAAGCAGGAGGTTTGGACGTAGCAACCAATCCTGAACCCGATGAACATTCGAGGAACGATGGTTTTGAGGGGAAACCAGCGCCAGAGAGTGTACGCTGAAGCGGTCCTCTCTGGCGTATTCTACGCAGCAGTGCGCTCTGGCTACGAATTGGCCCGAACGAGCAGCGTTGGTTGCGGCTCTTTCTCGGCGACGGGCAGATGTGCGCAGGCGCGCACGAACGCCTCGAAAAGATGCAGGTATTCGGGTACCGTATCAAAAAGTTCTTCGGGATGGCCCTGGATGCCCAGGACAAAACGGCGATCCGTTACTTCCAGAAATTCTGCGATGCCATCGGGAGAGCGCCCGCTAATGCGCACGCCCTTGCCAGGCTCTTTGACGGCCTGGTGATGCAGGCTATTCATAGGCAACTCGCGAACGCCCAGCACCCGCTGCGTCAGCGTTCCCTCTTCAATCGTCACCGTATGGGTCAGAGCGGTGCGCGGCAACTCGCGTCGGCAGTGCGGCAAAGCATCGGGATATTGATCGGAAATATCCTGATAGAGCGTTCCTCCCAGCAGCACATTCAAGAGTTGCATACCACGGCACACCCCCAGCACAGGAATATCTTCTTGCAGGGCCCAGTTCGCCAGAGTCATTTCAAACTCGTCCAGCCTCGCGTCAACTTCCTCAGTAGCCGGGTGCGGCTGCTCACCATATAATGACGGTTGGAGATCGATGCCCCCGGAGAAAACAATACCATCCAGGCGTGGGAGCAGCTCTTCCAGTTCCCGAAGATCATTCAGCATGGGGATAAGAATGGGTAGTCCGCCTGCGCTCTCTACCGCGTGTATATATGCACGATTATTCCCATAGATGGGGCGCTTCGACCCGGCCCGGTAATCGGCCTGGCAGGGTACTCCTATAACTGGACGCATTTCAAAACTCCTCCAAATGATTAGTTCGTAATAATAAAAAAACGGAACGCTTATGTCTGCGCTCCGTTTGAAGTAATCGACGTTGATTTTTAACTCATCAAACGCATCGCAGGCTGCCAAAACCAGGGAAGCTCCAGTCCAAGCTGGAGCACGGTAATCATAAACAAATGGCAGACTGCGTATACGTGACGTTTCACTTTGTTTCTCGCCTGTAATAGTTTTGTTACAACATTAGTATAACTGTATGATACACCCTGCTGTCAAGCTTTTCAGTACTTCCGTCTCTGCTTGACCGTTTTCTATCCATTTCCGAAGAAAAGGTTCCACCAGGCTTGCCAGAATCCCTGAGACGCTGGCTTCTGCGAGGCGACTGATTTCTGCGCCCGGCTCTGGTTCCCTGCTCCAACCACCACGACAACGTGCTCGCCTGGGCGGGAATATCCCAGCTGCTGGCGGGCCTCGCTCTCGATGACGTAAGGATCATTGTAATGATTGGCCTGCTGCGTCAGATTGCTATGCTGTTGCTGAAGCTGCTGCGTTACCTGCTGTTCGTGCAGCAAGCGTTGCATAAGCTGGTTGTTCGACCATGCCTGGGCCAGCGAGCCGAGCAGGAAGGCCAGGCAGATCAGACCCGTTACCCAGATCACCGTGCGGGCAAACAGAGACACACGCCGCGCGCGCGTCCGGCCCGCCGGCTCCTCTATGCCTATCGCGGAGGTTACATAGGGCGTCTTTCCCTCTGACCGCAGTTGGCCTGATGGCCTCGATGTCCCATCTGTCACAGATCTCACCTTTCTCTTCGCCGGAATACCTTCTTGCTTCCGGGGCCTTCAGCGCCTCTCTTTTGTCTGACGATTCGCAAGTGCGCCCGGTATCGGGTTTTTTCTGTGAATTTTGTACAAGAATGGCGACAAAAAGAGGGCATTTTCACCTGGCCCTTTTGCACGAGCGGTACAACACTGGCAGGTCCATCAGATCGAAGCGGGCCATGAGGAGGCTCGGCAGCCGGTTACATCCACCAATCACATTTCAGCCTGCCCTCTATACTGGACTCACAAACATCTAGTTTTTCTTCTGAAAAAGGAGCCTGTTTCATGTCTTTACTTGATAGACACGTTTTACAGCGTACTGCTGGTATCCAACGCGATCCGGTCAGGCATCTTGATGAGATATGGCAGGGACATTTCGCCGACGTGCCGCGCGCGAACCGCCTGGAAGTTGCCTATTGCCAGCCCTGGAGGCGCCGCCTGGGACTGATTCGCCTCTCGTTGGATAATACAACGTCGTTTATTGGACTGAACGCGCTTCTGCAATTGCCCCAGGTCCCCGAATACGTTTTGATCGCCACTATCGCTCACGAACTGGCGCATTACGCACATGGCTTTGGCTCGCCGCTGCCCCGTCTGCACAAACATCCACACGCGAATAATGTGGTGAAACACGAACTGGAGCGCCGGGGCCTGGGAGAAATCTTGCGTCTGTGTAATGAATGGATTGACAGCCACTGGTTTTCATTTTATGATAAGGAATATGAAAGCGGTTGGGGTAGCCTTCCTGAGGTATATCGTCCGGCGCGCACCCGCCGCAAAGCCCAACCGCAAAGAAGCGAAAGCCCGAACAAATGAGGTCTTTCTACCGAAAAACACCCTGACACTATTCCATACCAGTTGTCGAAAAAATACCCTTGACTTGGATGGCACTCTATGGTATAGTGAACCTGGCTCCTACGGTACGTACCACGCGATGCTAGTAGTTTTGTTGGTTCCCTTGCTTACGTTGTTGTGGCGTCTATTGACTCAGGTTTACAGGCCAATGCCTCTTCATCCATCAATTGAGCGCTTTGTGCATCCGCGTTTCCCAGGGTGTTTTTCGTAGAAGGAAATAGCCTGGTATTACTTCCCGCCTTACTTCAGTTCATGTAGAGAAAGGAGAATGGGCGTGTCACCTCTCAAGGCAACGTCTCGCCCTCAAATATCGTGAATATTGCTGAACTAGAAACCAAAACCATCGCGGAGTTACGCGACATCGCACGCGACCTCGAACTCTCCGGCTACACCGCCCTCAAAAAACAGGATCTTGTCTTCCGACTCCTCCAAGCTCACACCGAGCAGCAGGGAAACATTTTTAGCGCCGGCGTCCTGGAAATTGTCGAAGACGGTTTCGGCTTTCTGCGCCAGGAACGCTTCCTTCCAGGCAACATGGATGTCTACGTCTCTCAGTCTCAGATCCGGCGGTTCGGGTTGCGCACGGGTGACATGGTCTCTGGCCAGGTACGCCCGCCCAAAGATAACGAGAAGTACTATGGCCTGTTGCGCGTGGAGGCCATCAACGGCCTCGACCCTGAAGTTGCCAAACGTCGCCCCCATTTCGATGTCCTCACTCCCATCTTCCCACGCGAAATGTTCAATCTGGAAACCGGCCCCCAGAACATTTCCGGTCGTATCATCAATCTCGTAGCGCCCATCGGACGCGGCCAGCGCGGCCTGATCGTCTCTCCGCCAAAAGCCGGTAAAACGATGCTGCTCAAGTCAATCGCTAACTCGATCACCGAGAACCATAGCGATGTCCACCTGATGATCGCGCTGATCGGCGAGCGGCCAGAGGAAGTGACCGATATGAAGCGCTCGGTGCGCGCCGAGGTGATTAGCTCAACCTTTGATGAACCGACGGAGGCGCATACACGCGTGGCGGAGATGGTGCTCGAACGCGCAAAACGCCTGGTGGAAAGCGGACGCGATGTGGTGGTGCTGCTGGATAGCATTACCCGCCTGAGCCGCGCATATAACCTGGCAGTGCAGCCAAGCGGGCGCACTCTCTCCGGCGGCCTCGATCCAAGCGCGCTTTTCCCGCCCAAGCGCTTCTTTGGCGCGGCCCGCAAGATTGAGGAGGGTGGTAGCCTGACGATTATCGCTACAGCCCTGGTAGATACGGGCAGCCGCATGGATGATGTGATTTACGAAGAATTCAAAGGCACCGGCAATATGGAACTGGTCCTCAACCGCAAACTTGCGGAGCGCCGCGTTTTCCCCGCCATCGACATTTCGCTCTCCAGCACTCGCCGCGAAGAACTCCTGCTCGACGACAAAACTCTGCGCGCCGTGGTCGTGATGCGCCGCATGTTCTCGACCCTGGCCGATCAGCGCGGCATGGAGGCTATGGAAGCGCTCTTACAGCAAATGTCCAAGACCTCCAACAACTTTGAATTCCTGGCCACCCTGAACAAGAGCATCCTCTAACACCTTCTCACCC
>DATGKW010000066.1:0-22328 GCA_035294465.1 Ktedonobacteraceae bacterium | reverse complement strand
GGCGGGGGGCAGTTGCTCGCCAGAGTCCAATTGATTTGCTTCAGGAGATGGCCGCCGCTGTCGTAGTCCTGCTCCTCGGTTTGCTGGCCGGCAAAGACCGGCCCGTTGCTCGCGTTGTAGGGAGCCACAGAGCAACTGATGCTCAGATAGCAGGTGATACTGCTGCTGTAGAG
The DNA here is from genome assembly GCA_035294465.1 of Ktedonobacteraceae bacterium. GTDB lineage: Bacteria > Chloroflexota > Ktedonobacteria > Ktedonobacterales > Ktedonobacteraceae > Paraktedonobacter. The sequence goes on along the minus strand of DATGKW010000066.1, from coordinate 22,155 downwards.
GCCCCAGCCGTTGGTTGAGCCGTAGTCATCGGTCTGGGTTGAGCCATCCGGGTTTGTCACCTGGACTTGTGCAAAGCTCTCGAAGGTCCCGTTGTAGTAATCGGCGTAGTCATCGTCGTTCTGGTCGCCCCAGTCGTAACTCTCGCAGCCCCCATGACAACTGCGCGAGGGCTCAGCCGTGGCGATGCTGGCGTTCACCGTGGAGAGATAATAGCTGGATAGCCCATTTCACCAGCGGTGAAATGGGCTATTGCTTCGTATTGAGTGATGAGCGGATTAGCCAAGGACTCCATAAACACTACTGTTTGTCACCTGGCTGGTTGTACCTGTTGCCACAACAGTGTAATATCCCGGAGCGATTGTGGGCACGGTGAAAGTCACATTGATCGCGCCAGTTTCATCAGCCATAGTCGTTGCTACGACTGTGCTATTAAATGTAAGCGTAACTGTTTCTCCAGGCGCAAAGCCCCCTGAGGTGGCTTGCACGCTCGTGCCGGTATTCCCACTTGGAGGAGCCAGGAGCAGCACATTTGTCTCCTGAATGGTAGTGGTGGCAACCAACTGGCTCGTCTGACCAATGGCTGCCACATTGACCTGGCCTTGACTTGCCGCGGGGTCACTCGGCACGGTAACATTCAGAGAAAACGTGCCATCGGTGGCGGCGGTCACCGTTCCAACGAGAATTTGTCCTGCTTGTTGGTAATTCCAGTAGATATTCACTGTCTCATTGCTCAAGAAGCCCTGGCCCTGAAGGTTTGTAGAGTCCCCATACTGGACCGGCGAGCCCATATAGAGTTGAATTGGTAAGAAAGAGAACGCCGCCTTCGCCGTCTCTGTCTTTGCTGTATTCTTTGCATAGACAGTGTAATCGTAGGTTGTTTGAGGGTTAAACGTATCGGGTAGGGGTAACAGGGCCGTGAAGCTGCCTGTCGCATCGGTCGTCGCGGTAACGACCCCATTGCTGGGGGTTTGGAAGAAAACACTCACCATTTCATTGGCAGAATAGCCATAGCCATTGACGGCAATCGTGTTGCCGGGATTGGAGGCATTTGGATTCAAGACGAGTCCCGGGACAATAGCAACAGGATAACTGAGGCTGATGCCGCTGCTTTCTCCGACGAAGGTCAGCGTATATGTCCCGTTCGGAACAAGAGGAATGGACATGAATTGTAAGGAGTCGCTGCCTCCATCGGAACCTGCGTGCCCGGTGTACACTTCCTGGGTGTTTGCATTTGTTCCCCAGAAGGCATTAACAACCTCACCCGACTGAAATCCTACATAACTAAAGAACATCCCACCTGGGCCGAAAAACTTCGAGGGTACATACGCCTTTGGCTTGACAATAGCGAATGTGGTCGTTACTGTCACTGGCCGACTCGTGCGAGCCACACTGATTCGGTAAGATCCAGGAGTAATTCCTGTAGGTGCGTCAAAATTGAAGCTCAGATTGCCCTGGGCATCGATCGTCGTGGTCCCCTCTAAAATTCCTGAGGGAGCTGATCCCCAATAGACCGCGACTGTTTCGTTAGCGAGAAAGCCATCTCCACTCAGCCTCAGAGGCGTACCGGGACCACCTTCCGGCTTGGCCCCACTTGTTCCTTGGATGGCTACGCTTATGCCTGGTGTCACGCGAATGGGAGCCTGGGCCATAAGTCCACTTTCTGTACCGGTGGCTGTAACAGTATAGTGGCCTTCTACCACATCGCTGCTGGGTACATAGGCCGGCCCGACACAGAGCCCGCTCTCGTTACAGCCGACTAAACCTACAGCATTCCCAGGATCAAAACTAAAGGTAATCGAAAGATACTCATCGGGAGCAAATCCCTGGCCCGTCAGAGTAAAAGCGTGACCTGCTTTTACGGTACTCGCGGATAGCGTAATGGTTGGTTCGCTCGTTGCATGGGCGGTTGCGCTTTTTCCCAACTCAGTACCGCATACCAGTGCCATCGCCACAAGGGCCGCCAGCGTGAAAAAGGCTAGGTGGCGCCACAGCGTTTTCATGGTGTTCATCCTTCCTTTAAAAAACGATAAAACAAATTAATCAGTAAAAATACCTGACTATATAAATAGATGCAAAAGAATTATAAATAGCAACTGGTGGAGAATACTGCCATTACTCCCCTTTCAAACCAGTTATGCTTTCTTCACCATGGTTGAGGTTTCTTAACAATTTGAGAGAGAAAAGACGCTGTTGCTCCAGAAGCGGTTTCCGAGAGGAACGCGCTATGTTATCAGAGAAAGAGTGGCTATTGCAACATGTTCGAGCAACGCTAACCCACCTGACCACAATGGGCTACCTTTGCCGAAACCCGGAATATTTGTGGCTGCTAAACTTGTTCAGCAAGATTGAATGGCTTAAATTGAGAAACGAGCCATTTCTTTTATAGAGAGCATATTGAAGAGGAAAACAGAACAGATGACAGACGCATTAATTGCCCCTCATGGCGGGACCCTGGTTGTCAACCTGGCCCCGGCAGAGGAGCAGGTCCGTTTGCAAGAGGAGGCGCGGGGCCTCCAGCGTTTTTCTGTGCCAGCGCGCGTGAAAGCAGACCTAGAAATGCTGGCGGTCGGCGCCTATAGCCCGCTCAAAGGGTTTTTGGGCCGCGCCGATTACCTGGGAGTAGTCAACGAGATGCATTTGAGCAACGGGCTGCCCTGGTCCATTCCCATCACCTTCGCAGTTACTTCCGAACAGGCCGCTCAGGTAAAAGAGGGAGCGCGCGTGGCCCTGGTCGATGAGCAGGATCAGGTGCTGGCGGTCCTGACGGTGGAGGAGAAATATACGTATGACAAGCACCTGGAGGCGCGGCAGGTTTATCGCACCGAGGAGGAGCAGCATCCCGGCGTGAAGGTGCTCTATCAGCAGGGTGAGGTTCTGCTGGGCGGGCCGGTGCGCGTGGTGACGCTGCCGGAACAGCGCTTCGCGAATTATCGCTACACGCCTACGCAGTCGCGGCAGCTCTTTGCGCAGCGTGGCTGGAAACGCGTGGTGGGCTTTCAGACACGCAATCCTGTTCATCGTGCCCACGAATACATTCAAAAGTGCGCGCTCGAAGTGGTGGACGGCCTTTATCTGCAACCATTGGTGGGCGCGACCAAAGACGATGATATCCCCGCCGATGTACGCATGCGCTGCTACGAGGTGCTGCTGGAGAACTATTATCCGCAGCAGCGCGTAATCCTGGGCGTGCTGCCCGCCGCGATGCGCTACGCGGGTCCACGCGAGGCGATCTTTCACGCGCTGATGCGTAAGAACTATGGGTGTTCGCATTTCATTGTGGGGCGCGATCACGCGGGCGTGGGGAACTACTATGGCACCTACGATGCTCAGCGGATCTTCTCAGAGTTTGATCCTGGCCAGCTTGGCATTACGCCCCTCTTCTTCGAGCATACCTTCTTCTGCCGCGCCTGCGATTCGATGGCCTCGTCCAAGACCTGCCCGCACGACGCGGAGCAGCACGTAACGCTCAGCGGGACCAGAGTGCGTCAGATGTTGAGGGCAGGCCAGATGCCCCCGCGCGAGTTCTCACGTCCCGAGGTGGCACAGGTGCTGATCGAGGCCATGCAAACGATTAGCGCGTGACCTGTCCTCCCGTTCTCACTTATACTGAATGGATTTGAAAAGCGTCTCAAGTGGCCTGTATGCTGACTTGAGACGCTTTTCTTTACTTACCCAACTGAAGTCATGATGAGTCACACACCCCTCTGTTCTACTTCACGCAGTAGGAGACTGGATAGAACCTCCTGAACAGGAAAAAACCAGATATTATAAAGGTTCTACTTTGAGCAGGGGATCACCTTTTTGTACGACCTCGCCGTTTTCGGCGACGAGGGCGACGACGCGTCCGGCTATTTCAGACTGAACCTCGTTGAAGACTTTCATAGCCTCGATGAGCGCGACGACCTGGCCAACCTGGATGATGTCGCCAGGGTTGACAAAGGACGGCTGCGCCGGTGAGGGGGCCGAATAATAAACGCCGGTCAGGGGCGCGGTTATCGGCTGGCTATGATCCTCGCGCCTGGCAGGCGTACTGGCCTTGCCAGGCATCAGCGGCGGTGCGGCATCGATTACCTGCGCGGGCGCAGAGACCAGCATCATGTCCGGGCGACGCCGGATAATAATCTCGGTGCCCGCCTCGCGCAATTCCAGTTCGCCAATGGTGCTACCGTCGAGCGTTTCGATCAATTCCTCGATGCGTCTGACCCATGGTATTTCGTGCTCGTGTATATCCATCTTAACTACCTACTCTTCGTAACGCTTGAATACCAGGCAAGTGTTGTGGCCACCAAAGCCCATAGAATTGGACATGGCGACATTGACGGTAGCCTGGCGGGCCTCATTTGGCACATAATCCAGGTCGCATTCGGGATCGGGATGGTGCAAGTTGATCGTCGGCGGAATGATCCCCGTCTGAATAGCCATGATCGAGATTACGCTCTCGACCGCGCCAGCGGCCCCTAGCGTGTGCCCTGTCATCGACTTGGTTGAGCTGACAGCAACCTTGTAAGCATGATCGCCAAAGCAGGTTTTGATGGCCTGTGTCTCGTGGCCATCGTTGGGCGGCGTCGACGTGCCGTGAGCGTTAATATAATCGACTTGATCGGGGCGCAGGCCGGCCTTGCGCAGGGCCATCTGCATAGCGCGTACCAGACCGGAGCCACCGGGAGCCGGAGCTGTAACATGATATGCATCTGCCGTGCAGCCGTAGCCAGCTAGCTCGGCCAGGATTTTCGCTCCACGTGCTTGAGCGAACTCCAGATCTTCCAGGATAAGCATGGCAGATCCCTCGCCCATTACGAAGCCGTCGCGAGTAGCATCGAAAGGGCGGCTGGCACCCTGGGGATCCTCATTCCGGCGCGAGAGGGCCTTCATATTGTCAAACGCAGCCATAGCAATAGGCGTGATGGCCTTCTCCGATCCTCCGGCAATCATGGCTTTAGCATCGCCGCGCCGGATGGTCTCCCAGGCTTCGCCGATGGTGTTAGCGCTGGTTGCGCAAGCTGAAACGGCTGCCCAGTTGGGGCCGCGCGCTCCAGTCAGGATCGAGACAATGCCCGGAGCGCCATCGACGATCATCATATTAATAAAAAACGGGCTGATACGATCTGGACCGCTTTCGTAAAGAATGCGGAACTGTTCATGCAAGGTGCTCAGCCCACCGATACCACTGCCGATATAAACGCCGATATCATCGGCATTTTCCTCAGTGATGCGTAACCCGGCCTGGTCAAGGGCCTGCCTGGTTGTGGCAATCGCCATTTGTTCATAAGGATCGTTGCGGCGTACCTCCTTGCGATCCATGTAGGGCGACGGATCAAAATTTTTTACTTCGGCCCCGATATGCACGCGGTGCGCGCTGGTATCGTAGGCAGTAATCTCACTCACGCCAGATTTTCCCCGGATAAGGGCCTCCCAATTGGTGGCTAGATCGTTACCCAGAGACGTAATCAAACCCAACCCTGTCACAACTACACGAGACATAAACGTTACCTCCCGTAGAGTGACCAGTTTCCTGGTCATGCTCGCGGCACACACCTGGATGAAGTATGTACCTGCCTAACTTCCTCACACAAAGTCGCCTGACCTTTTTGGCCTTTCTTCAGACAATCCCTCCTGGCGCGGGCGATTCAGTAGAGGTTGAGCGTCGATCCGCTTGAGGAAACTGAAAGAAAGATGCCGCTTCATCCTGGAGGAAACGAGTATATGTATCTCCGCTGACAAACCTCTCATGTCGCAGCAAACGCTTATGGAACGGGATAGTCGTCGCCAGACCCTCGATCTGGAATTCGTCAAGCGCGCGTCGCATACGCATAATCGCTGCTTCACGGCTCTCGTCCCAGACGATCAGCTTGGCTAGCAGCGAATCGTAGTGTGGAGGAACCTCATAGCCAGCATAGAGATGGCTATCAACGCGCACTCCAGGGCCGCTGGGCGGCAGATACTTCTCGACAACGCCTGTCTGGGGACGGAAATCATTGTCTGCATCTTCCGCCGTGATACGGCACTCTATGGCATGTCCGCGAAACTCAATCTTGTCCTGTTGTAGCCTCAGAGGCAGGCCGGATGCGATACGAATCTGCTCTTTTACCAGATCGGTACTGGTGACAAGTTCAGTGACCGGGTGCTCGACTTGCAGGCGGGTATTCATTTCCATGAAATAGTAACGGTTCGCCTCGTCCACCAGGAATTCGAGCGTGCCAGCGTTGCGATAGCCAACCTGCACGACCGCATTGATAGCCTTCTGGCCAATTTCGGCGCGCAGTTCCGGCGGCAAGTGTGGGCTGGGCGATTCTTCGAGCACTTTCTGATTGCGACGCTGGCACGAGCAATTGCGCTCGCCCAGATGGACGCCATGCCCGAAATTATCGACCAGCACCTGGATCTCGATATGGCGTGCCTTCGCCAGGTAGCGCTCCAGGTAGATCCCATCGTCGCGGAAAGCCTCGCGGGCCTCGTTCTGTGCAAGCGTAAACGAGCGCTCAAAATCCTGCTCGCGCTCCACCAGACGGATACCGCGTCCACCACCGCCAGCAGCAGCCTTGAGCATCAGGGGAAAGCCGATGAGATGCGTTGCCTCGATGGCCTCGTCCAACGTGCGCAGGACAGGCGTACCAGGCAGCATAGGCACGCCCAGCTCAGCCATAGTTTTGCGTGCTGCAACCTTATCGCCCATAATTCGCATGGCATCGGCGGGCGGGCCGATAAACGTAATGTGCGCGTCCGCGCAGACTTCGGCGAAACTGGTGTTCTCTGAGAGGAAACCGTAACCGGGATGGATGGCATCGGCGTTGCTGATCAGAGCGGCGCTGATAATATTGGGAATATTTAGATAGCTTTTGCCACTCGCACCTGGCCCGATGCAGATATGTTCGTCAGCCTCGCGCACAGGCAGCGATTCCCGATCAGCTTCTGAGTGAGCAATAATACTCCGGATACCCATTTCCTTACACGCCCGAATGACACGCAGTGCGATTTCCCCGCGATTAGCAATTAAAATCTTATGAAACATTTTGATAAAAGCCTCCTGCTTGATTCCCGATGATCTTATGGGGGAGCAGTGAGGCCATTATATCACGCAGGTTGACAGGGGTCCAGGAATGAAGAGATTCTTTAACCTGGGTTGAGACTTCTCAACCCTGCAGCAAAAAGCCCTTTCCAGGCGTGTTCGCCGGCAAAAACAGGGCTTGCATCGATATACTACAATAAAGTCTGGTGTAACCTGTGACGTAATACCGATTAGAGCCAGCTATGGATCTGTATTTCTAAAAACTTGTGAGAAAAAAGAAACGAACTCAAGGGCATAGGGAGCAGCGCGTGGGTACACTGCGTGAGAGCGAAGATGGAGTATATCTCGCAGCAGAGCAGACAAAAACGGACTCGCAAGATCTCCAGTCGCTCTACCAGGAGCATCTCGGTCAGGTTTATCGGTATGTCTATAGCAAAGTAGGCAACCGCGAGGACGCCGAAGATCTCACCTCGCAGGTTTTCTTGAAGGCGATTCGTGGCGTCAATACAGAGCGTGGCGCGTTAAGTGTGCAGAAATGGCTTTTCCAGGTTGCACGCACGACTATCGCCGATTACTGGCGCGCACGCTATCGGATCACGACCAGTTCATTAGATGTCCTGTTAGATACCGGCTGGGAAGGCCCGGCTCAGGGTGAGGCGACCACGGATAACCCGGCTCCCACCGAGCAGGTGCGGCGCTTGCTGCTGGCCTTGCCGGAACACTATCGCCAGGTGCTAAATTGCCGTTTTCTGCTCAATCTCTCGATTCGCGAGACAGCGATCCAGCTGGGATTGAGCGAGGCTAACGTAAAAGTGTTGCAGTTTCGAGCTTTGAAACGCGCTGCCGACCTTCAAGATCTTGTCAGCGAGATGATGTAGGAGAAGCAAAAGCTATGCCAGGCGATGACCAGGAACGTTTTGAAGATTATCTGGAACTGGAGCGTTTCATCGAGGGACTCCAGGCTGGACAGGCGGTCTCTCCTCCGCAAGACCTGACGCCTGCGCAGGCTCGTGTCTACCGCATGGCCATGTTGTTCCACTCGGCTACCCCAGGTGCCGATGAGCCGACTCCCCAGTTTGTCGAGCAACTGCGCGAGCGTCTCGAAGCTGAACTCCAGAGCAGGCAAAAAGATGGCCAGCAGACACACACTCCACCCCTCCAGCTTGCTCCACCTGCGCCTCGTCCACGACGTCTTTCGCGGCGTCTCCTGCTGACCGGTGGTGCCACTGCGGCGGCTTCCCTGGCGGTCGGAGCGAGCGCAGAATACATGGTAGAGCAGGCCATGCAGAATGAGGGAAGCCAGGACGTAACGATCAAGGTCTCATCGCCCAGGGAATGGTTTGTTGTGACTACGGTTGCTCAAGTAGGTAATCAGGCAGTGAAATTCAGGACGGTAAACCCTGATGGTTCTACCAGCCTGACCGGCTATGTAGTGCGCAACGATGGCACAGACAATCCTGCTGAAAAGGGCAAGATTATCGCCGTATCGGCGGCCTGCACGCATATGGGCTGCATTGTCCAGTGGTCTGGCTCTGATCGCAAATTTCACTGCCCCTGTCATGGAGGCATCTTCACGGAAGATGGCGGAATCGATACCACTGCATCCGCGCTGGTTTACCTCAACCCTCTGCCGCGCCTGGAAGTGAGCGTAGATGATAGCAGCGGGCAAATAAAGGTGCGTATGCCCGCGGGCAGATGGTGATCAGGAGCAATTGATCAGACGCGTGTGATTGTTCCACTGCAAGCGCTCAATCAACTACTCGTGACCAGCTTTTTTCCCTTCACGCTACCAGCGGGCCCCAGATTTCTCCCCTGTCCAGGCGAATCAGCGCCGACTCCGGTCGACAACTCACTCGCCCTCGCGCCGCCGAGCAGCAGGCGGGGTTATCACCTGCTGAGCATTCCAACGGCGCAAACAGCCTGCCCCGTAGCTCTGGCTTTACCTAGAGCTGCTCTTTCACGACTTCCGCCAGCGCCTTGATAAAGAGCGGCGAGGTGTTGAGCGATTCAGTGCGGGCGAAGACAATACCTTGCTCTTCGGCCTGCTCGCGGGCGCCAATCTCGATATCATAGAGGATCTCCAGATGATCGGCGAGGAATTGCACGGGCGCGATTAGCACGTGGGTATGGCCGGCAGCCTTGAGTTCAGGCATGATATCCGCGAAGTCAGGCTTGAGCCATTCTTCTGGCGTATGACCGGCGCTTTGATAGCAGAACGACCAGCGCTCATCTGGGAGGCCGGCCAGTCTGGCAATGGCTGCGGCGGTCTCTTTGAGCGCGTTGATATAATCCGGCTCATTCTCCACCACGCGCTTAGGCATGCTGTGGGCGCTTAGCAAGATCGGCACACGCTCGCGCACATCTTCTGGCATCTTACTCAGCGCTTGCAGCAAACGTTCGGCCACAGCTTGCAGGAAGTAGGGCTGCAAGTGCCAGTCTTCGGCAATCTTGAGTTCCAGGTCGTCGCGCCCAAGATTAGCCACGGCGTCTTCCAGGGCGCGCACGTAGCCGCTCATGATAATTGGCGAGTACTGTGGCGACATAATGATACCGATCAGCTTGTGCGTGCCCGCCGCAACTTCCGACACAACATCGGCGATAAAGGGAGGCGCGAAACGCATCCCGACCATCACATGGAAGCGCGGGCCATGGGGATGCTGCGCGTTCAGTTCCTCCTGCAAGGCCGCAGCCTGTTCGCGCGTAATGGGCAGGAGCGGCGAGCCGCCGATTAGCTGGTAGCGGCGGCGAAACTCTTTGATTAAATCCTCGTCTGGTGTGCGCCCCCCGCGTACATTTTGCAGGTAAGCCGGCATATCATCCAGGGTGGCCGGCGAGCCATAGGTCATTAGCAACACGCCGACACGGTCAGTAGACATACTCTTCTCCTTTTAAGGCTAGCGCGCAGAAAGCGTATGTACCGTCTCAACCACTCGCTTCAACATTTCCGGGTCCGTGGGAGCCAGCACGCCGTGGCCAAGATTGAAGATATGGCCGGGGCGATTCTCCGCACGGCGCAATATATCCCTCACACCTTCTTCAATCGTCTCCCAGGGCGCGAGCAGGAGAGTCGGGTCAAGATTGCCTTGAATCCCGCGCTCATAGCCGATGCGTTTCCAGGCGTCGTCCAGATCGAAGCGCCAATCAACGCAGATAATGTCTCCGCCCGCCTCGGCCATCGTTTCCAGCAGCGTGCCCGTGCTGGTGCCAAAGTGGATCGAAGGCGTGCCGGTCTCTTTGATCGCCTGGAAGATGCGCTGTGTGTAAGGAAATACGAAGCGACGGTACACGCTGGGACTCAGCGCACCCACCCAGCTATCGAAGAGCTGGATGACATTCACTCCGGCCCGCGCCTGCGCCACCAGGTAGCGAATAGTAATCTCGGTCAGCTTCTCCATCAGTGCGTGCCAGATCTCCGGCCGGCCATACATCAGCGACTTGGCGATACCGTAATCGCGCGAGGGACGACCCTCGATCAGATAGCAAGCCAGGGTAAAGGGAGCACCGGAGAAACCAATCACAGCTTGCTTGCCATCCAGTTCGCGGCGTACCAGGCGAATAGCCTCCATCACATAAGGAGTGGCTTCCTCAGCCTCCAGGACGCGCAGCTTCTCGACATCCTGCATGCTGCGGATAGGATTATAGATAATCGGGCCGACCTCCGGCTCGATCTCCAGCGAAACGCCCGCACCCTCCAGTGGCAACATGATATCGGCGTAAAGCACGGCCCCATCCACGCCAAACTCCTTCACGGGCATCATCGTGACCTGCGCGCAGAGTTCAGGCGTGCGGGCCATCGTCAAAATGTCATAGCGTTTGCGCAATTCGCGATACTCGGCCAGGCAGCGTCCGGCCTGGCGCATAAACCAGACAGGAGTCGCGTCTGGCTGGCGGTGATGGCAAGCGTCCATAAAACGCGCCACGCCCGAATGAGCAGGCAGAACGCTTGAAGATGTATCTTGTGACATAACTTTCCTATTTTACTCAAAAATGCGCTTCCCGATTCCTCCTAAAGTTGAACCAGGGTATGAAGGTTGCTTTGCATATCATAGCGCGACAACAGTCCATGTGGCAAGGGAATCTACGAAAATCTCTAGAGAATAGGAAAAAATCTGTAGATTCTCAGTTTTTCCACAGGACACCCGCTTATCTACTCAGGAGAAAGAGTACGGTGTGGAGTAAACGCGACCAGGCGTTTCTTATCACGGTTCCAGATAGAATTGTCCGCATGCAAAAGGCATGGAGCTACTTGTGAGGAAGCATTGAAGAATGCGCAGGAGGTCACCGAACTCTAGATCGAAGATGCTCAGGCTCATGGCAACGCTATCCCTCTTCCCCTTCGCCTTCAACTAATCGAGTAAATGGTCAAATTAGCGAAGCTCGCGTCTCCGTGGTCAGACGAAAGTGTGCCGGTGGCAACACCAAGCTGACCGCTACTGAAGGTGCTATCCTGAGTCTGGCCGACAAAGGTGCCGTTGATAAAAAGCTGGAAGGTAGAACCATTGGCGATGACCAGCAGGGTGTTCTGCTCGCCTGCTCCCTTGATGGAGCTGCTGGGTGTGTTCTGGATCAGGAAGGTGTACGCGCCATTGTTGCGGTAGCGTAAATAAAACTGGCCTTGATTGGTAATCTCGAAGTCGTAGAACCGGCTGCCGTCCGAACTGGCGCGGAAGATCAGGCCGGCATCCGCGGCCGAAATCAGCGTTACGTTGATCTGAAAGGCTGCGTTGCTGTATTGCAAACTGCTGGAGATACAGGGTTGCAGCGTGTTTGTGCCGCTGGCAGTGACAAAATAGGCGTTATTCTGGAAAGCGCAGGAGATTCCGTCGTCGGCCCAATTGTTGCTATCCTGGCCACTCAGCGGATCACTTAGCACGGGTGCGCGGCTGGTGACTGCCGTGGCGGTGGCTCCTGCACTTTGTACTGTAGCCTGTGCCCGCGCTGTAGCAGCCGCAGCTATGGCGGTGGCCGCCTGTTGAGTCGCGACAACCTGCTGGGTTGCACTGGTAATCGCGCTGTTTGTCGCGTTGGCCTTTGCCGTGGCCGTGGCCGTGACGCCCTGCTGCTGGCGCGTTGAGAGCGTCAGATAGGTCAGGACACCGCTGACAATGAGCAGAAAGATAATGCCCATGATAAACCCGATGAGCGTCCGGTTACCTCTCCGCCTGCGGCGACGCACTCGCAGTCTGTAAGGAGGCGTACTAATCCCCGGTGCCAGCCCGTCAGTTGTCTCCTCAAAGGTTTGCACTGGCGGAGGGGGAACAGGGATATATGCGCGCCTGGCATCTGGTAGAATTTGCGGAACCGGATCGGCGGGCAGAAAAAGCTTCTCCGCCTGTCGTGGTTTCTCAGGATCAGACGGCGCCCGCTCGGCACGGGGAGGGCTGAGGACGGGCGCGGCAGGTGAGACCGGCGCGGGTTTGACCACCTCTTCCGGCGTGCTGTCTACCATTTCTGTATCATAAAGCGAAGGCATCTCATCCAGTTCTCGCAGAGCTTGCTGATATGCCTGAGAAAGCGCCACCGGCGTAGGATAGCGCAGGACCGGATCTTTCTCCAGAGCGCGCAGCAGGACGCGGTCGACCGCAGCAGAGATGCTTGGATTGAATTGCGAAGGAATTTGCGGCTCCTCGCGCATCTGCTTCCAGAAGGTTGAGATGGCGGTATCGCCGTGAAAGGGCACGCGCCCGCTGATCATCTGGTAAAGCACAACCGCCAGAGCATAGATATCGCTACTTTTTCCCGCCGGACCCTCGGCCAGTTCCGGCGCCATGTACTCTGGTGTACCCAGCAGCGTGCCTGTCTGGGTCAGATCGGCGCTACCCTCCAGCGCGCGTGCCAGGCCAAAATCGGCCAGATAGGCGTAGTGATCATCGCGCATCAGAATATTCGATGGTTTAATATCCCGGTGGATCAAGCCGTGCTGATGGGCGTACTGCAAAGCCTCGGCGACCTGCTGAAGGATCTCCCCGGCATGCTCCAGGCTCAGGTGCGCGCGCTTGAGCAGGTCACTCAGCGTACCGTGCTCGATATAGGGCATGACCAGGTAATGCCACGGCTCCTGCTCACCATAATCGTAGGCAGCCAGCAGGTGATCGTGATGGAGATTGCCCATAGCCTGCGCCTCGCGGGAAAAGCGCTCGGCAAACTCGGCCTGAGAAGAGTTCACGACCTTAATGGCGACCTCGCGGTGTATCCGCTCATCGAGAGCCAGATACACTTCCGCCATACCTCCCCGGCCCAGGCGTCGTTGCAGGCGGTAGCGACCAAGAGAAGTTCCTTCCAGTCCAGGCATTGCAGCATCCTTATAGTTCTCTCATTGCGAAGAATGAGACTCCTAGAAACATGTATGCTGGCAAGTATACCATGCATCTCTATCCTTGCCAATTCCCGGCGCCTCTCCAACAGGGCAATGTCAAAGTTGTTCTTCTTTGGACTGGCTCTCCGGTAGGCGTGAATCAACGGGCGCAAGGGAACTTGGATATACTGCTAGAAAGGCGTTAACAACGTTGTAATAGCTCGTTGATAAAGTAGAGATGGAAATATATAGTTCTATTCCGAGGTTCGTATGCAAAACAACCATGATGATCCGGCCAAATCTCTTACGCGTACGCGCCTCGCCCGGACGCGTTTTGTGGGAATGAAGCCGACCGAGCAAGTAATCGACCCTCTATCCACTACCGGCAGCCTGAGAGCGCAACGGGCAGCGGCGGATCAGCCAACCAGCATTACAAGACCACAATTGCCATCGGTCGAGAAGGTAGTGAGCGCGCATCTGCCTTCCATCTTTCAGCAGGGGAACCAGCTCGCGCCAGCCGAAAACCGCGAGACTGCTCATTTGTTACAACTCAGTGGCATGATGCGCCCGGTGCGTACGTCTACGCAGCCCCTGGTGGAAACAGACGAGGATGGTTACTGGCCGCTGGGCATCCAGCAAGTCGGCCCGCTGATCGTTAAAAACCTTTATGGACGTGAGCCGTTTGGGCGCATATATCCCCAGGCTGTGCCGCTGGTCACACCACGATCTGACGAACACTTCCGGGTGCCCTGGCAAAATGCCCTGAACACGATAGCCCTGAGAATGTCGCTGGGCGCGTTGATCGGCCTGGGTCTGTTCTTCCTCACCTGGCCGTTTGTCAATCTATCGCGGGCAATGGCAATCCTGGGGACGCATCTGGGTACAGCGCAGGGTATCGCATTGCTCATATTTGCTGGCATTGTTTATCTGGTCGGGCGAACCGTCCGCGCGCTTCGCTGGAAGCTCTTTCTGGACCCTTTCGGTAATCTCTGGACATTCAGTGTCATTAAGCTCTACCATGTAGCGACCTTCTTGAACTTCTTTCTGCCTATCCATGCCGGTGAGGCGGCTAAAAGTCTGGCGCTCAAGCAAATTGCCAATGTCCCGATCAGCAAATCGCTGCCAAGCGTGGCTATGGATAAAGCGCTGGACTGTCTGCTTGCGCTGATCATTATCCCGCTGGTGCCAATCCTGGGAGCCTCAATGAATCTCCAGCTCTGGCTCGTGTTCGCCCTGGGCTGTGCGGTTCTGCTGTCCCTGATTATTTTTACCTGCCTGCGCGTCTGGAGACGCGATTTCGCTCTCAGCCTGCTGCGCAAGATTCTCTGGCCATTGCCTGGCACGATCAGTAGCAAGATCGAGAGCTTCATTACTGGCTTCGTTGATGCTCTTCTGGTGGGAGCTGCAAATCCTGGTATTTTTCTTCTCACCGTTCTGCTGACCTGTGCGGCCCTGGCCTGTGACACTTTCTTCGTTTTGCTGGCTTTTTGGACAATTGGTTTTTCTCTGGGCTTTGGGACCGCGCTCTTCGCGCTCGTCGTTTGTGGCATCTTCGCAATTCTCCCCCTGCCACCAGGGCAGCTTGGCAGCGCCGAACTTGTGGGCCTGTTGATCTTTAGCGGCCTGCTGCGCCTGCCCGGCGAAAGCGTCGCCGCCGCGTACATCCTTTTCCATCTCTGGATCGCGCTGGTCCTGGCCGCAACTGGCCTGGGCTGTCTGGCCTCGCTCGACCTCAAGGTCTTTCGTATACTACACATACAGGACGAGGGAAAATAAAGAAGCAGGGCATGAACGAGCAGGCACGCTCGCGTCCTGTTCGTTCATGCCCTGTCGCTACGTGAGGTAAGGTATCAGCAGAAGCAAAGGAGAAGGAGATCAATCTTCAAAAACATCTGGGGGTCATTTCTCTTTTGCTTCTCCAGGTCAAGGATAGCTTCTTTATTCCAAAGATGGTCCTCTTCTCACACTCGCTTTTTATATACTCTCATTGCAAAGATGTAAGCTACCAACAGAATGCCGACGCACCACGCAAGAGCGACCCAGATCTCCTGAGAGACAGGCTGTCCAGACAGCAACGCACGGATAGTATTCACAATCGCCGTCACCGGCTGGTTTTCGGCAAAGACCCTGACGACCAGCGGCATTGTCCTGGTGGGTACAAACGCCGAACTGACAAAGGGCAGGAAGACTAGCGGATACGAGAAGGCGACTGCGCCGTCTGCCGATTTGGCCGTCAGCCCCGGAATTACCGCGACCCAGGTTAAAGCCAGCGTAAACAGCGCGAGAATGCCAGCGATGGCCAGCCATGATAGGATGCCAGCCGATGAGCGAAAGCCCATAATCAAAGAGACGAGAATGATCACCACCACCGAAATCGCGTTAGAGACCAGTGAAGTCAGTACATGTCCCCACAGCATGGTAGAAGGAGCAATCGGCATGGAACGAAAGCGCTCAATGATTCCCTTTTGCACATCGTTAAACAAACGGAAAGCCGTGTAGGAGATCCCGCTCGCAATCGCAATCAGTAAGATCCCAGGTAATATGTAATTGACATAATTCGCGGTCCCGGTTTGAATAGCGCCGCCGAAGACATACACGAACAACAACATAAATGCAATTGGCATGATCGTGACCGTGATAATCGTGTCCATGCTGCGAAAGATATGGCGCATGGAGCGACCAAGCATCACGCTCATATCGCTGAAAAAGTGGTTTTGTATCATTTCCATTCACTGTTCCTCCTTTTTGCCGATGATGGCCAGAAAGATCTCCTCCAGGGTTGGTTGTTTTTCCACATACTCCACCTGAGCCAGTGGAAACCGTTTTTTAAGTTCTATGAGCGTGCCGCTGGCGATAATCGTTCCCTCATGGAGAATGGCAATGTGATCAGCAAGCTGTTCCGCCTCGTCCAGGTACTGTGTGGTCAGAAAGACGGTTCTCCCCCCATCAGCCAGCTCCTTCACCACTTTCCACACCTCGATACGCGCCTCGGGATCAAGCCCGGTAGTCGGCTCATCAAGGAAAAGGATCGGCGGTGTTCCTACCAAGCTCATGGCAAGGTCCAGCCTGCGACGCATCCCGCCGGAATAGGTTGACACCCTGCGATTGGCGGCCTCGATTAAACCGAAGCGAGCCAGCAGATCGTTCGCAACCTGGCGCGAATGCTTGAGGTGGCGGAGCCTGGCGATCATGATCAGGTTCTCCTGCCCGGTCAACATCTCATCTACAGCAGCGAACTGCCCGGTCAGGCTAATTGATTGCCGCACATGGGCGGGCTGTGACGCTACATCAAAGCCGTTGACGATGGCTGTTCCGCCGTCCTGTTTGAGCAGCGTGCTGAGGATGTTGATCAGCGTGGTCTTGCCTGCGCCGTTGGAGCCCAGCAGGGCAAAAATGCTGCCCCGCTCTACTGTGAGCTTCACGCCTTTTAAGACCTTGAGGTGCTTGTATGATTTTTGTAGATCGTCTACCTGAATTGAAATGTTTTGCATCATCTTTCTTTCCTTATAGAACCGTCACATTCGACACATCAGCCCCTATACCTTTGAGGGCGGCATACGTTAACTTATCCATCATCGCTCCGTCAAAGTGAATGGATTGAATGGTACGCTTCGAGCTCGACCAGAGACCCACCGGGCGGAAAGATACATTTTTGAGGGTAGCACCCTGGAAGGAAGCATCTTTCAGCGCTGGCAGATCAAACGTAACGCCAGAAAAGGTCTGCCCATCGAAGCGCAGCCCGCGCAAGTCGGAATAATGGAAGTCCACGCCGAGAAAGGTGCAGCTTTCAAAGGTAGTTTTTCGCAGGTCAGAATAGTGGAAGTTGACATCAGTCAGCTTGACGCCGATGAATTGTGCTCCGACCAGCCCCGCTTTGCTGAAGTTGGTGTGTACAAGGATAGCCTCACGAAAGTTCGCATCCGCAAGGTCAAGGGTGGAGAAATCGCAATCAGTCAGATTGGCACCAGCGAAATTGGCTTCACGGACATCACTGTCTCGAAACAAGCTCCCAGTTAAGTCGGCGCCCGTAAAGTCTGAGCCTCGCAACACGCTCGCTTTAAAAACCCCTTTATGCAGGATAACGCCCGCAAAGTCGCTCTTTATCAGGTTGCTCGCATTGAAGTTTATTAGCACCTGCCGCTCCAGCGCGTGGGAGAGGCTGGCGACCTCCCGGACGGTTTGCTCGATGTCGCCGATACTCTCAATGGTCATGGCAAAGGCGGTTTCATCGTCCTTGCCCTCGGCTTTCAGTTCACGGAATCGCTCCTGCAAATCGGAGAGCAGATCCGCCTTTAATTCGGCGACGCTTTTCACTCCCTCGTATGGAGCAAAAATTCCGTTGACGTAGCTTGTTAGTTGCTCATCCATAACAACACCTTTCCTTTACAAGAGGTTATCCAGCACACGCTTTGCGTACTCCCAGTTGCTTTTATTACGATCATACGTTGCTTTCCCTTTTTCAGTGATCCTGAAGTATTTCCTCCTTCCGCCCTGGGATTCATCACCCCAATACCATTCGATATCGCCGTCCATCTCAAGCCGCCGGACGCTGGAATACATCGTGGCTTCCTTTAATTCATATTCACCACCTGAGCGTTCAGCAATCAGCTTGACAATCTCATAGCCGTAGCGGTCAGCTTCCGACAGAAGCCGTAAAATCATCGTATCGGTATGCCCGCGCAACAGATCGGAGGTAAGTTTGTTTTCACTCATCTCATCACCTCGTAGGAGGATTATACATCATAGTACTGTGATTGTCAAGGTATTATCTCTATTGTGATACTTTGTTTGATGAGCAAGCTCGCTGTTTACAGACTAAAGGCTTGACTTCTCAATCAAAAGATTCTATAGTTCTCTTAAGTTGTCTATAGTTGTTCATAGAGCTCCAGGAGAAGGGATAGTACTCATGGAACAACGTTTGCTCACCACGGAAGAGGTCGCGGAATATCTGCGCGTCGAGGTTGTGACGGTGCGCCGCCTGGTCACACGCGGCGACTTGCCAGCCTATCGCATTGGCGGCGAGTTCCGCTTTATGATTCCCGATATTCAGGATTTTGTGAAAAGTCAGCGCGTTGCCCCCGTCGATGCTAGCTTCGATAAATTTACCGAACGCATGCGCAAAGTTCTGACTCTTGCGAACGAGGAAGCTGCAGAACTCAGCCATCACTATATCGGTACTGAACATCTGCTGCTTGGCCTGGTGCGCGAAGGCGAGGGTGTGGGAGCGATGGCTTTGCTGCGCTCTGGCCTTGATTTCAAAGATGTGCGCCGGTACACGATGAATATCACCGAAAAGGCTGCTCAGGGCGCGACGGAGGGCCCCGCGGCACTGGTCAAAGCTGCCGTACAAGGAGCTCTTGGCGCAGGTCGTGCTTCCACCTCTTCCGGTGTGCGCGGCCTGACTGCGCGCGCTAAGAAAGTGCTCGAACTGGGTGTAGATGAGGCCCGCCGCCTGGGTCATCACTCTATTGGTACCGAGCATCTGCTATTGGGCATCCTGCGTGAGGGAGAGCGCGACGGAGGTGGTCTCGCCGCCCAGGTGCTGATTGGAGAGTATAAGTTGCAGCTCAATCAAGTGCGCGACTTGATCTTGCAAATCCTTCAGGAAGCCCATACAATATCCCCACCAGAGATCCCGGAGCAGGCCGCGACTCTCCTGGGAGAGAATGAACAGGGGAAGCAGTGCAGTCGTTGCAGCGCGCATAGTCCCGAATACTTCCGCTATTGCTTCCATTGCGGCCTGAAGTTCCCGTAATGCAAGGGAGCTTTAGCATAAAAACTTTTCTGGTTGGAGAAAGACCGGTGGTTTCACGTGAAGAATTACTGCAGCAGGCTCGCCAGGCGGCCTTGCACGCGCACTGCCCCTACTCTCATTTTCGAGTGGGCGCGGCCCTGCTCGCGGGCGGGCAACTCTTTGTGGGCGTAAATATTGAGATCTCTAGCTATGGCCTGACGCTCTGTGCTGAGCGTTCGGCGCTGGCCGCAGCGGTGACCGCCGGGGCTGGCCCTGTTACGCAGATAGCTGTGGCCTGTATCGACGCGCCTGCCGAGGCCCCGATCAACGAGCGTACCCCCTGCGGTGCCTGCCGCCAATGGCTAGCCGATCTCGCACCGCAGGCGACAATCTATATAGATGGCGTCGCGGACGAGTTTTCTATCAGCGATCTGTTGCCCCACGCCTTTGGGATTTGACACCCAAAAAAAACGCCCCCCTTGACAAAGCATCTACCTCTTGTGTACGCTATGATTCCCAGAGATGTTTTTGTACCAGCGTACTCTAAGAAGTATTCGTACCCTCGTATAGCTCAATCGCACAGCTTCAGCGAAAGGGAGCCTGTATGCCGGCGGGTACAAAGGCACCGAACAGCCCACCGGGCAAGCGCGCCACTTTGATCTGCTCGCGTTTGTCCTTAACTGGTTGTTTTCTCTACCTGCCTTCTGCTCTGTTGTCCCTTACCTGTGCCTCTCTCGCGTTATCCTCGGACTGTATTTTCTCGTGTCAGAATATGCCCGCTTCCCACCCTGATCGCTTCCTCGCACCTGCTGTATACGCTGCGCAGCGAAGCCACGCGCATCCCAGGCAAGCGAAGGCAGGGAATCGGATAGACACTCATCTAGAAGGAGATATTGGCATGCCCTCGCAATTTACCCTCGGCGTTGAACAAGAGTTTCAGATGGTAGACGGTCAGACTGGCCAGCTTTACCCACATATTCTGACGGTTCTGGAAAAAGGCGCCCCTATCTTCGGGGAAAAAATCAAGCCAGAGATGTTGCAGTCGGCAGTTGAAATTGTGACGGGAATCTGCCCGGATATTCCTACACTTCGCCTCGAATTGCGGGATCTACAGCAAAAACTGAGCAATTTACTGGAAGAAGATGGGATAAGGCTGATCAGTGCAGGTACTCACCCCGAAGCACTCTGGCAGGATCAGCCATCAATGCCCAACAGACGCTATATCGAGCTGGAAGAGGAGTTGCAGGATATTGCCCGCTCGATCCTGATTTTTGCTTTGCACGTCCACGTGGGCGTGAAGAATCATGAGATGGCCGTACTTATTATGAACCAGGCTCGCAGCTGGATTCCTCACTTTCTCGCCCTCTCGGCCAATTCTCCTTTCTGGGCAGGTCGCTTCACGGGGATTAAATCGTATCGTTCGGTTGTCTGGCGGCCTTTCCCTCGCAGCGGCGTGTCCGACGTTTTCCCATCCTGGAGTGATTTCGATAACTATGTCCAGGCGTTGATCAAAACAGGCTGCATCGACAATGGCAAAAAGATCTGGTGGGACATCCGCCCCCATCCTTTTTTCAATACCGTCGAGTTCCGTATTTGTGACATGCCCGCCTCTTTCGAGGACAGCATTGCACTGGCCGCGCTTTGCCAGGCTCTGGTCGCTAAATTAGACTGGCTGCATCGCCATGGCATGACTGGCCATATCCTACCGCGCGCTCTGATCGATGAAAATAAATGGCGAGCAATGCGCTATGGCCTGGACGGCGAGATCCTGGATTTCACACGCGACCGCCGGCTCACCATGCGCGAGTCAATCAGCGAACTCCTGGATTTTGTAGATGAAGTGGTAGATGACCTCGGCTCGCGCAGCGAAATCAATTATCTGCGCGCCCTGCTCGCGGATAAGCGCGGCACCGGGGCAGATCGTCAGATAGAAGTATACAGGCGCACCGGAAGTATACAGGCGGTTACTCAGTATCTGATGCAGCAAACTCTTCAGATGTATCAGCCCTCGTAAAGCGCTCTGTACTGCCTTAGAAAATGGCAGTTGTTCAAAGTGTTGCGCCCCAGATGAGAGAAACTGTAATGAAAGCAAGACGAGCAAACAATTTTACTCTGGGTATCGAGGAGGAATTCCAGATGGTAGAGCGCGAGAGCGGCCAGCTCTCCTCGCGTATCCACTCCATTTTGCCGAAGGCCGCGCCGCTTTTGGGCGAGCACGTCAAAGCGGAGGTACAGCAATCGACAATCGAGCTGGTTTCCGATGTGATGCCTACTATCGCCGCCGCGCGGCGGCAAATGAGCGCCCTACGTTCTCAACTTGCTCAGATTCTGGCCGAAGAGGGTCTGGCGCTCATTAGCTCTGGCACCCACCCCAGCGCGCTCTGGCAGGAACAGAAGACGACCGAGAACGAGCGGTACATGGACCTGGAAGAAGAGTTCCAGGACGCATCGCGCTCTATCCTGGTCTATGGCCTGCATATCCATGTTGGCATTGCGAACCCCGAACTGGCCATTGCCCTCATGAACCAGGTACGTTCGTGGCTGCCTCATCTGCTGGCCCTCTCGACCAATTCTCCTTTCTGGGCCGGGCGCCTGACGGGGATCAAGTCATATCGTTCGATCGTCTGGCGGCGCATCTTCCGTAGCGGCATTCCTGAGGTGTTTCTCTCACATCATGATTTTGAACAGTATGTTCAGCGCCTGGTTCAAGCCGGCCATATCGACAATGGCAAGAAGATCTGGTGGGATATTCGTCCACACCCTCACTTTCCAACGCTGGAATTTCGCATCTGCGACATGCCCGCGACTCTGGACGATACCCTCGCCCTGGCCGCGCTTTGCCAGGCCCTGATCGCCAAACTGGTCTGGTTGCACGAGCGCCACCTGACCATGCACGTCCTGCCGCGCTATTTCGTCGAGGAACACAAATGGTATGCCTCGCGCTACGGCCTGGACGCCAACGTTTTCGACTTCGTGCAGGGCCGCCGCCTGACGATGCGCGAATCAATCACCGAATTACTGGATCTGGTGGATGATGTCCTGGATGACCTGGGGAGCCGCCGGGAAATTCTTTACCTGCGTACATTGCTCAGCTCACCTTCGGGCACCGGGGCCGACCG
>DATGKW010000065.1:0-4471 GCA_035294465.1 Ktedonobacteraceae bacterium | reverse complement strand
ACGAAAGGAGAGGGCACTAGCATGGCTAGTATTCCAACTACAGCAACCCTGCGCCTGATGCGCCTGCGCGATGCTAATGGCTACATGAGCCATGCCATGTTTGCGCGCGTCTGTGATCCGCGCTATACCAGTGTTTTCACTCTCTCCGGGCCGATCTCTGGCCTGGTTCGGGGTCGTATTGTGCCCATTTCGAGGGGATCTCCACCTCCTAAGAAGAGGTGACAACTAAAAGCCGTAACCCTCAGCCGTGGGCACTGACGAAAGCGATGAAAAATCAGTCCCACGGCTTTTTGTTGCTCTTTTTTTTCTGATCGAGAAGAAAGGAAGAAGAAAGAACTGCAGTTCTTTTCCTGACGAAAGGCGTCAGGAAGTCCGCGTTATACTGGGTGGTGCGCCAATCGAAGCGTGATGGCCGAGGGCGCGGTGCTGCCTGGGGAGGCGGCAGGCATGTTGTAAGAATATTGTCCAACTGTACAGGCATCTGCCTGTGCTGATGATCGATGTATCTCGTTTCTCTTCAACCTATACTTGAAGCGAGCACGTAGAGAAGTATTTTATCGCTGTGTTATTAGTCGGACGAAGGAGATATATCAGTGGCTATTCCAGATATAGAGGCGACAGATCTGACGTGGAACATTGCTATCGATCCCGCAAAAGACGCCGTCGTGATTGATGACGTATCAAAGGTCTTTAAGAAACGTCGCTCGTGGCTGCCCTGGGGCAAGAAGGAGCAGGAGCGCGAAGTACGCGCGGTTGAGCATGTGAATATGATTATTCGGCGTCGCGAGATTGTGGGTATTCTGGGCGCGAATGGCTCAGGCAAATCGACGCTCATTCGTATCCTCTCAACCCTGCTCATTCCTGATAGCGGGCGCGTCTCGATCTTTGGCTATGATGTCAGGAAGGATGAGCGTACCGTGCAGCGCCTGATCAACCGGGTCAGTGTCGAAGCCTCGTTCTTCAAGAAGCTCTCGCCTATGGAGAACCTGATCTATGCTGCCAGGCTCTATAACATGCCGGGCAGAGAAGCGCGCGAGAAGATCCGGCAGATTCTGACACGTCTGGGCATTCCTAAAGATCGCATCGGGCAGCCTCTGGAGGACATGTCGCGCGGTATGCAGCAGAAGGTAGCTATTGCGCGCGCCTTCCTGACTTCGCCGATTGTGTTGCTGCTGGACGAGCCGACGACGGGCCTCGATCCGCGTTCCAAGCTCGATGTTCAGACGTTTGTCAGACAGTTGCGCGAGGACCACGATGCGACCATTCTGATCACCACCCATGATATGGATGAAGCTGAGGCGCTCTGTGACCGCGTGGCCATCATCGATCAGGGCAAGATTGTCGCCGAGGGCACCATTGAGGAACTCAGGAGGGCTGTAACCGAGCGCCTGGGGCGAACAAATCCGGTAACGATGAATGAAGTGTTTATGCATTATACCGTTGCCCACCTCATCTCTGAGGCCGATATCGCGCGCTATGGCAGCTGGGAAAAAGCCTTTGAGGCGTTTGAGGCCCTGAAAGAAGAGGAATAGTTACTATATATCCTTCTTCCGTTTTTGCAAAACGGCGGTCAAGTCGTTTTTTGCGCAAAAGCGGAGAGGAAAGAGGAGTCACCGCTTATGTCTTCACTCATGCACCAGGGACGGGCCAGCTACGCGTTTTTCGAGCGCAACTGGAACCTGGCCAAGCGCTATCTGGGGTGGGAAATTGTCTGGTTGTGCTACAACTTTATCAACGCGCTGAGCATCACATTTATCAGCAAAAATACCCAGATTCTGGGCCACGTGACCCAGGCTCAAGTTAACTACCTGACGCTGTACCTGGTGATTGGTACCTCCGTCTGGACGTATCTGAGCGTCACCTTTGAAGGTGTTACCGATGTGATCACTTTCGAGCGTTGGGAGGGGACGATAGAGTATACCTTTATGGCTCCTATTTCGCGTCTAACGCACCTGGTTGGGAGCTGCTGGTATGCTGTGGCACATGGTCTGGCTTTTACCTTTGTCCAGTTGCTCATCGTAGCTGCGTTCTTCCACCTGGACTTGAGTCACGCGAACTATCTCACCGCGATCTTTATGTTGCTGTTAGGCAGCGTCTCGTTTGTCGGCTTTGGGATAGGGGCATCTGTGCTTCCCCTGCTCTTTACTGAGCGCGGTTCGCAAATGTCCTATATTGTGCGTTCAGTTCTGTTACTCATATCGGGCGTATACTATCCGATCAACGTGTTACCTGGCTGGATGCAGCCTGCTGCGCGTATCTCGCCGGCAACCTATGTGCTGAATGGCCTGCGCGCGGGCTTGCAGCAGAACGCGCCAATCTGGTCGCCCACGATCTGGGCCAGCACATGGCCACTGCTCATCAGCGGTGTAATCAGTATTCCGCTGGGCCTGTGGGTCTTCGGGCTGGCCGAGCGCTATGCCAAGAGGACCGGGCGTTTGAAGCGTAATGGGTAAAAGCCTTAGAAAGCGGCATATAGAGAAATACCTCGTGGTCAGCTACTGGCCACGAGGTTCCAGGCCGAAAGAAAGTTAGAGATGCAACTTGACGGATGTTGAAGAGAGAAAGGAATCATGGACAAAGATTTACTAGAAGGGCTAACTGTGCGCCCTGCAACGCTAGAGGATGTAGAAACCATTTATGGCCTGGTCCGGACGTATGATCTCGCGCAATACGGCGAAGAGGATAGTACCCTTGATGACGTGCGAACCTGGCATTCCGCGCCAGGAGTCAATCTGGCGGAAGATACACGCGTGGTTTTTGATCAGACTGGCCGGCTGATCAGCTGGTTAATGCTGGAGCATCGCCTGAACGCGAAGTGCTTTATCACCATTCGTGTGTTGCCAGATTCTAACGACCCGCGAGTAAGTGATTACCTGATGCATTTGAGCGAAGGCTGGGCGCGCGAGCGAATGATTCAGGCTGAACCAGGAGTGCGTGTGAGCTTAAACGCCTGGGTACCATCTACTGATCAAGACTCACTGAATCGTTGTGAGCGGGCAGGTTTCAGGGAGATTCGCCGTCACTGGCGCATGGAGATCGAATTGAACGAGATGCCCGCCGCGCCAGAATGGCCGCAGGGCGTTGAACTGCGTCCTTTTATGTCAGGATACGATGATCGCAGGGTTTTCGAGGCGATTAATACAGCTTTCCAGGATCATTGGGGTTATATGCCGGAACCTTATGACGAGTGGAGGCACTACACAGTCGAACGGGCGGGCTTTGATCCGTCGCTCTGGTTCATTGCCTATGAGGGAGATCAGATCGCGGGCATCTCTCTCTGTGCCATCTATGGGCAGTTTGGGGCTGTGGATACGCTGGGAGTCTTGCGCCCCTGGAGACGTAAGGGTTTGGGGCTGGCGCTCTTGCAGCATTCGTTCGGCGAATTCTATCGCCGCGGCCTGCGCAAGGCATATCTTGGCGTAGACTCGCAGAGCTTGACCGGTGCTACGCGGCTCTATACGCGAGCCGGGATGCACGTGGCGAGAGAGTATATAAGCTTCGAGAAGGAGCTGCGCGCGGGAGTGGAATTGAGTACTCAAGCGCTATCGGTGTAGGAATGGTTCGCCCCTGGCGGCGGCGTTTAGTGAGAGGAAAAAGCAATGAAAAATATGTTCCCGGAGGGCCTGACCATGCGCCCTCCGACAATAGACGATCTGGAAACCGTGCATGAGCTGACACTGGCGTATGATCTGGCATATTACGGCCGGGAGGATATGACCCTTGAAGATTTGCGGACTTACTGGTCTGCTCCAAAGCACAATCTGGCGCAGGATCAGCGCCTGGTCTTCGATCAAGAGGGGCAACTGCTTGCCGTCCTGTATCTGGAGCAGCGTATGTACGCGAAGTTTTTTGTGGATGTGCTTGTGCGGCCTGGTTATAGCGATCCGCGGCCCGGCGACTATCTGCTTGATCTGGGCGAGACATGGGCGCGCGAGCGGATGGCTCAGGCCGAACCAGGGGTACGCGTGAGCTTGAACGCCTGGGCGCCATCCACTGACCAGGATTCGCTGGCGCGTTATGCGAGGATGGGTTTTCAGGAAGTTCGCCGGTACTGGCGCATGAAGATCGAGATGGAGACGGCTCCCAAGACTCCGGCGTGGCCGGAGGGCGTGATCCTGCGTCCCTTTGTGCCTGAGCGTGACGCCCGTGCGGTTTTCGAGTTGATGGACACCGCGTTCAGCGACCACTGGGGCCATGTGCCGGGCGACTTCGACGAGTGGCGGCATCGCAAGATCGAGCGAGCAGATTTCGATCCCACGCTCTGGTTTATCGCATATGCGGGCGACCAGGTTGCCGGAGGCTCGCTCTGTTCGGATGGTGTGCCCGCCTGGGTCGATACGCTGGGAGTCCTGCGTCCCTGGCGGCGCAAGGGGCTTGGCCTGGCTCTCCTGCTGCATTCATTCGGCGAGTTCTACCGTCGTGGCAGGCGCGAGGTCGTCCTCGGCGTGGACTCGCAGAACTTGACCGGCGC
>DATGKW010000064.1:0-27532 GCA_035294465.1 Ktedonobacteraceae bacterium | reverse complement strand
TTCTCCGTCTCACGCTCGGCTTCATCCACCTCCATCGTATGGATAAGATCAACAATCGTGCGTTCATCGGTAATTGTCGGATCAAACTGGACCAGGATATTGCCGGTCAAGGGGTTAGCCTGCACGCTCTGGACGCCCCAGACCTGGCGCAGCTGTTTCTCGATACTGCGTTTTCCCTTGCCTGACCACGTGGGTAAATGCACACGCACGCGACCAGGGAGCGCGTGAAGGATCGCGGGTTCTTCAGCAACAGCTACACTCATCAGTGATCCTGTTCCTTCCTCTTTTTCTTTTTTTATTCTACAGAATTTACGAAAATGGACTCGACAATCACCACAGACATGCACGACCCTTTCTTCTTTCTATAAAGGAGAGACACAAAAGCTCTCTTCAGAAAGAAAGGGATGGAATGGCATGGAACTGTTTATTGGGGTTTACGGCGGCTTTGAGAACGTATATGTTGTGCCTCTGCCCACATATCTTCGGCCTCTTCACGCATACGAGCGGTTGTTTTCTGGACATTAAAACCCACCATAGAAGCGAAGTGGCGCAGGCGCTGTTCCACCTGGCCGACCAGCTCTTCAGCCCGCTCCATAGCCTCCTGGCTCGTTTCCTCTCCAGTGGCTGCTCGGCGGCCCACCTTCTTTCCATTCAAGGACGAGTTTCTCTGCTCAGCTTTTTCACGCGTTATCGCCGCCGTGCGCTGAACGCGCTGGCCAGCAGAGGCAATAAAGAGGCCCAGACGCCGCCCCGCGCGGTCAAGCAACTCCTCGGCTCGCTCCGTCGCCGGTCTGGGGCCTTTCTCTTCTGGAATTTGACTCATTGCTACGCTCCTCCCGCG
This sequence comes from Ktedonobacteraceae bacterium, assembly GCA_035294465.1. Classification (GTDB taxonomy): domain Bacteria; phylum Chloroflexota; class Ktedonobacteria; order Ktedonobacterales; family Ktedonobacteraceae; genus Paraktedonobacter. The sequence goes on along the minus strand of DATGKW010000064.1, from coordinate 26,691 downwards.
CCTTCTGCTGACGCTTTAGTGGTAGCCCTTTTGTGGGTTGTATTCGCTGCTGAACCTTCTGTGGCCGCTTCGCTCTTTGGCACGGCGTGTCGGGTTGAAGCTCCTGCCTCCTGAACTCCCTGTCTGATGCTGCTGGCAAAGGAAGTGACAGCATCGCCGGCCTTGAGTATCCCGGCCATTCCATATACTGCCCCGCGTCGTATGAATTTGCGCGCCCGTGGTGAGAAAATGGCCGCTGTGACGACCGCCGCTACTGCTACCTCGGGTTCTAAGTAATCCTCAAGAGCCATGTTATACCTACCTTTTTAACGTATCCTCAAACGGTTGCGTTTCCTTAAAATCGATACGCAACGATCTACTGACGACAGCCATGCGTACCACTATATCACAAATCCCTGGGGAATACCAGTAATTATACTTAATTGTCGAGCTTGCTGGCTCTCTCAAAACCCGGAGATTGCAGTCATTTCCAGATATCTACACCGAGCAAGCATTCCGCCGGAGCCACAAATTCGGGGAGGTATTACCGCTGAAAACAAGGGGCATTTGGGGATAATGCGTTGACAGTCCGCGGAGCAATCTGCTATAATCCACTGGCACTCAGTCCGACGAACTGTCGGCATTTTTTGTAGACAAACCATTTCCTTGCCGATTTGACGAGAGAGGCAGCGATCACGCTGCTTGCCAAAGCGGATTAAGGATACCCATGTGAAGGGGTAGATGTTCCGAGGAAGGATATTTACATGCCCAATAATGCTTCGGCCGCCAAGCGGATGCGTCAGGAGAAGAAGCGCCGCCTGCACAATCGCATGGTCAAGTCGATTGTGAAAACACACGTGACAAAAGCGCGCCAGGCGATTGCCTCCGGCGTGGATGCGGAGGCTGCGGTGCGCGCCGCAGTAAGCGAACTGGATCGCGCCGCGAAAAAAGGTGTGATTCATCGCAACAACGCTGCTCGTCGCAAATCTCGGCTGATGAAGCAGCTAAACAAATCCATAGCAGAAGTACAGTAAAGCGCAGCGCGGAACGCTCTGTTTACGCCGATAGAGAGTAGGAATGGGTCCGAGGGTCAGCATACAGCCGGCAACAGTCCCGATACCATCAATTATGCATTACACATGCCACGGGCTGAGCACAACGCGCACAGGAAGAAGGAGACAATATGGCCGAGAAAGAGACGGTGGCAAAACCCGCCGGCAGGGCCCTGCTGCTGGCGGTTGAAAACGCCCAGATCCGTCAGGATTTACCGGAAATCAGGTCGGGCGATACAGTGCGCCTGCAAGTGAAAGTTGTTGAGGGGAACCGCGAGCGCCTCCAGCCATTCGAGGGCGTGGTGATGCGCCTGCGGGGCGGCGGCGTGAATCGCAATTTCACGGTTCGCCGCATTACGCACGGCGTAGGGGTCGAGCGTACATTCCTGCTCCATTCCCCACGTATTGAAAAAATTGAGGTGCTGCGCCATGCTCGCGTGCGCCGCCAGCAGTTGTACTATCTGCGCGGTCTGACCGGCAAAGCTGCTCGCCTGAAAGAAGTTCGCCCCATGTCCGCGAAGGAAGTTGCTGCTAAAGAGGCTGCCCAGGCTGCCAAAGCCGCTGCTAAAGAGGCTGCCATAAAAGAGGCCGCTGCCCAGGCCGCGGAAGCCGAGGTGGAGATGGAAAGCAGTGAGGAAACCGAAGATTAGTCCTCAACTCCCGACAATCGAAGAAGAAATAGCCCTGCTTGGTCAGGGCTATTCTTTTGTCGCGGGTCTGGACGAGGCTGGCCGCGGCTGCCTAGCCGGGCCGGTGGTGGCTGCGGCAGTTATGTTGCCCCTGAACGAGGAAATCTCGATGCTGCTGGAGGGAGTGCGCGACTCCAAGCAATTGACAGCCCAGGCCCGCGAGCGCCTGTTCAAAGTCATTCAGCAGCACGCGCTTTCTATAGGTGTGGGCATTGGTTCGGTCGAGCTGATCGACCGCTGCAACATTTTGCAAGCCACCAAACAGGCGATGAAAGACGCGCTCGCCCAGATTTCGCCTGCACCCCAGGCGCTTCTGCTCGATGCCCTACACCTGCGCGATGTTCCACTCCCCCAGCGCGCGCTGATTAAGGGGGACCAGCGCAGCCTCTCGATTGCTGCAGCTTCAGTCATTGCCAAAGTGACCCGTGATCGACTGATGCTCCAATTGCACCAGGAGTACCCAGAGTATGGCTTCGCTCAGCACAAAGGCTATGGGACACCTGCGCACCTGGCCGCGCTCTCAGCCTACGGAGCTACTCCTCACCACCGCCAGAGCTTCGCCCCCGTGCGCGCTCTACACGGATTGTTTTCTGAGGACGAAGGACAGGTTGTCTAATTATTTCTAGCACACTATACTGTCACTAGAATATTTAAAATGTCGAATGAATAGCCACTTGAAAGACTCAAAGCTTAGCAGGAAAGGAGCCAGTCCTTGGGAAACAAGCGGGTAAAGCTGATCGGCAATCCCTCTCGCTACACGGCAGAACGCATGAATGCAGATCTAGAGGCATTTCGCCAGGCACATCCTTCTTTTGATAGTACCGGCTTGCTGGACACACTACGAGCAACAGAATATGCCCGCCTGGATGAGCAAGGGCACACTTACCTCGATTATACCGGCGGCGGCCTCTACGCTGAGTGCCAGTTGCATGAGCATATGGAATTGTTGCGCCACAACGTTTTTGGCAACCCACATTCGACCAGTCCCACCTCTCAGGCCATGACCGATCTATGCGAGCGAGCGCGGGCTTTTGTTCTTGAATACTTCCATGCCTCGCCCCAGGAATATGTTGTCATCTTTACCCCTAATGCTAGCGGTGCTCTCAAGCTTGTCGGCGAGTCCTACCCTTTTGCTCCTGGCGGCCAGTTCTTGCTCCTTTTCGACAATCATAACTCCGTCAATGGTATCCGCGAATTCGCCAGAGCACGAGGGGCGACTCACACGTATGTACCTCTTGTGCTGCCGGAGCTTCGTGTAGATGAATCCCAACTATTCGCTTTACTCGATCAGGCATCCCCAGAACACCATAATCTCTTCGCCTACCCCGCTCAGTCAAACTTTACGGGCGTGCAACACCCGCTGGAGTGGTGCGCGCTTGCCCAGGCCAGGGGCTGGGATGTCTTGCTCGACGGAGCGGCCTTTGTTCCGAGCAATAATCTCGATTTAAGCGTATGGCATCCTGATTTTGTTCCCCTCTCGTTTTATAAGATCTTCGGCTATCCTACCGGTGCAGGTTGCCTGATCGCTCGCAAAGCCGCTCTGGCAAAATTGCGGCGCCCCTGGTTTGCCGGCGGAACGATCTGGGCTGTATCGGTGCAAGGCGATGCCTATTATATGCTTGAAGGGGCGGCAGCCTTTGAAGATGGTACGCTCAACTATCTTCTGCTCCCTGCCATCGAGATAGGCTTAAAGTATATCCAGAACATCGGGATTGAGACGATTCACACCCGCGTCATGTGTCTGACGGCCTGGCTTATCGATAATCTGCTCTCCCTGCAGCACAGCAATGGCCGGGCGGTTGTAGAGATTTACGGCCCGCGTCATTGCCACATGAGAGGAGGCACTCTCGCGCTCAATGTTCTTACCCCTGATGGCTTGATCGTTGATGAACGCATCATCGACCGCGAGGCCAGCGCTTTTCGCCTCTCGCTGCGTACAGGCTGCTTTTGTAATCCTGGTGCTGGTGAGGGGGCTTTCAATCTTTCAGAGCAGGCATTGCGCACTCACATTGGCAACGAAGCTGCCAGATTGACTATGGATGAGTACCTTGCTCGCCTGGGACTGCAAAGTATGGGGGCCATCCGCGTCTCCCTCGGCCTGGCCTCGAACTTCGCCGACGTTTACCGCTGCATGCAATTTTTCGAGTCCTTTATCGATTACCTACCGGGCGAGCAGAACCTTCCTTTCAGGGAACATTGCTGAGGCCCAGGCAAGGATTTGACAACGCGGCACCCAACGGCGTAAGCTTATGGACGCTGCTCAGCAAATAGCTGGATAATTGCACGGAGGTCTAAGGCCCGATGCCTGAGTATATCTGGGGGCGAAACCCGGTACTTGAAACGCTCCATTCGCCGCGTAAGGTCAAGCGTCTGTTGCTGGCCGAAGGACTGCACGAAGCCCCGGCGCTGGCCACAATTCTGCAAGAGGCCGAGCGCCGGCAAATTCCGATAGAAACCGTCTCGCGCCAGCGCCTCGACCAGTTGAGCCTGGGGGCCGTTCACCAGGGCTGCCTGGCGGTGGTCGAGGCCCGTCGCTACGCCACACTTGATGAAATCCTGTCCTTCGCGCGTGGGAAGCATGAAGAGCCTTTTCTGCTGCTACTCGACGCCATTCAGGATGTGAACAATCTGGGTTCGCTGATTCGCACGGCGGAGGCGGCGGGCGTCCATGGCGTCATTCTCCCCAGACACCAGGCCGCGGAGGTCAATGCCACCGTAGTCAAAACATCGGCAGGCGCGACCGAGCACCTGCTGATCGCGCAGGTGATAAATCTAACCCACACGATTGACGCGCTGAAAAAAGAGAACCTCTGGGTTATCGGCCTGGCAGGCGAAAGCCGAACAGAATATACCCAGGCCGATCTAACGGGACCATTGGCGCTGGTCGTGGGCAGTGAGGGCAAAGGAATCAGCCGCCTGGTGCGTGAGCACTGCGATCTGTTGATCCGCCTGCCTATGCGAGGGCAGATCGCTTCGCTCAACGCAGCGGTGGCCGGTAGCATTGTTCTCTACGAGGCCCTGCGCCAGCGCACACAAAAAGCACGCTAACATGCATCATGAAGTTCATACAAGGACCTGGCCGCCTTGCTCGCACGGTATCAGCCAACACCACACCTGTATCCCAAGCAGCCCGCAAGTATGTTACGCGCCCATACTGCTCGCGCAAGATGCAAGCTGCCGAATCAGAGAAATAACAAGCCTTGTTACATGATCAGGCGCTGCAACGTTTCAAAGAAGAGAAAAACAACACATTTTTAAGGGGGTTCTTGTGTCGAAAAACCGCTTACGTGTGGCGCTTCTGTTCTCTTGCTGCCTGCTCTACCTGCTTGGTTTTAGCTGGCTGGTCCTGACCCGGCCTGGTTCTAGCGTTTCTGCGCTCTCCACCAGTTCTCTTCAGGGAACCCCTACCGCGACCCCCACGGCAACACCCACGCCCACGCCATCCCCTACGCCCACTCCATCTCCCACGCCATCCCCTACGCCCACTGCTGCCCCAACGGCAACACCCACGCCCACACCCACTGCTACCCCTTCGCCAACTCCCAGCCCATCGCCGACCGCGACCGCGACGCCGAATAATAATGCGAGCGGCGGAAGCGGACCAGGGGCTGGCGGGATTGTGCTCTCAGTTGTAATGGGCCTCGCCGGCCTCCTGATGACCGTGCTGGGAATCGTGCTCTACGCCTTCTACTCCCGCCAGCAGCGCACAGTCATGGGCAGATAAGCAAGTCCCTCTTTTACAAATCTACAAGTCGCGCCGCTGTTACCAGGCAAGACGCAAAAGAGCAACCCGCTGACCATCTTTCGCTTCACTTCGTTTTCAGGGATGGAGGTAAAGCCCAAAAGAACCAGGCAGAGCGTGATTGTGTTCCGCTGCGCCGTTTCTATTAATGACATCATACCATCCCTCTGGTGAAAATATCGCCTGAAAGGATTTTGGGGGAAGAGATGAATCCTGAATTCAATTTCGAGAAGCGTTTTCGCCTGGTGCGCGAGATTATCGAGACAATAGTCTTAACACTTCTGATGTTTCTGATTATTCGTTTTGCTGTTCAGAATTTTAATGTCGATGGCACGAGTATGGAGCCCAATCTACACAACACGGAGCTTGTTCTGGTGGACAAGTGGACCTATATGTTCCACCAGCCAGCGCGGGGAGATGTGATCGTCTTTGTCGCTCCACCTGATCCGCAGGAGGATTTTGTGAAGCGCATCATCGGCATTCCCGGGGACATCATCACCATTCACGGTACCACTGTAATCGTCAATGGAGTGACGCTCAACGAACCTTATGTGGCTCCGCAGAATCAGGGAGTACCGCCTGGCACGCACACTATTACAAACCTGCGGGTGCCTGCCAACGAATATTTTGTGCTGGGAGATAACCGGGCAGTCAGTTGCGACTCGCGCGTCTGGGGCTTCGTGCCCAGAGCGAATATTATCGGGCGAGTAGCCTTTGTCTACTGGCCGCTGGGCGAGAATAACGATGGGTTTTTGCAAAATTATTCGTCGGTGTTTGCCCATGTCCATCAGCCCCCCGCATCGCTGCTAAACCAGGCCAGTTCTACTTTCGCCAACCCAGGCCAATGCTGATGACCTCCTCGTAAAACGTTTAGGGAGGCAGTCAGATACTCTGGAAGAGATATGGTAGAATGGGAATCAGAAAGTGTATCAAGCAGGAAGACTACTCCCGTATCAGCGCTGCTTTCCCAGGTGAGGAGGCTTTTTATGTCAGAGGCAACGCCATATCTGGGCATTCCCGGAGAAAAATCTCGCGAGCTGCTGGCACGCAAGCAACAATTTGTCGCACGCGGCGCCTCTGCCGCGATGAATATTTTCGTTGCGCGAGCCGAGGGCGCGATGATCGAAGATGTTGATGGCAACCGGTATATTGACTTCGCCGGAGGCATTGGCACAATGAACGTTGGCCACTCGCGCCCTGAAGTCTTCACGGCCATCACCGAGCAAGCTGCGAAATTCACGCATACCTGCTTTAGCGTGATAATGTACGAACCCTACGTCAAACTGGCCGAACGCCTCAGCAAACTGGTCCCCGGCGAATTCTCTAAGAAGGCCATCTTTTTTAACAGTGGCGCCGAGGCCGTAGAGAACGCGGTCAAGATTGCGCGTTACGCCAGCGGGCGGCCCGCGATCATTGTTTTTGACAATGGCTTTCATGGCCGCACGTTGCTCACCATGTCGATGACCGCCAAAGTGAAACCTTATAAATATCGCTTCGGCCCCTATGCCCCGGAGATTTATCGCGCTCCATTCCCCTATCCTTATCGCATGAAGATGACTCCCAGCGCGGCCTTAGATGCCTGCATTGCCGAACTGAGGCGCATGTTCATCGGCGAGGTTGCGCCTGACCAGGTTGCGGCGATCATTGTAGAGCCGGTGCAGGGCGAAGGCGGCTTTATGCCTGCACCGCCTGGATTTTTAAAGGAGCTCAAGCTTATTTGCGAGGAGCATAGTATCCTGTTTATCGCTGACGAGATCCAGACAGGCTTCTGCCGAACCGGTCAGATGTTCGCGGTCAACCACGACGGCGTCGAGCCAGACCTGATGATTCTCGCGAAGTCGATGGGTGCTGGTATGCCGATCAGCGCCGTGGTCGGGCGCGCGGAAGTGATGGATGCGCCACCGCCCGGTACACTAGGCGGTACGTACAGCGGCAACCCCGTGTCTTGCGCCGCCGCCCTGGCGGTCCTGGATATCTACGAGCGTGAGGACCTGGCCGAACGCTCGCGCCAGATCGGGCGCGTGGCGATGGAGCGCTTCCTGCAACTCCAGAAGCAATACCCCATGATTGGCGATGTGCGCGGCCTGGGAAGTATGCTGGCGATGGAGCTGGTCAAGGATCGCGCAACACAAGAACCCGACACACAGGCGGTGAGCGATATCCTGGCAGCAGCCCACCAGCGCGGCCTGGTCCTGATCAACGCCGGTATGTATAGCAACGTGATCCGCGTACTGGTTCCTCTGAACATCACCGACGAGCAATTGAAACGCGGCCTGGATATTCTGGAAGAGGCCCTGGCAACCGTCGCGAATGTAGCTACCGCTTCGGTTAACTCGATCAGCTAGAGGAAAGCGGAGGCGGAGGCAAGCCCCCCCAAATCATTCAGCTAGAGGGCTTACCTCCGCCTCCTTCACCCACCCTTTGATTTATTTATTCAGAGGAGAGAGACCCCCATGGACGGAATTTTCAATATTCATAAACCTACAGGAATAACCTCCCATGATGTCGTGGCGAGGATGCGGAGGTTGTTACAGCAGAGAAGCGTGGGGCACGCCGGGACGTTGGATCCAGCCGCCAGCGGCGTGCTGCCCATTTGCACCGGTCAGGCCACGCGTGTAGCCGACTATCTCAGCGAAAGCGGCAAAGAGTATCTGGCGACCATCATATGTGGAATCGAGACCGATACCTACGACGCCGAAGGTGCGATCACACGCACGGCAAGCACCGAACATCTCAGCCTGGACGAGATCACGCGCGCGTTAGGGAGCTTTCGCGGGCGAGTGATGCAAGTTCCGCCGCGCTACTCGGCGATCAAAATCCAGGGACAGGCAGCGTACAAGCGCGCGCGTGCCGGAGAAGCGATTACGCTGGAAGCCCGGCCAGTCGAAATTACCCGCCTGGAGATTACCAGCTGGCAAAATCCCACGCTCGTCCTGAACATAGCGTGTAGCAAAGGAACCTACATTCGCTCGCTGGCCTACGATCTAGGCAGGGAGCTGGGCTGCGGAGCCCACCTGGGCGGGCTGATCAGGATCAGAAGCGGACCGTTCCGCCTGGAAGAGAGCGTCACGTTAGAGGAACTGGCCAGTGCCGCTGAGCAAAACGAGCTGGCCAGATATGCTCAGCCGATTGATAAGGCGCTAGAGCAGTATCCCGCGTTGCACCTCACCGACGCCGAGACAGAACGCGTCAAGCACGGCAACGCCTTCGCCGGCGAGAGTCCGCACGATGAAAGAGCACTGGCCCGCGTTTACGATGCCGCTGGCAACTTCATCGCCATCGTTCAATGGCAGCAGCAGGCGGGCACGTGGCACCCCAGGAAAGTTTTTCGTACCTGATCAACGTACCCAAATAGGGGAAGCAGCGAGATTCTGTTGCCTGGAATAAGTGGCTGTGGTACTATAGGCCAGAAGAAGATTTATAAAGAATTCCTATTACTCTAAGGTACGTATGCATTATTCAACGACGCTCACAGGATCAGAACCAATAGTCATCACCATTGGAAATTTCGATGGTATTCATAAAGGGCACCAGGGGCTGATGCACGAGGTCTGCAAGCTGGCGGAAAGACTGCATAGCCGTCCTGTCTTTATCACATTTCAACCGCACACGCTCAAAATTGTGCGACCGGATAGTAATCTACGCTATCTGACAACGCTGGAGGAAAAGCTGGAGCTGGCTCGGATCTATGGAGGAATCGGAGATTCGATTGTCATTGAATTCACCCCGCAAACTATGGCGATGAGCGCGGGCGACTTTATGGATGATCTCCGTAGCCATTTCGACCTGCGCGGCATGGTCATTGGAGAAGACTTTAGCTTCGGACACAATCGGAAGGGCGACGTAGCCTTCTTGCAGGATTATGGCAAAACCTATGGCATTGAGGTATACGCGATTCCGCTGGAAGAGATCCAGTACCAGCGCATCAGTAGCACGCGTATTCGCCGGCTCGTTGACGAGGGCAACGTGAGCGAGGCCAGAGAATTATTGGGATATACGGTCATGCTCAATGGAGTGGTCGTGCGTGGCGAACGGCGAGGCCATCTGCTGGGTTTTCCCACCGCCAACCTCGTTCCACCAGTCGATAAGCTTATTCCAGCGGATGGAGTATACGCGGCCCGTGTTTTTGTCAAAAAACCACAGGCACAGAGTGACGTAACTCATAGCCCTTGCGTCTATATTGATACGAGAATGGATAACGCTGAGATGCAAACGCAATGGGATGCCTATAAAGGTGCGGTGAATATCGGTGTGCGTCCAACCTTTGACGGGCAAACCCATCTGGTAGAAGCCCATCTGCTCGACGTGGAGGGGATAGACTTATACGATCGCTATATGAGTATCCATTTCATTGCGCGCCTGCGTGGCGAACAGCGCTTCGCTGGCATTGAGGCACTCAAGATACAAATTGCAGAAGATGTGCGAAGAACGCGCCTGCTTTTGCAGAAGGACGGGGCATAGTGAGCGCTCGCCATAACCCACTTTCAAAATTTGAAGCATTTATTCAGCGGCTCGTCGAGGGACCGTTTGCGCTCCTTTTTCCCTCGAAGTTGCAACCGGCGGAAGTGGCAAGGAAGTTGGAGAGGGCAATGGAGGATAATAGTCTCCTGCAAGGCGAGGGGAGACACCTGGCTCCCGATGTGTATGACATCTATGTGAGCATGAAAGATCACCAGCAGATGGCGCCGATTGAGGGAATCTTGAAAAAAGATTGGCAGGAGCATTTGATTCAATATGCACGCCAGCACCATTACACCTTGAGAACCGAGCCGCTGATTCGCCTGCACAGCCAGGGAAACCTGCACGCCGGAGCATTGAGGATCGAGGCACAGTTACGAGAGAAAGGCGTGGGAGGAGATGGTGGGCAAATGGCCACGCAAGCCATCAGCGCCGAACAAATGGCTCTGCTGCGCCAGCAGTTGCTACCGGGGCAACAATTGCCTGGCATCGATTCAGGTTCCTTACCCGCTGGCTCCAGTCCGACACACTATCCCCAGGGAGGCTCATCCGCTCTGCAAGCGCCACCTGTGGTCTTGCCACAGGCGTGGCTCACGATTCGCTCGCCGCAGACACCGCAGACAGTCTACCGCCTTGAAAAGCCGGTAGTGAACATTGGACGCCAGTTGACCAACGATATTATCGTCGAAGACAAACGGGTCTCGCGTTATCATGCACAAATTAAATTTCAAGCGGACGGGCAATTTACCATCTACGATCTCGGCAGCACCAACGGGATCACCGTCAATGGAATTCCTCACCTGCGCCAGCATACGCTGAGGAATGGGGATCGTTTTACCATCGGAAGCTATGACTTTTATTATGAGAGAAGGTGAGGTTTCGGCGCTATGACACTCGATGTCTTTTTGTTAATCTTACGCCTTCTAGGAATTGTTTTGCTTTATCTCTTTTTAATGCAGGTAATCATTTCTATTACGCGAGATTTACGTAAAACTGCTGAAGTAAATCTGGATGTGGGCGAGCTGATCGTGGTGGACAGCGGGCCAAGCCAGATTGCTCCAGGCACCCGCTTTAAGCTAGAGCCACAAACTACCATCGGGCGCGGGCCAACGAATACCATCCAGATAAATGAATCGTTCGTTTCCGCCGAACATACGCGCATGTGGTTTCGCAAGGGCGTCTGGTACGTGCAGGACGCGGGCAGCACCAATGGCACGTACCTGAACAACCAGCCGGCCCGTGCGCCTCTTCAGGCTCGTTCCGGCGATATCATTCAGGTTGGTTTTCTCCGCTTTAAGCTAAGCAATCCACTGGACGAGAGGAGAAAGTAACGCTATGGCAAGGCAGATGGCAGCAAGAGAGATTGGCAGGCGGCATTATCGCTGGAGAGAACTGTGGCTGCTGATTGTGCCCTTTCTTATTCTTTTACTTGAGATGTTTCAACTGCCGCTGGCGCAGTATTATAAATCTTCTATTAGTACGAGTACGCAGAGAATTCCTTTCAGCACCAGTATTTTGCCCACAGTCCATGACCTCATTCCAATTCTTGGGTTGATCGCCGCCGTTGTTGTAGTACACATTGCGCTCACGATCTTTTTCCCCAAAGCCGACCAGGTGATCTTTCCTGTGGTTGCCTTACTGAGCGGTCTGGGGGTTCTGTTTGCCTTGCGCAACGGTCCAGATCTCACCAGGGGGCCCGATCCTAACCTGGGAATCAAGCAACTAGCCTGGGTGCTAATCGGGCTGGTGGTCTTCCTGGTTACGCTCTTTGGGCTGCGCAGCATGGATTGGCTGAGACGCTACAAATATACCTGGGCAGTTCTGGGCCTGGTTCTGGTTGGCGTCACCCTTGCTCACGCCCTCCGTACCAACCTGAACAGCCCGACACACGACCAGTTGAACTTTGGCAGCACTATCTCGATCCAGCCGTCAGAATTCCTGAAAATCCTCATAGTCGTCTTCTTCGCGGCTTACCTGAGCGAGAATCGGGATGTCATCGCCGAGGGAAGCATCCACTTTGGGCCAATCAGCCTGCCTCCCATGCGCCAGCTTGGTCCATTGCTCTTGATGCTGGGCATCTCTCTCTTGCTCTTCCTGGGCATTCGCGAACTGGGTCTGGCTCTGCTGATTTATGGAATCTTCCTGGCCATGCTTTACCTGGGTAGCGGGAAGCTCTCCTATGTTCTGGGGGGACTGGCCGTTTTCTTCTTGCTGGGTTTCATTGGATATGCTCTTCTTGGTTACATACGCCAGCGCTTCGCGGCAGTAGGGTTGGATATGGTCAACTGGCAGAACTGGAATGACGCCACCAGGAACTTTGTGCAGAACGCGGGCTTGCAGGTCGCACAGGGTCTGGTCGCCATATCGAGCGGCGGCATCCTGGGAGCCGGTTTCGGGCTGGGGCACGCCTCGGCTCTGGTGCCTGTCGCAGAGTCAGATATGATTGTCTCAGTGATCGCCGAGGAGCTTGGCCTGACTGGCATGTTCGCTTTGATTGCTTTCTACCTGTTCCTGATCTATCGTGGCTATCGCATCGCAATCGAGGCGCGCGAGCCTTTCTATCAACTGCTGGCCGGCGGCCTGACCTCCATTTTCGGCATCCAGATCCTGGTTATCTGCGGTGGAAACTTGAAACTGTTCCCTCTGACCGGACTTCCCTTGCCGTTTCTGAGCTATGGAGGCAGTTCGATCATTGCCAACTTCATCATCATCGGCATTCTGCTGCGCATCTCTCACAATACTGCTATGGAGCGGGAAGGACTGGCGTAGGAAAGGAAGCTATGGGTCAGTATCAACAATGGCTGTTCGCTCAAGAGATTGACCGGCGCTTGAAGATGGAGATCGAGACGCTGGAGACAGAACTCCTCTATCTGCAAGACCGTATCGCTATCCTAGAGCAAACGGTACCAGAAACGGAGAATACAATCCTGCAGGCGCTTCTGGCCTATCTGCACAGCCAGGAACAGAGCGCCTCTCTGCAAGCACAGGCTGACTGGCACGAGCTACCTCGCCCGAAAACCCCTCCGGCCCAGCTTGAGGAGACAACCCCTTCCATACACGACTCATATGCCCGCAGCGAGATGGCCGGAGATATGCTGGCTTTCTTCGACAAACGCGGGCAGGCTGACCCCCAGCTCTCTCTCTGGCTGCAAAACGAGCACAAACGGGCTATAAGGGCGGGAGACGGTGAGCACGTCCTGGTAGACGAAGAGACGCGCCGCCTGAACGAGAGCATTCGGCGCTGGTTCGAGCGCTGGCACAGGCGAGTTGCAAGTATCACGCAGGCGGAGGAGTTGACGAGTGAACAATAACAAGGAGAATTCCTCTCCTCTCCAGGAGCAATTTGCAGACGTGTTCTCGCATCTGCGCGAACAGGATATCGAGCAGTTCTACGCCCAGTACCAACTCTGGAGCCTGCGCCGCCGCATCCCCTTGCTCGAAGGGCAGATCTCAACCCTGCGCGAGCATCTCGCCGAGAATCAGCAATTGATCAAATCCTTGCAGCCCTCCGCGCTCGCTATGGCCGTGCTGGCCCGCCTTCAGTCCAATGGAGTGAGCGATGTCGATGTACTGGACCGCATGCTTGAACGCGGCGAAAGCTGGCTAGATAAGATGATGCAGCGCCTGGACTACTGCGAACAGGTCGAGGATTTTATCCAGGGTGACTATACCCAATGGTGCATCAACTCGCTGGACGGCGCTTACGACTGGCTGGACCCCGTGCTCAACCCTGCCAAAGAGGAGGAAACGCCCGCCCAGATCAGCGAGATAGAATCCGAAACCACCGAAGAGATGATGCTGCAAAGGCTCGCCCTTGAGGACGAAGAGACGCCGCAGCCCGCGCCAGCCAGCGAATACGAGCCTGAAACCGCTGCCCAGGAAATCCCCGTTGAGGCTGAGGCAGGGGTAAGCACGGGAGAAACAGCCCCGCTTCCTACAGAAACCGGTGGTGAATCAAAAGCACGCGAGGATGTCACCGAGATCGAACAAACACCTGAACCGGCGACCTCGGCGGAAGCAGTGGATGCGGAAGAGAGCCTCGCGCCCTGGTACAGCGTCAATCTGGGCGAGAACGCGGCAACCGATGCTGGCGACCAGGATGCCATGAACGACTGGATCAAGGTCTTGCAGGCGGACACCGGCGAATCCCTCGCTGTATCCGAAGTGCAGGCAGAACAGGCCGGGGCTCCTCCGCCGGAAGCGCCCGCAAGCATCGCAGACGAGCTACCCATCCCCGAACTGGAGAACGAGACCGAGCACCTCTATTTTGCGGAAGCGGCCCAGGTCGAAACCGCGCCGGCTGAGCAAGAAAGCCTACCCGCAGAACCCACAGCCCAGACCGAGACTGAACAAGCAGAAGAGGCCGCCCAGCTCACAGGCGAAGTTGCTCCCACAGAGATTGAACCAGTTGCACTCGCCCAGGCTACGAAATTCCCCGCGCCGTCTGAAGAAGCAGATGCAGCCAGTCTCAGTGAGCCTGTAGAGACGCAACAGCCATCTCAAGAGGCCGAACAGACGCAGGGAGATGTTGTACAGAATTATCCACTATTCGAGGTGGAAACGCGACAGCCACTTCAAAAGACCGAACAGGCCGAAGCTGTTCCCATAGAGGAGCAAAACGAAGCAACCACGCAGCTTTCAGTCGGCGATAACGTGGAAGTGGTCGAGACTGCGCTATTGGAGCAGGAAGCCGCTCCGGTCACGCCTTTACCACCAGAACAGGAAGCCACTCTGGCCCAGACCGAACCTGCTCCACCAGAGAATCAAGCCGCTTTGACCGAAATCGAGACTGCACTATTGGAGCAGGAAGCCGCTCCGGTCACGCCTTTACCACCAGAACAGGAAGCCACTCTGGCCCAGACCGAAACTGCTCCACCAGAGAATCAAGCCGCTTTGACCGAAATCGAGAGTCCTTCTGAGGAAACTCAGGAAAAAGAGCCACCCGATCTCGTCGTTGCAAGCGAAATGGGAAAAGAAGATAGCCCGCTTGTAGAGAGGGCCGGGCAAGCGCAGCAGGAAGAGAATAGAGAGAACCAGCACGAATCATCAGAAGAACTCGAAGGCTGGCAGACGTGGAGCACAAACCAGGATGACGACAAAACAGAGCCAATGCCACTGCGGGCGATCCAATCATCCCTGGAACTGGAACCAACAGTCAAACTTGCCGATCTCGTAAACAACGAAGCCGAGGAGGCACCGCAAGAGACAGCCAGCGAGCCTGCAATGCTCAACGAGCCGGAGCAACGAGCCGAAGCCCCGGCGTCCGCGCCAGCAGAATATTTCGAGCCTCCCGCCAGCCTTCTAGAAGAGCAAACCGGCGGGTCAGCAGTCCACGAACAGGCACAAAATGCAGCACCGAGCGCGCAGCTCATGACACCTTTGCCGCCATCAGAGGCGAGGCCGCAGGCAAAACGCGGCTTCTGGCACTGGCTATTTGGCTGGCTACGCAACAACTGAGGGACTGGCGGATCTGCGGTCTTTTCATTTCTAGTGAAGCAGCCTCGGTCCCGGAGCAGTCCAGAAAAATGCCAGAACCAGACTGATCGCGATAACGGCCAGCATAATAACCGTCAATATTCCAAAGGCAACGTATCGTTTCGAGGGGGTCAAAAGAAAAAGCAGCGTCGCAATAAAGCCGGTGAAGCCTGCCAGCACCCACAGGCAGGTGGAACCGACGAGCAACGTAGAGACGGTAGAATTATAAGTAAAAACCTGGCCGCTCTCCACGAAAAAAGTCGCGCCACCCCAGAGCAAGAATACAAGGCCCAGCATTACTCCAAGAACATAGAGGGAAAGGCGGCGGGTCCGCGCCAGAGCCTCTTGCAGGTTCTGCCTCACTACGCTCATCGTGCGCGGGCGCCTGCCTGGATCGGGGTCCATCATCGTATGGAGCAATTTTTCCACGTGGCGAGGCAGGGGTCGCGCCGAGCGGGGAGACGCGCCTGCACGCAGATCCAACGGATCGCAACCTGTCAGCAGCGTTTGCAAGGTTGCGCCAAGACCATAGATATCGGTATGCTGATTGCTCTGCTGGCGTCCATACTGCTCTGGCGCGGCATAACCAGGTGAACCGAGCGGCGTGGTATCTTTCGCTTTATTGGGATTAAATACGCGCGCAATACCAAAATCGATCAGATAGACTTTCCTGTTCGGAGTCAGCATGATATTGGAGGGCTTGACATCGCGAAAGATTACCGGCGGTTTTTGCGAATGCAGGTAGTCCAGAATAGAACTGAGCGCCATGCCGATCTTTAACGTTTCCTTGACTGAACACCCTCCCGGCAACTTCTGCAAGTAGTCCTCCAGGGTCTGGCCTGGAATATACTCCATCACCAGATACCAGTGTTCGGGATCGGTAAAATGGTTATAGAATCTGGGAATACCCTTGTATCTCAAGCTCGGTAAAAGCGTCGTTTCGCGATTAAATGTCTCGGTCGCCTCGATCACCTGGCGCGGGCTCATATTGCGCAGATTGATCTGTTTGATGGCGACGCTGCGGCCACGGTGCCTGGTGTCACGAGCCTTATAGACAACCGAATAGCCGCCCTGGCCGATCTTGCCCTCAATTTTATAGCGGTTCTGCAGAAGCGTTCCGGGCGGGAGCACATCGGAAAAATCAGAATTCGCAGTCACCTGCAATGTCGTCGGAGGAGCAACGACCACAGGTTTGACGGGAGCAGGCGCGGGCAATGAATTGGGAGAGCGCGAAAGCAATTGCTTACAAGCAACACAATAGATAGCATCCTCAGTATTGGCAGCACCACACTCTTCACAAAAGAATTCCAGCGATGATTGCATAGTCTTCTCGCTCGATGATAGAAATTAGTGCAACATACTTCTCCAGAGACATTGAATCCGCTTCCATTTAAAGATACGCTCCTCCCCCCCATTTGATCTCACCAAAACGGAGCCTTCCCCTTCCCTCCATATCATAGACGAGTATCTATTATAAAAGCAAACCGGTCAGTGCCTATGATTGGGACAAAAAAGGAGAGTGCCCCCCATCTGGAGATGGAGGCAGAGGCGGAAGCGGCCTCGATGGGAGCGCCAGGCCAGAACCAGAGGCGGAGGGTGAGAAGTGAGGTAGTGTGCCGGGCAGCGCCTGCCCCTGTCCCAGATGGGCAGAGGAACCTGAGAAGCCAGAAGGTCCCAGAGGGCCAGAAGCCCCCGGCGAACCAGAAGGCGCAAAACCTGGAATCGGGATTGAGGGCGGCACGAAATTTGCTGGGAGTGAGCCGCTGGGCGATCTTTGCTGCGCCTTTTCGAGATCCACCACGCGCGCTCGTAGCTCTTTCACCCGCTCCCGCAATGCTTTGATCTCCAGGGCATCGAGGCGAGCCGAGAACGAAGAAACCACGTAGAGCAGCAGGCCCCCCAGGAACGCCCCTAACAAACCGAGAAGAAAGATAGGAATCCCCGGCAGATGCCAGGCCAGGAACGTCAGATGGACGCTGGACAACAGGGTCGCCGGGTTCTGTACCATCACTATCAAAGCAATCGCTATCAACAGGATTAAAAATAGCAATGCAACGTAAAACACGACAGGCCCTCCTTATAGCACGAATCATCAACAGCTACCTGTCAGTATAGTTATATCTCAGGAGGATGGCAAGCAAATAGCATCTGACTGTATCGAAAGTCATGGGCCGCTTCTCTTACCGGCCTTTGACACCCACCAAAGAATAGGGTAAGGTACACCTACACTAAATAGATCAGGCATAAGGAAAACAGGTAGCCATGAATCTCTCATCAGATCATACATATCGCGCTGATTCAAACAGATTGACCCTTGATGTGGCAGAGGAAGGGACAGAAACGTATGCTATTTGAAGATACCCACAGGGAACAGGGGCATAGCCCGATACGCACACAATACCTGCAAATCAAGCGCCAGAATCCCGATGCCCTGCTCTTTTTTCGCATGGGCGATTTTTACGAGATGTTTGATGAAGATGCCGAGATCGCAGCACGTGAGCTAGAAATCGCTCTCACACGACGCGATTGGGGACGCGGCGAGAAATCGCCGATGGCAGGCATTCCACACCATGCAGTAGACGGCTATATCGCGCGCCTGGTCAGCAAGGGCTATCGCGTGGCGGTTTGTGAACAGACAAGCGATCCGGCGCTCTCCAAAGGGCTGGTTGAGCGCGAGGTGCTGAGAGTCGTCACCCCTGGCACGATCATTGACCCCGCGATGCTGGCAGCAAAGCGCAATAACTTCCTGGCAGCGGTTGTGGCAGGACGGGATGCCGTCGGCATCGCTTATGTCGATATTACCACGGGCGAATTCGCAGTGACGCAGTTCAGCACGCCCGAACCCGAACTGGCCCTGCAACAGGAAATCTCGCGTGTCGGACCTGCCGAGGTGCTGATCGAGGCTGACTACAGCTATCGAGGCAGCCGCAAACGACGCTGGCTGGCAGCCGTTATGAGCGAAAAGAGCGTCACGCGTCTGGGCAGCAACGGCAACCCCAACGCCGATCTGGAAGCAACACTGGCCGCCTCCAACGAGCTTCACGGCTACAATGGGCAGAACAAAGAGCATGGCAACGTGGCGGCTCTACTCGACGACGAAGACGATTCCGCCCCGTTGGCCAAAACCTTGAAGGGCCTGGCCGGGCATATCACTCCTTACGATGCGCGCTATTTTACAGAGGACGACGCCCGCCACCGCCTGCTAACCCACTTCAATGTGCTCTCGCTGGAAGGCTTCGGCTGCGCTCACCTGCCACTGGCGATCCGCGCGGCAGGGGCGGCACTGGCCTATTTACAGGAAACCCAGAAAGGGCTGCTCCGCCAGCTCACCTCGCTCGAAACCTATTTTGTGACCGAGTATATGACGCTCGATCCGCACACCCGGCGCAACCTGGAACTGTTTGAAAGCGGGCGCAACGGCACGGTCAAAGGCTCGTTGCTCTGGGTGCTCGACAGGACCCGTAGCCCAATGGGCGGACGCCTGATTCGCCGCTGGATCGGCCAGCCTCTTTTGAATCTTGAGCTTCTGCAACGCCGCCAGGAGATTATCGGCGAACTGCTGACCGATACGCTTCTTCAAGCTCGCCTGGCCGACGGTTTGAAAAAGGCCAGCGATATCGAGCGCCTGATTAACCGCGTGCGCCAGCGTATCGCCACGCCACGCGACCTGGTAGCCCTGGCAAGCGGGCTGCGCGCAGCCGCCGAGGTTCGCGAGAGCCTCTCAGCGACAACCGGTTCGGACAAGCCCAGGCTGACAGAGCTTTTGCAGCGACTGGCCAATAACGAAGAAACCATTGCCCAGATCGAAGCAGCCATCGTGGACGAGCCACCATTGAGCACCGCCGAAGGCGGAGTCATCCGCCCCGGCTACAGTTCCGAACTGGACGAGGCGAAGGACGTAGCTAACGGCGGCCAGAAGTGGATTGCCGAAATGGAACAGCGCGAGCGCAGGCGCACAGGTATCAGCACGCTCAAAGTTGGTTATACAAAGGTCTTTGGCTATTATATCGAAGTCACCAATGCCAACCTCAGCCGCGTCCCCAATGACTACATCCGTCGCCAGACGCTGGCCAACGGCGAGCGCTTCGTCACGCCCGAGCTGAAAGAGCACGAAGCGTTGATCCTGAACGCCCAGGAGCGCATTAGCAAGCTGGAAAGCGAACTCTTCGCCCAGCTACGCGCCAGCATCGCACAAGATGCCTCGGAGCGCATCCTCACAACAGCGCACGCGCTGGCCGAAATCGATATCTACCTGAGCCTGGCCGAAGTAGCCGCAAAGTACAACTACTGCCGCCCAACGCTCAATGAGGGCGATACTATTCACATCGTCGCGGGTCGTCACCCGGTCATCGAACAGACGCAGAGCGAGACGCCCTTTATTCCCAACGATGTAGAACTCTCCAACTCGCGCGCGCAGATTTTGATCGTCACCGGCCCCAATATGGCGGGCAAATCGACCTACCTGCGCCAGGTAGCGCTCATCGTCCTGATGGCTCAAATCGGCAGCTATGTGCCGGCGGAGGCAGCGACTATCGGTCTGGTGGACCGCATCTTCACACGCATTGGGGCGCAGGACGACCTGGCGACGGGCCAGAGCACCTTCATGGTCGAGATGGTCGAAACGGCCAACATTCTGCATCACGCCACGCCGCGCAGCCTGATCATTCTCGATGAGATCGGGCGCGGCACCAGCACCTACGACGGGCTGGCCATCGCGCGCGCCGTCGTAGAATATCTCCACAATAACAAACGCTGCGGGGCGCGCACGCTCTTCGCCACACACTATCACGAGCTGGTCGAAGTGGCAAAAATGCTGCCGCGTATCCAATGTATGAACGTGGCCGTGACAGAAGAAGAGGGCCATGTTGTTTTCCTGCACAAAATCGTGCCGGGAGGAGCTGACAAAAGCTACGGTGTGCATGTCGCTCAACTGGCAGGCATCCCCAGGCCGGTCGTTCATCGCGCCGAGGAAATCCTGGCCGAGCTTGAGCGCAAAGGCGACGAGCGCGCGCGGCGCAAGGCCATGCGCGACATCCAGGCGCCTACCGTTATGCAAATGACTTTATTCTCTGCTGAACAACATCCCTTGATCGAGGAAATTAAGCAGCTTGCCATTGACGAGCTGACACCCATCGAGGCAATCAGCAAACTGTATGAGTTGCAGAAACGCGCACGCGAAGGCTAAGGAAGCAAACGGTTGAATTTGTAAGATGCGTTTCTTTAGTGCTATGATGGAAGGCGTGAAAGATGGCAACACAACGTCGTACATCTGCGAAAAGGCCACAAGTATTTCCGGCCAGAATACATAAAGGTTGAGGTCATTTGAAATCACACCTGGAGAGAACCTCAAAAGGAGTTTTGCATGTCGAATCCATTATTACAACTCAAGACGTTGGGACAAAGTGTCTGGTACGACAATATTGATCGCGCACAACTCGTCTCCGGCGAATTTAAACGCTTGCTGGATGAGGATGGGATTGTAGGAGTTACCGCGAACCCGACCATCTTTGAGAAATCGATCAGTCACGGGCATGCCTATGACGAGCAGATGATGCAATTAATTAAGCAGGGAAAGAGCACCAACGAGATTTACGAAGCCCTGGTTATTCAAGATATCCGCACAGTAGCGGACCTGCTGCGCCCAATCTACGAAAGCACCGACAGGCATGATGGCTATGTGAGCCTGGAAGTCTCGCCCGAACTGGCGCACGACACCGAGGGAACACTCAGTGAGGTGCGCCGCTTCTGGAAGATAGTTGATCGCCCGAATCTGATGATTAAGATCCCCGCGACCCCCGCTGGCATTCCCGCCATCGAGCGGGCGCTGACCGAGGGCATCAACGTGAATATCACCTTGATTTTCTCGCTTGACAATTACAGGCAGGTTGCCGAAGCCTATCTGAACGCGCTGGAGAATCGCAACGCTGAAGGCAAGGACATCGGTCACATTGCCTCGGTAGCTAGCTTCTTCGTCAGCCGCGTCGATACGCTGGTGGATAAACTGCTGGAAGAGAAGGTGAAAGCAAGCAGCGATCCCATAGAACAGCGGAAGCTCAAGGAACTGGAAGGCAAGGCAGCTATCGCCAATGCGCGCCTGGTCTACCAGGAGTTCAAACGCATCTTCAACACGCCGCGCTTTGAGACTCTCAAACACAGTGGAGCGCATGTGCAGCGCCCGCTCTGGGCCAGCACCAGCACGAAGAATCCCGCCTACCGCGATGTGCTCTACGCCGAAGAGCTGGTCGGCCCAGACACCGTGGATACCATGCCGCTTGAGACCATCCGCAACTTCCGCGATCACGGCGTCGTCACGCTTACGGTTGAGAAAGATCCACAGAGCGCGCAGGCCGTGCTGGACGAACTGGAGAAGCTCGATATCCACTATGCTCAGGTCACGCAGCAACTTCAGGACGAAGGCGTGCAGAAATTTGCCGATTCTTTCCACCAACTCTTCCAGGGTATTGAAAGCAAGCAGAAGGCTATCAAAGAAAAACAGGCCGTCTGATACCGTGCAGATCAGCGCGGTCCTGTGCCAATGAGTTGGCGGCTATGCAGTTGGGATGACAAACGAACTATGCAGAGCCACAAAGGGGTTGCTCGCTCGTTTATAGACAGAGAGCAACCATTCCTTCATCCGGTCTGGCAAACAGCTCGATTGCCGTTCCTTTGCCAGATCGGAAGAAAGAGAGTTTTTGTGGTTCGCTCTTCGCGGTGCATTCTTTCTGCACGCCAGCACGCTAGTCAACCAGGAGAGGATCAATCATGCCTCAACGCAGCATAGTCGAGGCTCCCAACCCCTTACGGGAGGGGCTGCGCATCAAACATAGTCCAGAACCGTGCGTCATGGTCATCTTTGGCGCAACCGGCGATCTGACGCACCGCAAGCTTCTGCCCGCGCTCTATAACCTGGCTCTGGAGCACCCGCTGCCAGCGGGTTTTTCGGTTATAGGCTTCGCCCGCAGGCCATATGATGATGAGATTTTTCGCAAGCAGGCGCTTGATTCGATCAACCAGTTTTCGCGCCAGAAGCCGGTCAACCCCCAGGTCTGGGAAAGCTTTGAATCCGGTATCTTTTATCTGCAATCTGATTTCAACAATCCCCAGGGATATGCGAAGCTCGCAGAAAAGCTGAATGAGCTGGATAGAACACGCGGAACCGGCGGGAACCGCATCTATTACCTTTCGACGCCGCCTAGCCAGTACCCTGCCATCATCCAGCAGCTTGGAGCTGCCGGGCTGAGTCGCAACCGCAAGGGTTGGACGCGTATTATCATTGAGAAGCCTTTCGGACACGACCTTGCCTCGGCCAAAGAACTCAACCGGCAGGTAGCCAAGGTCTTTCGCGAAGACCAGGTCTACCGCATTGACCACTATCTGGGCAAGGAAACCGTGCAAAATATTCTGGTTTTTCGCTTCGCCAACGGCATCTTTGAACCAATCTGGAACCGACGTTATGTCGACCACGTGCAGATTACGGTGGCCGAAAATATCGGTCTGGAAGGACGTGGTGCGTACTACGAAGAGTCGGGAGCCATTCGCGATATGGTGCAGAACCACGTCCTGCAATTGCTAACGCTGGTGGCTATGGAACCGCCTGTCGCCTTTGACGCGAACGAAGTGCGCGACGAGAAGGTGAAAGTTCTGCACGCCCTTCAGCCGTTGACCGGACCGGAGGTTTTGACCAACACGGTGCGAGCACAATATAGTGCAGGCTGGATGCACGGCGAACAGGTCAGAGGCTATCGGGAAGAGCCTGGCGTCTCTCCGAACTCGACCACCGAAACTTACGTGGCACTCAAAGCTTCTATCGATAGCTGGCGCTGGGCCGGTGTGCCTTTCTACCTGCGCACAGGCAAACATTTACCCAAGCGGGTGACAGAGATCGCGATCCAGTTCAAGCAGCCTCCGTTAATGCTCTTCAAGAAAAGCGACGCTCAGGGGCAGGTTGAGCCGAATATCCTGACGCTGCGTATCCAGCCAGATGAGGGCATCTCGCTCAAATTTGGCGCGAAAGTGCCGGGTTCGGAAATGCAGATTCGCTCGGTCAACATGGATTTCTTTTACGGCTCTTCGTTTGTACGCGAACAGCCGGAAGCCTACGAACGCCTCTTGCTCGACTGTATGCTGGGTGATTCCACACTCTTTACTCGCCATGACGAGGTAGAAGCAGCCTGGGAGTTCGTTCAAGGCATCCTGGATGTCTGGCAACTTGAGCCCCCAGAAAGCGTCTTAACCTATGAACCCGGCACCTGGGGACCTCAAGGCGCTGACGAGTTTATCTGGCGCGATGGGCGCAGATGGCGCAGACCCTGAGAGCAACAGGCAAGTAGAAATACTCTGGCTTTTATTTGCCCATCTTGCGTATAATACGAATATTATACAGATCACGAAGAAACGCCAGGTAGCGCGACGCACACTCTTCATTCTGGATAGGTCTCTGCGGAATCGCCACCAGATGGAACTCCGTATGGCGATGTATGCAGCTATTACGCAAAGAAGGATAACGGAAGATGGCAAATGACCTTGCTGGCAACCCGGCAATCCACCTGCCCTGGGCCGGCAAAAAAGTACGTATCGAGGAGATAGACACACTGCTCTCCTCCCTATGGAAAATGTCCGCTGACAATATGCGCATCGGGGCGAACCTGAACGTGCGTACCAGCGTACTCAATCTCATTATCTGCGCGCCTGACACCGAGTCGGCCTACCGTGCCAGCAAACTTCTCCGCGACCTCTCCAGCACTCACATAGCGCGCGCAACCATTGTCATCCTGGATCAGCGCGCAGACGCACCAGATATGCTCAGTAGCTGGGTGACGCTGCGTTGCTTCTCGATGATTTCCGACCTGATGCGCCACTGCTTCGAGCAAACGACCCTTCTGATATCGGGACGAGCTACGCGAGCGTTGAAGAACATTTTGCCCGTTGTGCTCAAGGCCCACCTGCCGGTTTATCTCTGGTGGATCGGCGATATGAGGGGCACCGACGACACAATCTTCCGTGACGTGGTCGAGCTATGCCAGCGCGTGATCGTCGATTCCGCAACGTTTCTCCAATCAGAGGAGGATATCCGCACGCTGGCCACCTATGGCAGAATAACGCCCCAGGTGGCTTTCAGCGATCTCAATTGGAGTCGTCTGACCCCCTGGCAACAGTTAGTGGCGCAGTTCTTCGACGCGCCAGAGTACCTTCCTTTCCTGGAGGGAGTCGAGCGCATCGAAATTGAGCACGCCGCCGCGCCACTGGCCAGCACTGGCAGCACTGAGGCTGGCGAAACCTCGCCTAATCCAACCGCCGCCCTCCTGCTGGCAAGCTGGTTGAAAGCACGCCTGAACCTGTGTTCGCTGCCAGAGAGCGGCCAGAACAGGCATGATGCCGCAACCGGAACCTACCAATGGCTGCTGAAACTGCCCTCCAGCGAGAGTCTTACCATCTTGCAGATTCAACCGCACATCCAGGCAGATCTACGCCCAGGATCGATCTACCTGGTACGCCTGATTTGCAATTCCGAGGGCAGGCGAGCAGTCTTTACCATTAAACGTGACGCGAGTACAGAGCACGTGTTGACCTCGGTCGAAGCCGCTGAGGAGACACGCCCTATCCGCACCGTCAACCTGCCGGACAGGTACGAAGATAGCAAACTCCTGCATAAAGAACTGGAAATCATGATCCATGACGAGTTCTTCGAGCAGGCTTTGCAAGAGCTAGCATCGTTGCTTGGCCAGAAGGAAACATGAGGGAGGAAATATACATGCAAATTGCGATTTATCCCGATATAGACAAGATCAGTAGCGAGGCGGCCGCGTATGCTGTGCGCGTGGCGCGCGAAGCGGTCGCGGAACGAGGAAGCTTTAGTTTCGCTCTATCAGGAGGCACGACGCCCGGCAAGCTCTATAGCCTGCTGGCGAGCGAGCCATACCGCGGCCAGATTGACTGGAGCGCAGTCCACCTTTTCTGGAGCGATGAACGCTGCGTTGCGCCAGACGATCCTCAGAGCAACTATTCCCTGGCTCAACAAACCCTGCTGAGCAAGCTCAATCTGCGTCCTGAGCAGATCCATCGCATGCCGGCAGACCGGCCAGACCGCGAGCAGGCGGCGACAGATTATGCCGCAGAGATTCGTTCAGTTCTGAATAGAGGCGACGTACCCGTTTTTGACCTGCTCCAATTGGGCATGGGACCGGAAGCTCATACCGCTTCACTCTTTCCGCACCAGCCCTCGCTGCGTGAGCGGAAGCGGCTGGTTATGCCGGTCTCGGTGCCCAAGCCCCCGCCCGACCGCCTGACCTTCACACCGCCGCTCCTGCTGGCAGCCCGCCATATTCTCTTCCTGGCAACTGGTTCCGACAAAGCCGAGGCGCTGCATGAAGTCATAGACGGCGCTTATCAGCCGGAAGAGTATCCGGCACAGTTTATCGCCAGAGAGGCACGGGGCGAAGTGGTGTGGATGGTCGATTCCGCCATTGCGCAAAGACTGTCTCAAATCCACTAGCGGGAGGCGAAGAGCAGTAACCGGGATCGCCCTATCTGTAGAGGCAGCATCGGGGTAACGCCCATATCAATCAAGCGACTATGCTTGCACAAATCTACACATTTCGGGAAGGTTTTGTATGGTTGGTTTAGTTCCTTCAATCCTCTCGGCGGACTTTACGCGCCTGGGCGAACAGGTCCGGGCCGCCGAAGCCGCCGGTGCCCAACGCATCCAGATCGATGTCATGGATGGTCATTTTGTGCCGAACATCACTATGGGGCCAATGATCGTAAAAGCCGTGCGCCGCTGCACCAGCCTGCCGCTGGAAGCCCACCTGATGATCACCAACCCACAGGAGTATATCGAAGAGTTTGCCAGGGTTGGCGCGGATGTGATTATCGTTCACCAGGAAGTTTGCCCACATCTGCACCGCGTCATTCAGCAAATCAAAGGCTGTGGCAAAATGGCTGGCGTCGCGCTCAATCCCTCTACGCCCGTTTCCTTGCTGGTTGATGTGCTCAATCTTATGGATCTGGTGCTGATTATGACCGTCAACCCCGGCTTCGGCGGGCAGGAGTTCATTCCCGAAGCGCTGCCCAAGATCAGCCGAGTGCGCCAGATGATCGACGCACGCGACCTGAAATGCGACGTGGAAGTCGATGGCGGTATCCACGAACAAACGGCTCCGATGGTCGTGCAAGCCGGGGCAAACCTGCTGGTCGCCGGCTCGGCCATCTACAACGAGCATGAAAGCGTTGAGCAGGCTATGAACCGGCTGCGCGGCGCACTTGGGGCGAATTCTTTATAACCCCAGTTCCCATGTTT
>DATGKW010000063.1:0-27439 GCA_035294465.1 Ktedonobacteraceae bacterium | reverse complement strand
GGGCTACAGGTGATTCAGAAAACTTGACAGAATCAAGCGAATCATCTAAGATATCTCCCAAACCAAAGAAGAAGCGGAAACACGCCGAGCAGGATCAGTAAGCACAGATAGCGTCAGGCAGCGAACCGAGAGAGTGTAAGTCGGGATGGCTGTCGTGCCGAACCCCACCTGTGAGCGTCAGTGAGAAACTGGCCGGATCTCTACCGTTAGCAGGAGAAGCGATCAGGCATAGAGCTTGATTGAACGAGTGGATTCTACCGCGAGGTAGGGTCTAAGAAGGTGGTACCGCGGGTATATATGCTCGTCCTTAGAAGGACGAGTTTTTTTATGTGTGTTTTTTTGTCGTATTGAAAGGTGCAGAACATGGTAAATGAAGAAAAACTTGTAGAAGATATTGTTGACCAGGAGAACAATTTTTCGCAGTGGTATAACCAGGTAGTGCGCAAAGCCGAGCTGGCCGATTATTCCCCGGTGCGCGGCTGTATGATCCTGCGCCCTTATGGCTTCGCTATCTGGGAGAACTTGCAGCGCCTACTGGATGCACGCATCAAGGAGACCGGTGTCGAGAATGCCTACTTCCCTCTGTTGATCCCACGCAGCTTTCTGGAGAAAGAGGCCGAGCATGTCGAGGGCTTCGCTCCAGAGGTTGCCTGGGTCACGCGCGGCGGCGGCGAAGAACTAGAGGAGCCGCTGGCGATTCGCCCAACCAGCGAGACGATCATCGGGCAAAGTTTTGCCCGATGGATTCAGAGTTATCGCGATCTCCCAATGCTGGTGAACCAGTGGAACAACGTTTTGCGCTGGGAGAAACGCACGATGCTCTTCCTGCGCACGGCGGAATTTCTCTGGCAGGAAGGCCACACAGCCCACCGCACATTGGAAGAAGCTGAAGAGCGCACTCTTATGATGCTGGAAGTCTATCGCTCCTTTGCCGAAGAGGACGCGGCCCTGCCCGTGATACCAGGGCGCAAGAGCGAGAATGAGAAGTTCGCCGGAGCGCTGCGCACCTATTCGATTGAGGCGATGATGGGGGATGGCAAGGCGCTGCAGACGGGAACCAGCCATAACCTGGGAACCAACTTTGCGCGCGGTTTCGATATACAGTTCCTGGATGCCGATGGACAGCGCAAGTATTGTTGTACAACTAGCTGGGGCCTGAGCTGGCGCTTAATTGGCGGCATCATCATGGCTCACGGCGACAAAAACGGCCTGATACTACCACCACACCTGGCCCCCTACCAGGCTGTCATTGTGCCGATCTGGCGCAAGGAAGAGGAGAAAGGGGTAGTCAGCGAGCTGGTCACGCGTGTTGAAAAGATGCTCAAAGGCAAGGTGCGCGTGAAGGTTGACTGGAGCGAGAATACGCCAGGCTGGAAGTACAACGAATGGGAACTGCGAGGCGTACCGGTGCGTATGGAAATTGGCCCTCGCGATGTACAGAATAACAGCGTCATGCTGGTGCGCCGTGACACTCGCGCCAAGGAATCCGCGCCGGTTGAAGGATTGGAGACGCGATTGCCCCGATTGCTGGAAGAGGTGCAGCAGGCTATGTACCAGCGAGCTCTGGAGTTCCGGCGTGCCAATAGCTATTACACCGAGAGCTACAAGGAGTTCAAGGAGATCATCGCCGAGAAACGAGGCTTTCTGCGCGTCAAATGGGCCGAGGATAGCGACGCCGAACAGGCAATTAAAGAAGAAACGGGGGCCACTCTACGCGTGATTCCGTTCGATCAGCCAGAGGGTGGCGTGCAGGGCAAATGCATCTGTACCGGCAAACCAGCCACCTGCGAGGCAATCTTCGCACGCTCGTATTAGAGCATGCTTACTTGCTCGCGTCTGCGGTACTCTTCTGGAAAGAGTCGATCAGCCCAGATGGCGATAAAGATATCCACCTAGCGGAGCAGAAATGCTCAAAGGAAGGCGCCTCCACCAGCGCGTTATAAGCTGGTACTTCCGGCTGCTCTCAGGAGTGGCGGCAAGGCCCTGGACAGCCGGGTAGTAATAATAAGGGCAGGCATCTTCGATTGCGCCCCAGCTGCGCTTGAACTGTATCAGGCCAGGATTGGCATAAGCGGTACGCCCCAGATCAAGCTGCTGATAATCATGCTGGCAGGCCCAGACAATTGATTCCCAGGTAAGCAAATAGCCTGCCCCCAGGTCTTGATAACACTCGTCCGACGCTCCGTACATGTAACGTGCTATTTTACCATAAAATGCTGTAATATGAGCTGCAATGATCTTTCCTTGATATTCAGCCAGTTCTAAGTGAATTTTTCCATTTAGCGCGAAAGTATCCCATAAGCTGAAAAAGTACGCGAGGGATTGAGAAGGCATGCCATGTTTCTTTGTGCGCGTCAGCAGGTGCAGACGATAGTACTCACGCATATCCTCCCGTTTCTCTGCAATATGCACCTGCACTCCTTGAGCGCGAGCTTTCTGGACCTTGCGGCGTGCGCCCTGGTGCAAGCGCTTATAAACGCGTTCAGTATCAGCATCAAGCTGGACCAGCCAGTTCGCGTAGAGATCGGCTGAAACCAGATCATTGCGCCGGGCTAATACTTCATTCTGGCCAGCGCGTAGTTCCAGGTAGCGTACACGTTTCTCTTCGGCCAATCTGATAGCCTGATCAATCAGGTCGTTCGCACTGTCCTCATCTTCCGCCAGAAGAGGGCAATAATCCGAAAAGGGCAGGGAAACCAGGCGTCGCCCCATGAGAGGACTCTGCAGATAGCACAGCGGGAGAAAGCCAGTAACGCGCCCGCTGCTATCTGTAGTAGTAAGCAGGAAAGATGTATAGCCATAAAGAGAGGTGATCAGATTGAGCCAGGCCGGATCGAAATAGAAATAGTCCCCGGCATGCTTAGCAATGAAATTATCCAGACTTGAATTTGCCGCAGCCGCCTGTGTCATAATACTTTTTCCTCGCTTTTGTATTGTGATTTCCAGATACGCTCTTCGTACACCTCTTGTTGTCGCATATTTGCCTGTTTCTTATGCAATCGACGGCTACCTAAGAAGCGAACAACTACGCTGACCAGATCTCCACATGCAGGCAAGGGATCACTCCAGGCAAACACAGAATAGACTGTTTTACCTAAAAGAGAGCGGAAGTACGCGCCGGGTGTGGTAATACCAGCCTTTATCTCCTGTATCCCCGCCGGAATATCAGTAATGAAGCGTACCCAGTGCGGCCCATAGCGCGGCGGTTGGGGCGCTGGAAGCTCGCCCAGCAGGTCACAATACTGCATCCAGGGAAAGTCCAGTCCGCAGGCAAGAGAGAGCGTATGCCATCCCCACGGGCGTACATTGATATCAAGAAGCTTATAGTGACCGTCCCGTTGATCATACTTAAACTCAACTTCAAGCATGCCTGAGACGCACATATGACTTACGAGTTTCTCGGCCAGCTCAAAGATCTCCGGTACTTCAATGGCTTCTACAAAACTGCTACCAAGCCCATAATCAATTGGATACTGGCGTGTGCGCCTCGCAGTCATCTTCGCCAGGATATGGCCTTCCTTACAGTAAGCCGCAACGGAAAATTGTGTTTGCCCACTCCCCGGAATGATCTCCTGCACCATAATATCCCCAGGAGCCAGAATAGGCGCAACGGTACGATAGCGGGAAACAAGCTCCTGATAACTGCTGGCCGGCAGAGCCTTGAGACGCAGAGCATGCTGGAGGCGCAGGGAAATAGCCGGCTTGATAATCACAGGAAACTGGATCTCCATCTCTCGAAGTTCTTCTTCCGAAAGTGGATACCAGGTTTGCGGGTAGGGAACACCTAACTCCTCCGCCATACGATACGTCAGACGTTTGTCGTTCGCCCATTGGACAATATCCCATCCCTGTGTGACCAGTTGATAGCAGGAAGAAAGTTCCTCAGCATGGCGAGCAACGAGTTCTACAGCATCATCAGACATAGGAAAGAGCACATACTGTTCAAGGTGATACTCCCTGGCAGTGCGCAAAAGAAAATGCAAGAAAGCCTCGTCATCAGTAGAGCCGCTCCAGTAAAGCCGTTTTTTGACATAGCGAGAAAACCAGGCCGAACGAGGCAAGTTATCGATAATGATACAGGGAATATGCCGTCGTCCCAAACTACGCACGACCCCAAGTGCTCTAAAATCACTACCTATTACAACAACGCCTGGGCCACGCTTCGCCTGTGCCATAGCTCCACCTCTTATATGCCCAGTGAGACGTGACGGGTAATCTGGCGTGCCGGTACTCCTGCGCCCGTCACAAAGCGGCAGAGAGGTCCGAAAGTGTATCCAGCCAGACTCCCAACAAAGTAAAGGTGAGGCACCGATGACTCAAACCATTTATTCAGAAGTGGATAACCACCATGTTCTCGAACCTGCTTCCGCAGTAATGGATCAATATAGCCAAGTGCTTGTATATCAGGCTTATAGCCTGTGCCCAGGATCACATGATCAACTTCTCTGGTACTGCCGTCGCTCAGTTTGAGACAAACTCCCTCTCCCTTTTCTGTGGCACTGACAATTTCTGTGTGAGGAGTGATTCTGAAACGCCCCTCAACACGAGGACGTATCCAGGGAGCCGCCGCTGGGCGAACAGACCGCGTATCAATCGCAGTGCGT
Source organism: Ktedonobacteraceae bacterium (assembly GCA_035294465.1). Classification (GTDB taxonomy): domain Bacteria; phylum Chloroflexota; class Ktedonobacteria; order Ktedonobacterales; family Ktedonobacteraceae; genus Paraktedonobacter. Next base: position 22,835 of record DATGKW010000063.1, on the reverse strand, counting down.
ACCTTGTCAGGGAAACGTCTGAAGAGGAGTGGAAAGGCCACAATCCAGCTGATGCCCGCTGGGCCAATATCGCTCGGCGGATAGAAAACACGCTTTGCAAAGCTGGTATACCGATAGAGCCGGCGGTCGATCCAGATGACCGGGCCGCGGACGATCAACTCTACTTCAGCTTCAGCTTCAAAAAGCAGTGCAGCCGCCTCGAAGGCACTCTGCCCGCCCCCTACGACGACTACATGTTTCCCCTTAAAATCTGTAAAGTCTGTGTGCTGCTGCGTGTGCGAAACAAGCCCCGCAGGGAGTTGCCTGGCGAAATCGGGTATATACGCGAAGGGTGCAATGCCCGAAGCGACAACTACCCGGTTTGCTTTGACAGTGCGCCCATCAGCGAGAGCCAGATGAAAGTTTTTTCCATCTGGCGCGAGTGCTTCCACATAGGTTTCGTCGATATCCGGCACAGCCTGCTGGCGATACCAATGAGTATACTTGAGAAACACTTGTAACGGAACAGGCTCCTGCCTGGGAATGTTATGCAGTTTACTAAATCTATTGAGCGTGTAGGTATGGGCAGGGTCAGAAACAGTCAATGAACTCCATGAAGATTTCAGATACATATCAGGAGGCATTTTCTGCCAAAACTCCATCGGCTTACCAAAAATCTGGAAGGGAATGTTCTGCGCTTTTAAATGTGAACTGATAGAGAGGCCATAAGGTCCCGCACCAATGACCACAGTAGTCGTGTTTGCCATTTTCATAAACTCCTTGATAAGTATACTAAAACTCTATTTCAGCAGGGCCTGGAGTAAGTGCTGGTAGAGTTTCGCCATTGCTTCCCACCGATAAGCCTCGTAATCTTCAGAGGCACATTGAATCATACGAGCACGTTTTTCCGGGTGCTGGTAGAGATCGACAATCGCCTCGGCAAAGGCTTCAGGTTTGTCTGGCTCACACAGTACGACCGCTTCCGGGCGAAACATCGAACGCATAGCGCGTGTATCTGAGGCGATCATTGGTCTGCCCATCCAGGCAAACTCATAAGCTTTTGTGGGCAGTACTAGATCCATAAAGCCATCACGTTGATAAGGAATAATTCCCACATCTCCATGTACCACAAAATCGACCAGTTTATCGACAGTCACAGAACTCGTAAAAATAACACTATCGCCCAATCCTAGATTCCGGGCTAATTGCTTTACAGCAGGCAAATGTCCTCCTTTCCCCTGGATATCTAGCCGGAGATTTGGAATTGTTGTACGAGCTAGAGCAAATGCACGGACAGCTGTCTCTAAACCATTGCGTTCTTCGATTGTACCATGATACATGAGAATAAAAGGCCGTTCTTCCTCAGCCGAAGTATCAAAAGGTGCAGGACAGCGGCGCTCGGCAGGGAAAAGAGAGGGATCAGCACTATTGAGAATACAAGTAATTTTTTTTGCTGGCACGCCGCGTTGCAATAACACTTCCTCAAAAAGAGGCCCTGTCGTGACTATATGATCGGCGAAAGTGGTCGAGATATGCTCTTGCCAGACGGCGAAGCGCACAATCCACGAGCGATCTCGCCCTTTTGATTTCGCTTTCATTAACTCAGGCGTTACATCCTGAACATCCAGAATGATCTTCGCCCCAAATAACTTTGGAACCAGGGCTGAGAAGACGAGAAAATCCGGCATATTGTGTACATGAACAACCTTATAGCGATACCTCAGATGAAGCCATGCCATAGCAATACCAGCGAATAAAACAAATGCACACCAGAGTAGTATTTTCCTCATAAAGGAAGTATTTTCATCCTGTTTCAAAGGCAGGCGATAAATACGCGTATTACCGTCTCTCTCGCGAAGCGCCTCACGAGATTTGCGAGTGCAGATGACATCAACAGAATAGCCCGCATCAGCAGCTGCCCTGGTAAGACGCAATGCTCTTGGCTCAAAGGGATACCAATCAAAAGTGATTACACCAACACGCACCGGGCGCATACCCAGAGATACTCCTTCCATTGGGAAATACGTTTTACCTTGCTGGTACCATCGTAAAAGATAATTACTCAGATTTCGGCGGCTATTGCTTGCTGTTCCTGCTGAGTCAGAGCATCCTGGACCGAGGCCAGGACACGCACTACCTCCAGACCCACCTCGCCGCTAGCGCGAGGAGGCTGACCGGTGCGAATTGAGTGGGCAAAATCCTCGCACTCCAGATGCAAAGGTTCTGTCCAGTCAATGTGTGGGATAGTAATGGCCCCATAGCGATAGGAAACGACCGGATCCGCATCTACGACCGCCCCCTTATTATAAATTTTGACCATCTCGGCTGGATTCGTATCATCATACACCACCATCCTCAGATCACCAATAATGGTAACCCGGCGAATCTTACAGGGATGCAACCAGCTCACGTGAATATGCGCGTTCATACCATCTGCGAAGCCGAGGTCCAGATGCGCCACATCTTGAATATGCGGCTGAAGGTGGGCGTGGGCCTGAACTTTGACGCGTTCGGGCTTTTTCCCCAACAAATACAGCAAAATAGAGACATCGTGTGGCGCCAGGTCCCAAATCACATTGATATCACTGCGGAAGAGTCCTAGATTCACGCGTTCAGCCTCAATACAATAAATCCTGCCCAGATCGCCATTTTCAATCAGCCTTTTCACTTCATTCACCGCCGGGTTATACTCAAAGGTATGCCCCACCATCAGGATACGCTCCTGCCTGTGCGCTAACTCTACCAGTTCTTCGGCCTCGCGTACACTGGCTGTCAGGGGTTTTTCGACCAGTACGTGCTTTCCACACAAAAGTGCCTCTCTGGCCAGATGATAATGTGCTCGCACGGGCGAAGCGATCACCACCGCATCAACATCAGAGCGAAACACTTCTTCTGGATGTGTCGTCGTCTGTATCCATGGTTGCGCGGCCAGAGATTGTAATCGCCTCGCATCCAGATCTGCAACCATAGCCACACTTGCATGAGGCAAAGATTCTAGATTGCGTGCAATCTTTGGACCCCAATATCCCCAACCAATTACTCCAAAATGTAAATCACGTATCTGCATATATACCCTCTATCTTTCAATTCGTTACAACCATCAGAAAACCTTCTCGTCCACACCGCGTTCTTTTCCTACACGGAAGGCTTTTTTCTCGTAGGCAAGCTTTCTTCTTGCTCTGAACGACCCTAAATGCCCGACCTAGCCGGTAGAAGAGACTTTTTCACCGCAGCGATTACATAGGCCAGTTGCTCGTCAGTTAATTCTGGATACATAGGCAACGAAACAATACGCTCTGCCACTCGTTCTGTCACAGGCAACGAACCACGTTGATAGCCGTACTCGACACAGGCCGGTTGGAGATGGATTGGAATAGGATAATGCACGCCGGTTGCGACCCCATCGCGCTCCAGAGCCTGGCGAAAGACATCGCGATTGGCGACCTCCACCACATAGACATAATAACTATGCGTTCCCCAGGTTTGCTCCACTGGTGTTTTTTCTACTATGCCGGTCAGTTGTTCCGTATAGACCTGAGCGTGTGCTCGGCGGGCCTGGTTCCACTGAGTCAGATAGCGCATCTTCACTCGCAAAATAGCCGCCTGAATCTCATCTATCCGCCGGTTGGCTGCTAAAAAAGCATGCTGATAGCGCTGCTGCTGGCCATGATCGCGCCACAGACGTATTGCCTGAGCCAGCTTCGCATCATTGGTCACACAGACACCCGCTTCGCCATAGGCTCCTAATTGCTTGCTACAATACAGACTAAAGCAGCCAATATCACCCAGCCCGCCCACCGGCTTTCCTTCATAGAGGGTTCCATGAGCCTGCGAGGCATCCTCAATTACACGCAGGTCATGGCGCCGGGCAAAGTCCAGCAGCGGGCGCATTTCAACCGGATAGCCATAAAGATGGACCGGGATAATCGCGCGTGTATGTTCCGTCAGCGCAGCCTCCAGCTGGCGCCAATCCATCGTATACGTCTCAGGTTCGATGTCGACAAACACCGGGCGCGCACCTACCAAAGCGATCGCCTCGACCGTTGCAATAAAGCTATTCGCAACAGTAATGACCTCGTCACCCGGGCCTATCTGGCAGGCACGTAAGGCCAGCTCCAGAGCGTCGGTCCCCGAAGCGACGCCCACTCCGTAGCGGGTTGCGCACAACGCGGCAAACTCTTCCTCAAACAAGCGTGTCTGAGGCCCAAGAAAAAGCTGCATACCCTCCAACACCCCCTCGATCTCAGCCATTATTTCAGATTTCATATTCAAGAATTGAGTCCGCAAATCAACCAGAGGAACTCGCATAAGCTGTAGAGCCACCTTTCCGAACAGAAAACAACGCTATCCTTTATAAAATAAAGAGGTCTTTTCTTCCTCCACTTCCTGGGTAAAAATCCCAACAGTGTTTTTCTCCTGTGAATCATAGCCCTCGGTTATATCCAGGTGATGCATATGTTGGTTACGAAAAGGTTGAAAGTCATTGTAGGAAATATAGACATTTCTACCTTTGCTACTAGTTCTTCTTTTTACGATGAGCGATTTAGATTTTTATAACTCGTACATCTGCATATGTACCATAAATACATCCCTATACAAACCAGATTAACACCAAACCGTACTAGCATATACCTCAGGGAGACAAATATGAAACGTTGTTACAAACCTTTATTATGTGGAGGGGAAGATTATTCATATGCTTGTTCAATCGGCACCTGCCCAAGAAACTATCAGCTTCAGTCCCGGGTATCTTCGCGCTAAGCGTGTCCTTGATATCGCTCTCACGCTCCTTCTCTTACCCTTTGTTGGTCTGGTGATGATCGTTGTTGCTCTGCTCATTCGGCTTGATTCAGAAGGGCCTATCCTTTTCCGACAAAAGCGCGTAGGCCAGGACGGCGTCGAATTTGAGCTCCTCAAGTTTCGCTCGATGTACGTGAATAACGATGACGCCTCTCACCGCGCCGCTATTGAGCAATTTATGAATGGAGAGGCTATCAATAACAACACTCGCACCTTAAATCGCTATAAACTCGGCACCGATCAACGTATCACACGTGTCGGAAAATTTATCCGTAAAACCAGTCTGGATGAACTCCCACAATTTTTCAACGTGCTGCGCGGAGAAATGTCGCTGGTTGGCCCGCGCCCTCCTGTACCTTATGAAGTCGAGCACTATGGCCTTCGCGACCGTCTGCGCTTGAGCGGTAAACCGGGCCTAACTGGCACCTGGCAGGTCTATGGACGTAGCCGTGTCTCTTTCAAAGAAATGATCGAAATGGATATCTCCTATCTGCAAGAACAGTCGTTGCTCCTGGATTGTAAACTGATCCTTCTTACTGTGCCAGTTATGCTTCTCGGGCGAGGAGGAGCGTGAGTAAACGTCACGCTTCTCTCTCTTTTCTTTCCCTGAGAAGCAGGATCTGGCGCACGTATAAAGGCAATGATAAAACGTAATAGGCCCGGCTATGCCGTTTGCGAAAACGTTGATAACGCTCCATCCTTGCAACGAGCAGATTCATCCTTTTTGGCTCGACCAGCACAGGAAAAATCGCAGCGCCGGTTAGCACGTGAAGAAAATCAAGCAGTTCTTCATCTTCGCGCTCAACAATGCCTACAGTTAAGGTACGCGAAGCCCCCCCTAATACAACGCAGCGATAGGATTTGCTCACAGGCAGTGGTAACATCTGCTGATAACGCGGGGGGACTCTGCGCACGTCGTGCAATCTGGGGATATTACCATCATGCAGACAGCCATTGCGATTTTTCGTTCTGGCAAGCATGCTTAATGCCTTAATCATAGCCATACACACATAGCTCTCAGACTTCCTAATATGTCTCGAAAGCCTCTTCATTCATAGTAATGTACCTGATGTAGTACATCCTTGTTCTTTCGCAAAGGGGTTGCGTTTTCTTAGGAGTGTAGCAAACCAATGTGTAAACAAGATGTTCATCTTTACGAAAATATGGTAGAGGAAACCTATCTTCTGTGAAGAAGCCTTCACTTCACATCTATACAAGAGCCTGTCTGAACTCCACCGTATTTGCGTACTCACAGTTTCTACACCTGACTGATGGGGGGTGGAAAAAGGCGGCCTACGCCTTTTTCCACCCCCCATCAGTCAGGTGCGACTTCTCCGCGCCAATAACCTGCTTAAGCCAAGGCCTGAGAATGACCCTCTCAAGCCTTCAGGACCCTTTGAAGCAAGTAAACCTATCTAGAAAATCCTTTACAACAACAAAGCAAGAAATATTCCTCACAGGGATGCAACGCGCAAAGTATGGACGAGTTCCTTGGTGCTGTATTGCTCCTCTTTTTCGCGACGGCGCGTCAGAGTATAGCCGACGCCCGGCACCGTCAAGATATAGGTTGGGTGGCTGGGATCACTCTCAATTTTCTGACGTAGGTGGCGAATATGCGCCTTGATTAAACAGGCATCGCCATCGTTGCCAAAGCCCCAGATATGCGCGACTATCTGATTAGCTGTGCAAACATTGTTGGCATTCACCGCCAGTAAATGGAGCAATTTACTCTCTGTGGGGGTCAGACGCACCGTTTTGCCTTCGACAGTGACTTCGTTATGCAGAGAATCCACGCGAATAGGCCCAACTGTCACGACCGATGACGGCCGCTGCACCAGCGTTGAACGGCCGCGCCGGCTTACGGCACGCATACGCGCGAGAAATTGTGAGGGGAAAAAAGGTTTGCGCAAGTAGTCATCAGCTCCAGACTCTAAACAGCGAATTTCGTCCTGTACGTCTTTTCCATCTGTGATGACCAGAACCAGCGCATCATGTTTCGCACGCATATTCCGACAAAGAGTCAATCCGTCCATATCCTTCAGAGCAGGATCAATAATAACGAGATCCGGTTGCTGTTGTTCCCACTCCAGGCAGGCTCGCTCGCCGGTATAAGCGCGATAGACCTCATAGCCCAGTGTTTTGAGCCAGCTTGTCAGCATTTCAACGAGGTCGCGATCCGAATCAATAATGAGTAATTTCATCGTAATCCCCCAATTCGACGATGGGTAATCTACGAACCCATCCAGGTAGATCGAAATCTCATTGACCGAGGAATCCAATCTACCTGTCTATCACATTCGTTACATTGTAAACAAAACTGGTTGCTTGCTAAAAAGTAGAGATACTCCAGGATTGAACAGCTTCATGAACACACATTGACGTTCTGGCGGTTCTCCAGGGAGAGTAAATCACAGATATATTTACACATTCGATCACTCAAATACACAGGGCACTTTTTCACCAGGCAAGCGCGCTTACGCCAGAATACCTTGCGCAAGCGTCACACACAGTGTCAGGGAAACCAACAATACTCGGAGAAACAGGTGGTTGCTTCCATGAATTACCTTGATCTGAAAGACGTGCCCGCATCTTATCCTCCTCACAAAAGCAAAGCACTTTCTAGCTTTCTCATAACCAGTATCCTCCCAGATTTTAAAATATTCTATTCATTGATATTATCTTAACGATTAACCAGTAACTTTTTATCGGTTTTTCAGTTTGTTATCTGGACTACCCACTTACTATAATTTATAAGACTATGTTTTTTCAACTTCGGGGCGATTCATGCCCCAAAACTCCTGGAAAAAATTACCCTCACACCAATCCTCCCAACAGGAAAAAGGCCACTGACGAATGTCAGCGGCTTGCACCGGCTTGCGGAAAATCTGAATGATGTTTATACTGAACTGTATACTTATGATCACTCTTGTTTCAGCGAAAGAAGACAGATGTACCGCTTACTGGCAATCGATCTCGATGGCACGCTTCTCACTCCCAGGCCACAGAGGACCATCACTCCGCGCACGCGGCAGGCCATCCAGCAAGCGACTGAGGCGGGCATCAAGATCGTGATTGCGACAGGCCAGAGTCTGCCGGTGCTCCAACATCTCTGTGGAGATTTGCCAATCGAGGGGCCACAGATCATTGAGAATGGAGCCGTGATCGCGGATATCAGGACCCGGCGGTTCTACCACGAGAAGCTGCTGCCCACTGCATATATCCTGCCTGTCCTGGATACTCTAAAACAGGCCGGTTTTCACCGGGCTTACCACACGCGGAGCAGGGTGTACGCGGATAATGACGCTCCCAGGGTACGCCAATGGTATGATCCGCCGGTTCCTCCGGTGATCGAGGTCGAGGACGTAGCTGGCCTGTATCCAGAACCGTGCATTAAGCTAGTAGGCATAGGCACGGAGAGCATGGTGCGTGCGCAGCGGCAGGCGCTGATAGAACAGTTCGCAGGCCAAGTCTATGTGACACAATCCTCCTTTGATTTGCTAGAATTCCTGCATCCAGAGGTCTCGAAAGAGCGCGGTTTACAGGTTATCGCCCAGGATCTGGGGATGAAAGCGGAGGAAATCGTGGCAATCGGCGACAACCATAACGATATCGGCATGCTGCGTTTCGCCGGTCTGGGCGTGGCTATGGGCAACGCGCATGAAGAGGTGAAGCGCGAGGCGGATTACGTCACACTCAGCAACGCCGCGGACGGCGTTGCTGCTGTGATCGAAGACATGATTTTGCCCGCGCTCAGATAATCCCCAGTTCCTTGCCAACTCGCTCGAAGATCTCCAGGGCTTTGGAGAGTTCGTCGTGGGTATGCAGGGCAGTGACAATTGTACGCACGCGGCACTTATCAACGGCCACTGTGGGATAGACAATGGCCTGGGCAAACACACCCTCCTCAAAAAGTCGTGTGCTGAGTTTCACGGCGCGCGCGCCCTCGCCGACAATGACTGGCGTAATCGGCGTTTCGCTCTGGCCGGTATTGAAGCCAAGCTGCTCCAGACCCTTTTTGAAGAATGAGGTGTTCTCCCACAAGCGCTCGACCAGGCTGTTATCGCTCTCCAGGATATCCAGAGCCGCGATACAGGTAGCGACGACAGAGGGCGGATGCGAAGTGCTGAAGAGCACGGGGCGCGCACGGTTGAGCAAGTAGTCCTTCATATCCTGACTACAGGCCACATAGCCGCCGAGGGCCCCAATCCCTTTGGATAAGGTTCCAATCTGCAAGGCAACGCGCCCATCCAGGTCAAAATGGCTGACGGAGCCGCGCCCATTCTTGCCCAGCACACCGCTGGCATGCGCGTCGTCAACCATGACAAAAGCGCCATATTCTTCAGCCAGAGCCACGATTTCCGGGAGAGGCGCGATATCGCCATCCATACTGAAGACGCCATCGGTTACAACCATGACCTTGTTCGCGCCCTTTGATTCTTCCAGGACATGGCGGAGATCGGCCATGTCCTTGTGACGGTAAATCTTGCGCGGAGATTTACACAGGCGGATACCGTCAATGATGCTGGCGTGATTCAGTTCATCGCTGACGATCAGGTCGTTTTCCTGCATCAATGCGGAAATCACGCCCAGATTGGTAGCATAGCCGGACTGCATGGTCAACGCAGCTTCGGTATGTTTAAAACGAGCGAGCTTCTCTTCCAACTCGACATGCAGCGTCATCGTGCCGGCAATTGTGCGCACCGCGCCTGAGCCAACCCCATAGCGCTCTATGGCCTCAATCGCCGCCTGGCGCAGGCGGGGATGGACAGTCAGCCCAAGATAGTTATTGGATGAGAGCGTAATGACCTCGCGCCCATCCATCATGACCGTTGCTTTTTGCTCAGTCTCCAGCACACGCGGACGGATAAAGACGCCGCGCTCCTTCAGGCTATTCAACTCACCTGTCAGGAAAGCCTGTAGTTTGTCCATGCTACTCCTCTCATCAGAATGTCAAGACGATTTTTCCACAATCGCCGGATTTCATAATCTCCATGGCCTCGTTTAGACGCTCAAAGGGCAGCGTATGGGTGATAACCTGCTTGAGGTCTAGCTGACCGTTCTCAAGGATACTGCGCGTGCGATACCAGGTATCGAAGAGGAGCCGCCCGGAAATGCCCATGACGGTCGCGCCTTTGAAGATGATATCGTCGGCCAGATCAAGCTCCACCATGCGCGAGGGAATGCCAAGCATCGAGACGCGACCGCCGTTGCGCAGGGCCTGAAAGCCCTGGCGAATCGCAGCCGGCTGTCCGGACATTTCCAGCACGACATCAACGCCCAGGCCACCGGTCGCGTCCAGAATCACTTGCACAGGATTGACCTCATGGGGATTCAGCAGATAATCGGCCCCCATGTTGCGCGCGATATCCAGGCGTTTATTGTTTGGCTCGATAGCGAAGATGGTGCTGGAACCGGAGAGGCGGCAGAGGCCAACCGCCCATAGTCCGATAGGCCCGCAGCCAATTACGGCCACAGTCCGGTTCGTAATTTCGCCTGAATAGACGGTGTGTACAGCATTGCCGAATGGCTCCTGGATCGAGGCAACGCTATGCTCGATCTCTCTGCCGGTCTTCCAGGCAACACTGGCGGGAACGGCGACATACTGCGCGAAAGCGCCGTCGCGGTCCACACCGATAATCTTGACATTGCGACAGATGTGACCCTGGCCGGTGCGGCACTGGTAGCATTCGCCACAGGTAATGTGCGTTTCCGCGGCGACAAAGTCTCCGGGGACAAGCGATGTGACTTCACTCCCAACCTCCACAACTTCACCCGCAAATTCATGCCCGAAAATGCGCGGGACCTGCATGCGACTCTGCGCCCAGGCATCCCACTCGTAGATATGGACATCCGTGCCACAGATGGAGGCAGCTTTTACCTCCACCAGCACATCTCGTGGGCCAATTTGGGGAATATCGACAAGGGCAATCATTGCTCCAGGCGCCGCCTCGACTTTGAGGGCCGCCTTCATTTTACCGATCATTTTTTAAAGATCCTCCACAGCGGGGTTCGTATTCTACCTTTATTATGCGCCCCCAGGAAAAGGTTTGCAAGCATTCATTGGCCAGGAAGAAGATAGCGGAGAAGCTGCCAGAAGTCTTGACGCCCCACGAAAGCGAACCTACAATAGGTAACATATAAACAATTTTTGTGAATTGGCACAGACCTCTCCAGACAATGGCAACTGAGACGATCCCTTTTACAAAAGAAAAAGAAACCATGCTCATGACCTTGAATGCCAGAGCTATCCAGAGCAGTATGAGAACGCAAGCATGGAAACGCGGTCCTGAGTCAGATGGAATGAAAGAACGTATGGTAGTGAAAACGCAATGTAGCCTGGATCTCCTTCCTTCTAGCTAGCATCCATTCCCGGCATCAGCAAGCCATTGGCTGGTCCACCAGCCGCTCTTTTTGGGGTACAATTTGCATAAGAGTTTATTGGTAGCCCAACAGGCAGAGGCAAAGCTGCCTCCATCGCAGAGTTGCTGACTAGAGATGGTATGAGAAGTGGTTTCGTCTGGCTTGCGAGGAAATTGAAAAGAGCCAGTGAGAGCTTCTCACAACGTCTCTCATCCTCTGACTACAGGGGAAATGTGGGGCAAACCCTTTTAGCAACGAACGCATGAGGAGCATCAGCACGATGAAAAAAGCAGAACCCCAGAATTGGAGTTTAGACACGCTCTTTGTTCATGGCGGCGAATACATTCGCCCGATGCAGCAGCCCGGTGCGCCAACTATTCAGCCTATTTATACAAGCACAACTTATCTGCATCCAGACACAGAACGGCTCGACCAGGCTTTTGAAGAGAATGCAGCGGGTGCGCAGTCTTTCGTTTACGCACGCCAGGGCAACCCTAATACGCATGCGCTGGAACACGTCCTGGCGAAGGCCGAGGGCGGAGTCGGAGCGGTAGTGATGGGATCGGGCATGGCAGCGCTTCAGGGTGCGCTTCTGGCGACCGGTCTGGCTCCGGGCAGTACTATTCTGGTCGCTCAGGATCTCTACGGGGCGACAGCCAGCCTTCTACGTACAATCTTTGTGCCGCTGGGGATAAAGGTCGTTTTTAAAGACCTCTGCTGTGCTGACGCGGGCGAGATCATCCGCGAGGAAGAGCCGGATGTAGTCCTTGTAGAGACTATCTCTAACCCGCTGGTGAAAATCACAGACCTGGACGCCATCAGCGCTACTGCCAGAGAGGTAGGTGCAACCAGCATCATCGACAACACCTTCGCTACTCCTTACCTGGTGCAACCACTCGCTCATGGCTTTGATGTGGTAGTCCACAGCATCACAAAATATATCAGCGGTCATGGTGATGCTACGGCTGGAGCGGTGATTAGCAGCAAGAACAGCTTCATCCAGCAGATGCGCACATACGCCGCGCTGCTCGGCCCAATGCTTGGTCCCTTTGAATCTTATTTATCTATGCGCGGGCTGAAAACTCTGGCGCTGCGTATGGAACGGCACTGCTCCAACGCGCTCCAGGTTGCGCGCTTCCTGAGCACACATGCAGCAGTCGAGCGCGTCCACTACCCCGGCCTGGAATGCCATCCGCAGCACGAACTGGCGAACAGGCTGCTTAGAAAGGGCCTGTATGGCGGGCTGCTCTCATTCGAGTTGAAGCAGCAGACCAGAGAAGCAGCGTTCCGCTTCATGAACGAACTGCGCCTCTGCCTACCTGTCACCACATTGGGTGATATCCATTCCCAGGTCACGTATCCGGCGATCTCCTCACACCGCAACATCACGCCAGAAGAGCGCCGGCGTTCCGGGATCACCGAAGGTTGCATTCGCCTCTCTGTGGGAATCGAGGACGCACGCGACATTATTGAGGATCTGGACCAGGCCCTCAACGCAAGTTGATATACATAGATGTAAATATATAGATTATCTGCCGAAGTAGCTACCGCGTTTGCGCGAAGGGGTTGGCTGAAAGCGTTCAGCTTCGGCAGCCAGGGTACGACCGGTCATGATCATTTCATGCGCCCAGAGCAGGTCTTCCGCCAGGATCGTGGTACGATTCTGTTCAAGTGCGCGCATCGAACCGGCAATACAGACCTCGCGAAAATGGCTGCCCGGCTGCTTTAGCAGCGTCATTGCCACCGGTTCGTGCTCTCGCTCGTCATAGGCAGAGTCAAGGAAATGTCTCAGGAAGCGCCGCGACAGTTCGAGGTTTTCGACCAGGCCAATCTCGATCAAGATATCAATGCGTCCGGGGCGGTCACGGATGCGCAGATCAATCTTTTCGGGATCATTGCTGGTAGCCAGCAAGAGCGTGCCTGCAGGATTATCTGGTGTGGCGACGCCATCGAGCGTATTGAGCACAAGCTGCATTTCATTTGGATTGGAAACAAACAGTTCAAAATCTTCCACCAGAATGAGCGCAGGCAAATTGCTCTCAGCAGCCTGGTGGAGAGCATGGGAAAGATGCTGCCAGGAAGTTGTGCTGCGCGCGTGCGTGGGAGCACAGACATAGTAGACCAGGCCGCCCTTTCTGGCATGGTTCGCCCCCTCGGCCTTGAGCAGAGTCGTTTTACCGGTACCGGGAGGGCCGATCAACAGCACTTTGCGCAGGCGCGGAACCCGCAAAGAGGCATAGCGACGCAGAATTTTCGGGTCGAAGATGCGCCGCTGCGCTGCCAGCAGTGCCAGCGTCTCTTCAGGAAGCACAAGATCATCATACGATGATTTACGAATTACCTCGGCCAGCTCATCCTCGCCGCCAATAATCTCAATAAAGCCACGGCGAGCTTTGCGCCAGAGAGCATTGTGGAGATCATCCAGCCATTTGAGGAAAGCCAGCCACTCATCCTGCCGCCCATTGGGAATAGCAGCCAGGGCCAGAGTATCGCTACTATCGCTATCGTAGAAGAAGACCGACAGGGCTTTCCAGCCAGCGCTAAAAGTATAGCAGATCCAGCTATACGGGGCCGATGGCTGAGTATGTTTATCGCCAGCTTCAGCGCCGCGCAGCAGATCGGCCTTGAGCAGTGTGCCGACCTCACCGGTCGCGGCAATACCCTGGGCATATTCAGGAGCCTCCAGGTGTTCCCAACTCTGCAACTGCCCAAAGGCAGGCTTTTTATGTAGCTTGCCCCGAGCGACGAGTTGATTCAGAAGCAGCGGATGATGTTCAGCTTGCATTCTCCCCTGCATCGGGGAAGCAAAAATAAGCGGAGTTCCGGCAAACTCTTTCTCTTGCCAGAGTTCCTTGAGCGCCTGCGCGGCTACTTCGCGGCGTAGTGTTGGCATATGACGTGCCACACCCCCATTCACGGAATTTGAGCTATGGTCTTCTGGCGGAAGAACTTCTTGTTCGACCGGAGTGAGTTTTTCGGTACTTTCCATGAATTATATATCCGCCTTTTGATTTATGAATCAAAATGATTGCATGGATAATACTCGTCAATTTCGTCCCTGTCAAGAGAAAAAAATAATGGCATACGTTGCTTTTCTGACCAGACACCATTCTTTTTCTACTTCGTGTGGCGGATGAACTTACCCGGAGCAATATCTCTGGTTTCTCCACCCTCGGGGGCGCTCATAACATAGAGCATTTCCGCAGAGGGATCGATCAGTAAGTCATTGATAACGCCGCGCACACCGGCAAACTTTCTGGCAATCTCTTCGGCAGCGGTTTTTTGCTGCGCATTGCGCACGGAGCCGCTGAGACGCACGACGCCGAGTTGGGGATATACGCCAATGGGTAATTCCCGCGTGCGTTCATCCTGGCCGAGAGCGAGAGCGATCTGCGCCGCCAGAGTATCATCTGCGATCAGATTATTTTTTATTTCTAATAAGCCTTCGACGCCCGCGACCTGATCCTGCGCCAGTTCCCCGCGCAGGGCGCTGGAAATATTCCCATCCATATAGAGGACACCATCAAGCACACGCAGGCTCATTCCCTTGAGATCGATATGCAAAAAACCGAGGTCGAAGAGGATCTGCTCAACCTCTTGCTGAAGCACACGATCAGAGCGATAGGGAGGCAATGACATGAGCAGCGCGGTATCAGCTGTAATAGTAATCTGGCCGCTCTCAAGCTTAGCAATATATTGTTCGCGCAACATCGTGCTGCGACCGGCAGGCAAATTACGCACGACAATATACGCTAGCTCGCCGCTGCCAGGCTGCACGGCCACCAGCGCCAGCGAGCCGCTCCCGGTCCCGTTCTTGACAACCGTGTGAGGATCAAGCTCGGCACCGGAGGGGTCAGCGGTTGGAGCAGCCGCCAATTCGGCCAGCGTGCTATTGAGCCAGATGCCATCGGCGGTCGCCGTCGTTACCTGCTCAAAGGGAAGATAGACAGTCTTGCCAAAGAAACGGCCCTGCCGGACCGCAAGGTGTGTCAGACGCCTGGTGGCGGCGTCAAAAAGGACTCGCGTTAAGACGCCATCCTGTCCATCGGTGCAAAATATCTTGTTGCCGAAGTGAAACTTCAGCATTTCAGAGACACGCGCGTTTGTACCCATACAACTACCTCGAAACAACAGAATTCAGGGGCAAGCTCTCTTGTCTGCTGTGGTCTTGCTCGTTATAAAGTGTAGCATGTCCTCTAGAACGCGTGCAAGCAAGCGAACATTTCCCTACGTACCTTCTTTGCAGCAAGGATACAACCAGACCGGCGAGTCTCCTGGAGGGACACCGGTTATGGATCGGTGTCTCCACGAGCAAGCAGCAGCGCTCGAGAGAGCCATTGCACGCAGAACTGCTTAAATGGCTCCTCTTCTTGCTCGGTAATCAGTAGAGAGTAATTGATGATCCAGCGCGTCACCAGAATGAGCATCTCCATCACCAGTTCGGGATCATAGGGAGAGAGAACACCCTCAGCGACCAGGCGACGAATAATCTCGACGCCTTTTTTAATCCGCGAGCCACGCTCCATGCCTCTCCTCCCCCGGCGGGGGGTGCTCAAACCACTCTCCAGGTTGATGACAATGATCTGATCGCGGCGCTCCTTTGCATGTGCAAGGACGACCTCGACAAATCGAGCCATATCTTCTTCCCCTCGCAGATGCGCCAGCACCGGCTCCAGACGGTCAAGTAAGAGCTGGCGATTCTCTTGCGCAATAGCAGAGACCATCTCTTCTTTCGAGCGGAAGTAGAGATAGAGTGTGCTTGTGACTATTCCGGCCCGTTGAGCGATATCGGCTAGACGGGCGTCACTAAAGCCCTGTTCGGCGAAGACCTCCGTAGCAGCGCGCAAGATCGTTTCGCGCCGATGAGGATCGGCTGGTCGAGCCATCTATAAGACCTCCTTTGTTGTCGCCGGAACAAATGATTGAGCCTGCTCATTCACCGGCTGCTCTCCTGCCTTGCGCCGGGTTTGCATCACCCAGAAAAGCAGTAAGCCATAGGCGGGTAGCAGGCCGATATTCCAGGCCAGCCACGCCGGGATCGCTGGGAAGGTGACAGCTGTCAACGGGATCGCCGCCTCGCCTCGCCCATCCGGTCCACTGACAACAATATGCAGCGTCCACGGCCCGCGTGTTACCAGTGTAATACTGCCTGGCACGCCATAGGGAGCGCTTTGCTGCGTATTGACATCGCCCTGAGCCAGCGAGGCCGGCACCCCAGAACCGGGGCTGGCCGTCACCTGATAGGTAAGCGGCCTTCGCGCGCCTGGCGCAACAGCGATATCGAATGGAATAACGTCACCGGCCTGGATGGAGTCACTATACAGCGAGAGTGTGAGGGGATAGGGTCCTGCCTGCACCTTAACGAAGCGCACCGGTGCGCCGTGAATGGTCGAGGCCAGCACGATCTGATAGAAAGCGATTCCGGTCACGACCAGGGAAACTACCGCGCACAGGCACAGGACAAGTTGAATAGCTTTACGCACCACCTTACCTCCGTAACGCTTGCACAGTCTGACTAATGGAGCGCGCTACCCAATTTCCCAGCAAACTTCCGGGAATTGTCAAGAGGAGCGAGAGTAGCAGGCTCAACGCGAATCTGCCCATGCCTCCCCCGCCTCCTCGCACCGCTCGCCCGCTTACATCAAGCTGAATCAGAATGAACCCGGCTATCAGAAAGATGCTGACCAGGGTAACGATAAGCTCCCATGTATGACGCTTCGTGAGCGCCCACCTTCCGCGCCTCCCTAACCAGACAACCGCATCGAGGCTCAGCGTCAGCAGCAGCAGCACGGGCGTTTGCCCTGATAAGGGAACGATAGTTGAGCCAATGCGGCTGGCCCGCGCCAGATAGGTCTCGTGTTCGGCCTGCACCAGCAGTGTCATCATCGGGGGCACAAACGCGCTTACCAGCAGAAAGATGAGCAGAAAAACAATGACTACCATACTGGCGGCTCCCGTCCAGGGTACCAGCCGCACAGTCAGCACGCAGACGAACACAGCGGTAGCCGCCAGCAGAATGGGAAAGAAGTTCAGCGTGAGGAAGCCAAGGTGTAGCTGGTATCCTTTCAGAGCTGGCGTCAGGAAGGTACTGAACTTGGAGAGCAAGATCCCCAGAGCTACAATCAGGCTTGCATAGCTAAGCCTCGCAGTCCAGCGCTCTTGCTGCATCTCAGCGAGATGGGCTGCCGAGAGCAACAGGTAGATCACTCCAATACTACTGAGCACACCACCCATATAGATCATAGTATGGAATGGAGCCCACAGAGAGATATCGATACCATAGAGCGAGTGCCAGTAGGTATCCAGTGGAAAAGCTACTGCCGAACACACCGCTCCGAAGCCTACCAGATACAAACCGAGCGAACTGTGCAGAATGTCAAGAAACTCGGTGCTATATGCTTGTAGGTCAGGATACCGCCGCGTCAGTCGCGTCTCAATCAGAATGCTGACCAGGGCTACAATCCCTGAAAGCCCAATGCCGATGAGAATCAGGTCGTGGGGAGGCGTAAAAGTGCGATCTCGCCCAATGACAGCATGCCACTGGATATCCCAGTCTGCGCCCAGCAGACCGATCATCGTGATGAGAATCAAGCTCAAGCCGGTCACGAGGCGCAAGCGAGCCAGATCGCCAGATCCTTTTGCAGGCGCTCCAACCACCGCAGTCGCCTGTGGAAGCGCACGTTCAAGTGATGCCATAGAGTTCTCCTTATAATTAATAAAAAAAGTTTTTTCATTAATAGGAGTATAGCGAAAAGAGCGGAAGACTTCAAGCGGTCTAGCTCCGCAACCAGATTTCTCTCTCCCGCGTATTACACACAGCGGATGCTTTATCAGGAGGAACCTTTTCTTATGACGCAGCGAACAACTCAAACGGCCAACCGCGCAGTCTCACACAAAGTGAGTCGGCCCAAAGGCAGAGATATCTTCTTTCACGCCATCAAAACGGGCCGGCTGATCGGCGCTCTCAGTAGAGATCGCCGTATCTCCATTTTTCGCAAAGTGCTTTTCTTCGGCCTGGTTCTGGGTCTGCTCATCATTTTGCTCTTTCCCGACATCCTTGACGAAACGTTCCTGAGTATCGTACTGCCGCTCCTGGGCACCATTCTGGGCGTTCCCCTGGACATCGGTTTTGACTGGGTCGCTTTCGCCCTGGCCGTCATTGCGCTGCTGCACATCTTTCCAGCAGAGATTGTGGGAGAACACTACCAGCGCCTCTTTCACAGGGTCTGACCGGCTCGTTCTTCACCCTTCTACAAAACCGCGCAAAGATGAGTCCCACCAACAATTAAGAGGCTGGCGAAAGGAGCTCGTTTTTGGGAGAAGCGGCGAAAATACTCTCCATTGCCTCTAACATTTATCTATGGTAATATTTGAGCGCTTTAGCGAATTTTCGATATTTAGGATGGCAATTCGATATTGTATTGTGAAAAACCAAAGCAATCGAGCCTGATGGAGAGAGCTAATGGCGGGAGAACCAGCGAACCCTATAAAAATTTTCATCAGTTATGCCCAGGAAGACAGGTACTATCTTGATAGACTTATTGTTCACTTAGCGACTTTGAAGCGGTTGGGATGGGTCAGCATATGGTCTGATCGAGAGATTAAGCCAGGAGATGACTGGGAGCACGAGATAGATTCGCACCTGGACACCGCCGATATTATCGTGTTGCTGGTAAGTGCAGCGTTCATGGCTTCTGATTACGCTTATGGCGTCGAGATGATGCGGGCGCTTGAACGAGCTTCGCGCGGTGAGGTGGAAATCATCCCCATCATTATACGGCCGGTTTCCTGGCAGGGAGCACCTTTTGGCAAGCTTCAAGCTTTACCAGAGGATGCAAAACCAATCAGTACCTGGCGCAATAGCGATGCTGCATTCTCCGACGTGGTTCAAGGTATCCAGGAGGTAGTTAGCAGGTTACTCACTCGAAAAACTGAAGAAACGCAAACAGCGAGCTTGCTCCTTCAGGAGAAAATTGCCGCAGGAAATTTCGACGTGTTTTTATGCCATAATGACAAAGACAAACCAGAAGTCAAGAAGATTGCAGAGCTGTTGAAGAAACGAGGTATCTTACCCTGGCTCGACGAATGGGAGGCGCGACCAGGATTCCCCTGGCAGCGCCTTTTAGAGGAGCAGATAGAGCAAATCAAATCAGCAGTTGTATTTGTTGGCAAAGATGGGGTAGGACCGTGGCAACAGCTTGAGATAGAAGCGCTCTTGCGTGAATTTGCTAACAGGGGATGTCCGGTCATACCCGTATTGCTCGAAAATGCCTCGGCAGAGCCAAAGCTTCCCCTTTTTCTTAGAGGGATGACCTGGGTCGATTTTCGCAAGCACGAGCCAGTTCCCCTAAAACAGCTAATCTGGGGCATTACAGGAAAGCGAGATTAATCTCCGCCTATCTCTTTATTACCAGCCTGATCTTGACAGATGCCCAGAGGTACACAAAATAGTTAATGAGGAAACAGAGTGAAAGACGCGAGAATATTTCCCGAACTGAAAAGACCTTTGATGCTCACTCACCAGGGAGGAGAGTTGCTGGCTCCGTGCAATACGATGGCTGCATTCGACAGGGCTGACGAAATCGGCGGCAGCGATTTCTTCGACATGGATATACATATGACAAAGGATGGTCACCTGGTGGGAATACACGATGAGACGGTGGATCGCACAACCAACGGGCACGGGCGCGTCGATTCATATACGCTGGAAGAATTGCAACAGCTTGACGCCGGTTACAACTTCCAGGATCTGGCGGGCAACTACAGTTATCGGGGCAAGGGCGTCAGAATCCCGACAGTAGAAGAGCTTTTCAGCAAATACGCCGATAAATATTATTTGCATTTTGAGATCAAGGATACCTATCCTAAAAATGGACCATCCCAGATTGAAGAGAAACTTTGGGCACTGATACGCAAATACCATATGGAAAAGCGCGTGATCGTGGCCTCTTTCGAGCAGGAGATTATGAAGCGCTTCAACCAGCTGACGGGCGGGCAAGTCGTGACAGGCGCAAGCAGGGCAGAGATCAAACAATTCGTGCTCGCGCATAAGCTTAATTTGCCAGCCCTTTACCGCCGCAAATCGCATGTGCTGGAGATCCCCCCGACCAGATCCGGCTTCAATCTCAAGGATCGCAAACTCATCGAGGGAGCGCATCGTCTGGGAATGGAGGTCTATTACTGGACAATTGATGATCTGGCCGAGATGAAAGAGTTGCTTGAACTGGGCGCGGACGGCCTCTTTACCAACCGACCCGACCTTTTCAAAACTCTGCGTGAGGAGATGGGCCTGAGATAAAGCAGGCCCATCTCAACCTTCTCTTCTAGCTTTTCACCCCGCGAATAAAGCGCACTGTAACAGTACCAACGATGCAGTAAATGATCGCCATGCTAAAGAGTACCTGATACCCTTGCACCGAATGGCCCGCGCGGTTAAACGCATCGATGATCGGCCCGCCCAGCACGGGAGCAATAACCTGCGGCAGCGAGGAAGCGACGTTCCAGACGCCCATATCGCGGGCAAAGTTCCTATGCGACGGCAATACATCGGCCACCAGCGCCCAGTCAACGCTCAGATAAGCGCCGTAGCCCAGGCCAAAGAGCGCACCGGCAGCAAGCACGAGAACAAACGAGTGGGTGATGACAAAAACCAGGCCCACCAGCGCCATCGCAAAGCCGGAGATATAGACCATACGCTTGCGTCCGAAATGATCTGAAAGCCAGCCGACCGCGAAAGCACTGCCGATAGAAGCTATAGAAACGATGATGACAAATTGAGTCGTAGCTGCTTCGGGATCGGACACGCCAACAGCATCGCGCATATAGTATTGAAGAAATGTCTGGATAGAATAGATACCAAGCATCATGACCAGGCGTGTCGCCAGCACCCAGGCAAAATCAGGGTCACGGCGCGGGTTGAAGTCGAACAGGCGCAGAATGCCTACGGTGGCCAGTACCTCCAGAATAACCTGCTCAAGAGAACCATCGATCTGGATACCGGCGATATTCTCAGCATTCCAGAGCGTCATTATGCCCCAGACCAGCAAGATCACGGCCAGCGTTCCCCCAATAGTGATTAACATTCGGCGCGAGAGCCAGGAGAACCACGCGCGCTGCTCGCCAGATCTTCCGTCCTGCCTCTCGCCTGTAAAACCATCGTGTGTGACCGTACCTGCTCGGTCGTGAACGGAGAAGATCGTGACCAGCATCAACGTAATCATCACAAGCATAATCATGCCGTAGGTAATCCATAAACCCTGCTGATATGCGGCAAGAGGTTTCGAGGAATTGACGAAAATTCCGGCAATAAGCACCCCGCTAATTGTGCCGCAGGTGCCCAGAAGCCCAAGTGTCCCGGAGGTCAGGCCGCGCTGCTCAGTGGGCACAATATCGGGCAACAGCGCGTGAAACGGAGCCTGGGCCGCGTTGCTGAAGAGTTGTATCAAGGCATACCCGATAGCAAGCGACGGGATATCGCGCGCGGAAGCCATCCAGATCAGCACCGCGACATTGAGAAGGGTGCCAAAAAGGATATAGGGCCGGCGGCGCCCCCAGGCAGCGAGCCGGCCCTGCGTGCGGTCGCTCAGCCATCCGAAGAATGGATTAGCCATAAGCGAGATAAAGGCGCCCGGCACGAGCACGAAAGCCAGAGCTGCTCCTTCCTGGAGGCGACCCACGATCTTGAAGACCTGGCTGGGTAGAATAATCGTACTAAGGGCTCCCCAGTGAAAATTAAACGCGAAGGCAAAAATGCTGATGGCAAGAATCTGTGTCCAGCGAACACGGGGACGATCAATTGCGGAAGACTGCGGAGGAAGAAGTTCCGCCCCTTCCTGGTCCAGAGTAGCCATGCCGCCCTCCTTATTTTTGGAGTCTTTGCACTACTATATCACATGTCCATATCCCCGTCGTCTTGACGACTCTTTTATAATATGATGCAGCAAAAGAAAAAGCGAAACGAGGTAAGGGGCGTCTATGGCTAAAAAACCCAATCAGATGATTGCCAGTGAGAACATGAAGGTAGGCGAGGCCACTCCGGATTCTCCTTTTGCCTGAGCGATTTCGAGCCAAGTTTTTCTCTATCTAATCACATCTCCCGGAAAGAACACTCTACCATGGCAAATCCAGTTGAGCAGCCGTGGGAACATCACGACCCCTATAGCCTTGATGTTCCCAAACACCCGCTCTATCTTATCTGTGAACAGGCCAACACTTTAGATATGCTGGTAACGCCATCCCTTCCAGAATTACAACGGCAGTTAAGGCGGGCTTATCACGCAGTAAGATCCCAGGGCATAACTCCGGTATTTCTTATTCATGCTGAAAGCATGCAAACGGAAAAAACGAAGAATATGACCTTCTTTGCCCATTACCTGCAACGGCAGGGGCACCCGACGCTCTTCATCCTTCCGCAAAACGGAGTTGGCGACGAGAGCCAGAAAGGTGACACGCCTGATACGGGCTTCGTGATAAGCAGAGCATCCCTTGAGGAGAAAACGCCGGCTCTGATCCTGCGCTCCAACAGCTTACGCCAGATGACAGATCAGCTTGCACACAGAGGCATTACCCTTGCAACCTCAGAAGTTATCTGTATTGACGAGATACAGTTATGCATGGAGCAAACGCCTTTTGAAGCCATCGAAGGGCTTCTGGAACTGCAACGCGCTGGCTTTACAGTGATTATCAACGGCATTGAC
>DATGKW010000062.1:0-21216 GCA_035294465.1 Ktedonobacteraceae bacterium | reverse complement strand
GTACCTCCTCGCGAAAATGATAGTTTTTGAGCATAGGCAACCCATCAGCCAGTTTTACCAGTTCCAGATCGTGGGTCGAGATCACCCCGACGCAATTCTGGCCGACCAGCGCGTGAATATACGCTGAACTCCCGATCAGGCGCTCCTCGTTATTGGTGCCTTTGAAGATCTCATCAATCAGAAAGAAAACAGGCTGCGACACGCCTGTTTGCAGCTTCTCCAGAAGTCCACGCAGGCGGCGCACTTCGGCGTAGAAATAGGAGTATCCATCTGTCAGGGAGTCACTGATCTTGATGCAGGCGTACAGGTCAAACAACGAGGTACGCAGACTGGCCGCATTGACCGGTGCGCCTGCATAGGCCAGGCAGAGATTGATACCCAGGGTGCGCAAGAAGGTGCTTTTGCCGGACATGTTCGAGCCGGTGAGCAGCACTATTTCATTGCGCGTGGAGAACGCGAAATCATTGACGACTTTGTGCTCCGCCGGGATCAGGGGATGGCCCAGAGCCTGAGCGACAAAAACCGGCGGCTGCTTCTCGCTGTCGCCTGGGACAAGCAGGGGAAAGGTATAGCCAGGATGGAGGTAAGCAAAGTTGGCCAGCGAGCAGAGCGCTTCCAGTTCAAACCAGGCGTCCAGCCATCCAGGCAGGCATTGCAGGATCTGAGTTTTAGACTGGCTCAACTGGTAGGCGGTGTAAGCATCCAATGGAAACAAGGCGTTGACAACAAGCTGGACCTCGGGATTACGCGTCAGCGCGGCACGCCTGGCCAGACGCGCAAATCTGTGGAGCAACTCAGAAGGCCGTCGACCGGTGAAAAAGGGCGCACAGAGCTTTTTGAGCTGCGAATTACGTCGGTAGGGATACATCTCCAGAAACGCCAGGATACCGCTCACTTGCTCAAAAGCTACGTCCAGGGTCGCCGCTTCCTCATTCAGCCAGTCAAAGCGCTTCTTCGTCGCCAGAAACCAGAGAGCGGAAAAAAGCACAGGGAACACGCAGGCCCAGGGCTGCACCACGTGAACAAAGAAGAGCGCGATCAACAGGATGGTGACAGCGCAGGCCAGGGTGGGTACCACGAGCAGAGACCGCGGCAGAGGCTCGTGTTTCTCGCCGTGCAGCCAGGCCAGCAGAGCACGCTCATCGTACTGATCCTGGGTGTAACGCGTCGCGTGCAGCGAGTGGAGCAGCAGTTTGTCGCGGAAGCCGGTGAGAGGCAGTAATTCCTGGACAAAGGTCTGGCGACGCCGGATCACACTCAGATCGAGAGCCGGGTGGAGCAGCCATTGGCGCAGCCGCTGGCTCCCCTCGTGCGAGACTGCCGTGTTGAGCAAACGATGCAGCGAATGCTCGCCTGTTATATCCAGATCGATCTCAAAAGGATGGTCGGCCTCCTCGCTTGCCAGCGGAGGCGGGAGAGCAGCCCAATCCAGGCGCATGCGTGCGAGTTGCGTGTGCTTGAAACGGAGAAACACGGTGTGCCTGACGTAGCTGGCATCCACCTTGCTGTGAAAAAACGAGAGGACGGCAAACGCCCCCAGGCCCAGCAGCAGAACAAGCAGCCCTGGCCAGCGAGCCGGGAGCAAGGTAACGATGACAAGCACAGTGCCACCCAGAAAGAGCAGCAATTTGAGCCTCCAATAGCGCTGGCTGGCGGAACCGAGCGCGAGCTTGCGCCGTTCGAGGCGTTCAACCTGCCGTTGGAGAGCAGCAAGGCGTTCCTGGCGAGAGACCATACATGTTTCTCCTCTCAGTTTTTTCTCTTCCTCGCATCTATATACGCCCAGGCATGTTCCTGGGTTCCTGAGCCAGGCGTAAAGAGCAAGCCAGTTATCCTTTCGTTGTCCCGGCTGCAGGATCGAGCAGATTTGATTGATGCCCTCTCATGTGCGTCTTCTTAAAGGGAATATTGCCTTTCCCTCGTCGGACAGGCCGGGGATGTGGCTCTGCGTCTCGTGCGTCTGATACAGTCAACACAGGGATACTCCACAGGCCACTGAGAAAGCGTTCCGATCCGAGTATACACACATATGCCGACCTTTACACCAGGCCAGTTTCTGTTCTATACTAAGCGAAAATACAAAATTTGTGTCATGTTCTTTCTTCGCGTGAAAAAGCAGGAAAGGAATCCCTGTATGCCTAAACAGAAACAACAAGGCCAGTTTCAGCCCCTGAGTGCTCCTGGTGTGATCAGGCGGCCGGAGATCAGGAACACCACGCCGCGCATTATTGTCAATGTGTTTGTTGTATGCTGGCTCCTGTTGGTTATTCTTCTCACATGTATTTTTTTTAGCACGCCAACTTTTGGCGGCTCTACCTCGCCAGAGTTGGCCGTCGGTGCGTTGATTACTCTTTTTGGGCTACTGCTTTTTGGGCCGATCATTATCCTCATTGTGCTACTCGTTGCCCGCAGCACGAAAAAGGAACCACGCGCGATGCTTGAAGAGGCGCAGCGCCAGGTAGCCGCCCAGGAGGGACAATTACGGAGCCACGCATACATGGCCGTCATGCAGGCTCCTGCACAGAGCGGAGGGCACGCCGTCATAGGCGCGGCCATCATGGGAACGTTGCCCTGGGGTCATGGGCCGTGGGCAGTGCTGCCCCAGGCAGAATTAGCCATGCAGGGCATTGTCATTGGCAGGAGCGGGAGTGGAAAAACCATGAGCTTGTTACGCCTGGCCTATGTGGCAGCCACCGTGTATGGCTATCGAGTGTATTATCTGGACGCGAAAGGGGACTACAACACGGCTATCTCTTTCGTGGCAATCATGCGCCAGGCCGGGCGGAATCCCCGCCTGTTTCCGCACGAGGCATTTAATGGTTGGCAGGGCGATGGGAATGCGCTGTTAAATCGGCTCATGGCGGTCGAGAACTTCAGTGAGCCATACTATCGTACAGCTACCAGGCGCGTGCTTTCTCTTCTATGCGGCGATCAGGCCGGTCCCCCGCGCAACAGCCAGGCTTTTTTTCGCCGGTTCGATGACCCCTTAAAGGCGCGAGCCAATCTTGCGCCGCGCGATCTGACGGGCATTGAATTGCGCTATCGAGCGTTTTTTGAAGCCCTGGCAGGCAAACTTGACGCCGGGTGGAGTTGGGAGAACACTGATGCTGGCTATATCTCGCTCGACAGCTTGAGCCTGAGAGAAGAGGCGGCCAGCCTGGGGCGATATCTGGTTGAAGACTTTGCCCATTACGCCACTACGCGCAAGCGGCCAGGGCATGATCTGCTCATCATTGATGAATATAGCACCCTGATGATGAATGGGGCAGACACCGCGAATCTGATTGAACGCCTGCGCTCGCATGATTGCGCGGTAATTCTTGCCAGCCAGTCTTACGCGAGCCTAGGGCCAGAGCAAGACGCCGAGCGCATTCTTGACGTGGCAAACTGGCTACTGGTGCATTGTACAGCCGCGCCGGAGCGATTGGCCAGACGAGCAGGCACGCTCAAGCAGGTGCAACACGCCTATCAGTTTGGCGGCCCGCTTAAGTATGATGTGACCGATAGAGGAATGATCAGCGAAAACGAGGAGCCAGAGATACATCCCGACCGGGTCCGCGGCTTGCAGACAGGCGAGGCGTTGATAATTGCGCATGGCCGATCTCTCCAAGCCTGCATGGCCCTTGCCCCAGGAATCAACGAACTGGCGCTAAAGGAGGCGCGCGCGTGGCTTGCAACGCTTCCGCCAGCGCCGCCGCCAAATACGCCGTAAGTATCGTTTTCTCCTTTCGTGATCTATACGCTGAGCATACACCGTTGCTAACTGAGCGAGTTTTCGAGAGGGAGCAATCACAAAGCAGGGCATCAAGGCACGCCTTTCTTGAGTAAAGTGATTGAATGGACCGGCCCAAGACGGTCGCCGGTCAGTTTCAGGCCCTGTTTCTGAAGCCAGAGGTCAGAATAAATCGATGAGGCATAGTGCTCTCCACGGTCCGCACACATACACACAACATGGCGAGTTTGCGGATGGTTGGCAAGATAGCGAGCACAGGCCGCCAGCGTTGCTCCGCTGGACCCTCCTACTTTGAGATCTGTCAACTTTTCTAACCAGCGGCAGAACACAAAAGCTTCTTCATCTGTCACAAGCAGGAAAGCATCATACAGGTCGGCGGAAAGAAAGCTAGAAGGTCGCGAGGAGCCAATACCGGTAAGCTTGCGGGGACCTGGCGCCCCACCAAAAACGACAGAGCCTCTGGCATCTACGGCAATGATGCGCGTGGCAGGACTCACTTCGCGGAAGTAACGCGCAATTCCAGCCAGTGTCCCGCCAGTCGAGACAGCGACAAAAATAGCATCCACGCGACCGTGCATTTGAGCGTAGATCTCCGGTGCAGTGGTCTGATAGTGGATGAGCGGGTTTGCCAGATTCTCATATTGATTTGTCCATACAGCATGAGGATATCGCCGCAGGAGCGTCTGCACACGCTCCAGACGGGAGAACAGGTAGCCGCCTGTTTCATCGGGGTGTTCCACCATTTCAATACATGCTCCCAATTCTCGCATACGGGTGAGATTCTCTGTGGTTGTCTTAGGATCGACTACTGCAATAAAGCGGTAGTGACGCTGGGCACAAAGAAAGGCCAGCGCCACCCCCAGATTTCCCGACGTTGATTCTATGAGGATCCCGCCGCGTTCTATATGCCCACGTTTTTCCAGATCAAGAACCAGCCCATAGCCTGTACGATCCTTTACCGAACCTGTAGGATTCATACTTTCCATTTTCAGATGGACAACGTGGGTTGTCTCTTCCAGTTTCAGGGCAATAGCACACAGAGGGGTATTGCCTGGCTTTGGCGGAAAATCCTCTGATTCATGCCACGCTATGGGCGCTATTCCATCGGTAGACATCGGTCGCTCCTTATCAGATATCGTGACTTAGCAGGTTTTGCACTACAACATACTACCCTATCCAATAAAAGTCAAATGCATTATGTATCGTTACCTGGCCAATTTTGTACTACAACCACACTATCTTATCTAAGAAAAATCAAATACTCGGCTTATCCTTAAGAAACAGGAGATGAGTCTTGACAAAAGATATTTCCAACAGTACAATTTTCGTAGATTAGCTCTTAAGAAAAGAACCAGCTAAAAAAATAAATGAGAGAAGCTTTATAGCGGTTATGTCAGCAGATAACCCCTGGATCGTTTGTCCGCAACCAAAGAGACAGGCCCGTTTACGTCTATTCTGTATTCCCTATGCCGGAGGCGGTGCCTCTGTTTTTCGTACATGGGCGGCCCATTTTCCCCAGGAAGTGGAGGTCTGTGCAATTCAGCTTCCAGGGCGTGAAAATCGGCTGCGGGAAACACCTTTTACCAGCATGCAGGAGATCGTTCAAGCGCTGACGAGGGCAATCGGGTCTTATTTGAGGCCCCTACCATTCGCTTTTTTTGGGCACAGCATGGGCGGCCTCATTGCCTTCGAATTAGCTCGTTACCTTTGCATACATACTGATTTCAATCCAGCTTTCCTGTTTGTTTCAGGATGCCGGGCGCCTCAACTGCCGAACCCACACCCGCTTGTCTATAACCTTCCTCCTGCTGAGTTTCTGAAGAGAATACGAGAATTTCAGGGCACTCCCGAAGCAGTCCTGCAAAATGCAGAGTTGATGCAACTTCTTGTTCCCCTCTTGCAAGCAGATCTCACTGTGTTTGAAACATACACGTATACGCCAGGAAGTCGCCTCGACTGCCCAATCTCTGCTTTTGGGGGACGAGAGGATAGTGAGGTGAGCTATGAGGAACTAAAAGCCTGGGACGATCAGACGTCGCAGGCTTTCCATCTACGTATGTTTCCTGGCAATCACTTCTTTCTCCAGAACGCACGGTTAGCCCTTTTACACGCGATTTCGCAAGATCTGATGAAGTATCTACGCGAGGTTGGAGAAATCGAAGCGTCTTCGTTGGAGAATGAACAAGCTCCTCTATTCTCAGGTGAAGGATCATGACGAACAGGGATCAACAGGCCGCCACATCTCTCGCGGTTACACCTCCTGAACAGATTTCTTCCCAGGAAATGCTTCTTAACATGGGGCCTCAACATCCAAGTACCCATGGTGTGTTGCGCCTGGTATTGACGTTAGAGGGAGAAACAATAACCGCTTGCACGCCAATCATAGGCTATCTCCATAGAGGCATTGAGAAGATTCTCGAAAACCGCCCGATTATGGGCGGCATTCGTTATATGGACAATGCGGACTACCTTTCCCCCATGCTTAATGAGATTACATACGCCGGGGCAGTTGAGCAACTCATGGGCATAGAGCCACCCAGGCGTGCTCAGTACATACGCCTGTTGACAGGTGAGATGCAGCGCATAGCCAGCCATCTTGTGGCTACCAGTACGTATCTCATGGATCTGGGAGCTGTGACGCCTCTTGTGTGGGGATTTCGAGATCGAGAAGGGATCCTTTCTCTCTTTGAGGCCCTCGGAGGGAGCCGCTTCAATGTCAACTATATACGGGTTGGGGGAGTCCTTCATGATTTTCCTAAGGGCTGGTTGCACACCTGCGAGACCTATCTCGATGAGCTTGAAAAGCACATGGCTGAAGTACAACAGCTGGTCGTTGAAAACGAGATTTTCCAATCGCGCTCTCAAGGGGTGGGATATATTGATCCCCAACGAGCGCTGGCCTATGGACTAACAGGCCCGATGCTCCGGGCCAGCGGCATCAATTGGGATCTGCGCGCCAACCGCCCTTATATGGCCTATCGCGAGGTACCTGTCAACGTGCAGGTACGCTGGGAGGGTGATTGTTACGCCCGTTACATGATCCGCTTCCAGGAAATTTGGGAGAGCATTCGCCTCTGTCGCGTCGCACTTGACGCGATGCCAGGCGGTCCAATCTGCACTCGCACGCCTATTGCTTTGCGACCCCCTCGCGGGGAGACCTATTTTGCAACCGAAAGCAGTAAGGGAGAGCTGGGCGTCTATCTCATTGCCGATGGAAGCGAATATCCCTGGAGGGCTAAGCTTCGCGGTCCATCTTTCGTCAATTTACAGATTCTACCAGATTTATTACATGGTCATAAGGTAAGCGATGCAATAGCCATAATAGGTAGCCTGGATATTGTCCTGGGCGAGGTTGATCGTTGAATAGAGGACTGGGCATATGACGACGCTTGATTTCTTACAGCATTTACGTAGTCTTGGTATAAACGTACAGGTCGCAGGAGAGCAACTCCAATGTAAAGCGCCCAAAGGCGTACTTACTCCGGCGCTACGAGCAGAGCTAGCTGAACGTAAAGCAGAAATACTTGCTTTTCTGCAAAACGTTCGGCACACTTCGCTGCCGCCTCTCCCTCCGTCACCACTTCCGCGTGACCGGGATATTCCCCTCTCTTTTGGACAGGAACGTTTGTGGTTTCTCGACCAACTGGAGCCAAATAATCCCTGCTACAATGTGCCTACCGCCATACGTCTAAAAGGGCACCTGCGCGTTTCCGCGCTCACGCGTAGTCTTTGCACGCTTATTCAGCGTCATGAGGCACTGCGCACGGTATTTACGACCAACGAGGATTACCCTGTACAGGTTATTGCTCCTCCAACACAGTTCGATTTACCCCTGGTTGATCTCCAGGCGCTTCCCGCAGACGAGCGAGAAAGCAAGCTTCGTACCCTCGTCTCTGCAGAAGCACAGCGGCCGTTCGACTTGAGCCGGGGTCCACTCATTCGCATCATTCTCTTCCGGCTTAGCCAGACAGAGCATACGCTGGTCCTGAACATTCACCACATTGTCTCGGATGGCTGGTCTTTTGCTGTTCTTATCGGGGAGCTGGAACAACTCTATAGGGCCTACTCTACGAATAGCGCGTTGCCTCTCGCGCCGCTTCCCATCCAATACGCGGACTACGCCATCTGGCAACGTACCCACCTGCAGAATGAGGTACTGGAGGAACAACTGGCCTACTGGCGTCGGCAACTGGAGCATCTGCCTGATAGCCTGGATCTCCCTACAGATCGGTCACGCGAGCAAGCACGGACGCTGCACGGCTCTTCCCACGAATTCGTGGTGTCCCGGGCCCTGACGGAGGACTTGAAAGCGCTTTCCCGGCAGAGAGGAGTGACGCTTTTCATGACCCTCCTCGCTGGTCTTTCTATTCTCTTGTTTCGTTATACGGGGCAGGATGACATAGTTATTGGATCACCAACCGCCGGGCGTTCACATCCGGCCCTCGCCGGGCTTGTAGGCTTTTTCGTCAATACGCTTGTTCTCCGTACAGATCTGTCGGGCGATCCCACTTTTCTGGAACTCTTGATGCGGGTACGCCAGACATGCCTTGAAGCCTACGCTCACCAGGATATTCCTTTTCATCGCCTGGTAGAAACGCTTCATCCGGCTCGCGGCCTCAATCACTCCCCTCTCTTTCGTGTTGCATTTCAACATCTACCGTTGACTCCTCCGACATTGTCTGAACTTACTCTGGAGCCTGTCCAGATTCATAGTGGCACCTCAAAATTTGATATGAGCCTGACATTCCTCGAAATGGAGAATCAGTTAATCGGGCAGCTAGAATATAATACCGATCTCTTCTCTTCTTCGATGATTGAGCGCTTTTCAGACCACTTGAGGACTCTCCTTACCAGCATTGCTGCTCAGCCAGAACAGCGCATCTCGCGCCTATCGTTTATAACTGCTGCTGAACAGCAGCAATTGCTCGTAGAATGGAATAATACGGCTGTCGATTATCGACAGGATAAGGACATTCATCAGTTGTTCGAGGAACAGGTGGAGCGCACGCCAGACGCTATTGCCCTGCATTTTAAGGATGAACAGGTGACATACGGCGAACTGAACCGGCGGGCCAATCAGTTAGCCCATTACTTACGCAAGCGAGGAGTGGGCGCTGAGGTTCCTGTAGGAATATGCCTGGAACGTTCCATAGAAATGGTAGTTGCCCTGTTCGGTATTTTGAAAGCCGGGGGGGCGTATGTTCCACTCGACCCAACCTATCCACAGGAGAGACTGGCCTTTCTGCTCGGTGACACTCAGATGCCGATTTTACTTACTCGTCAGTCGCTCACGCAGCGTATACCCGATACGGCAACCAGATTGGTATATCTGGATACAGATTGGGAAACGATTGCACAGGAGCCTGTAACAAACCTGGAGAGCCGGGCAGATCTTGAGACGACGGTTGCTATAATCTATACATCAGGTTCTACGGGCAAACCAAAGGGAACCGTTATTGTCAGGCGGGGCTTCCTCAATCTGTGCCTCTGGTACAGTGCCTTCTGTCCGATCACACAAACATCAAGAGTGCTGGTTATGTTGCCGTTCAGCTTTGATGCGGCTTTCAAAAATATTGTTTCACCTCTGCTGGTTGGCGGACAGGCTGTTCTGGGAGATGCTGTCCCCTATGATGCTGTGGTGTTGTTCCATACCATACGAGATCAGCAGGTGACGGTCATCAACAGTACTCCAAGCCTCTTTCATCCCATTCTAGAGCTTGCCAAAGAGGATGGGTATCGTAGCCTGGCAAGCCTGAAGTACGTTGGTCTGGGCGGAGAAGCGATTGTTTTACCCAGGTTAAGGCCGTGGTTCGCCAGCCAGTATTGCTCCTGCACCATCGCTCATATGTATGGTCCAACGGAGTGCTCAGATATCCTGACAAGCCATCGAGTCAGCCGCGAGGAACTGTTTACTCAGGAGAAGGCCCCTGTTGGGAAACCTATCAGCAATGTTCGCTTATACGTTCTGGATGCGTCTGGCAATTTACAACCACCAGGTCTGGCGGGAGAATTATTTGCCGCCGGGCACTGTCTGGCACGCAATCTCCTGAACAGGCCAGAGCTGACAGCAGAAAAGTTTCTTCCCAATCCCTACGTGCCAGGTGAAAGAATCTATAGTACAGGAGATCGCGCCAGGTGGCTGCCGGATGGATCTCTAGAAATCCTCGGCAGAGTAGATCACCAGGTGAAGATTCGCGGAATTCGCATCGAATTAGGAGAGATTGATGCGCAGATCAGAAGTTATCCCACCGTGCGGGAATCCATTACTCTAGCGCGCGAGAATGGACAGAGGCAGAAAATCCTGGTGGCGTATGTTGTTCCGACTAAAGGAGAAACGCTCTCTCCCAATGAGCTGCGAGATTTCTTGAAGCAAAGAATACCTCAGTATATGATCCCCTCGGCTTTCCTCGTGTTAGAAGCTCTGCCTCTGACGCATAACGGGAAAATAGATGTAAGATCGCTTCCGGCACCCGAATTTCGTCCAGAGCTGGACGAGAACTTCGTACCACCTGGCAATGCGACTCAGGAGGCGCTCGCGAACATCTGGATTGATTTGCTCGGCCTGGAGCGAGTAGGTATCCACGATAGCTTTTTTGAACTCGGCGGCCATTCTCTCCTGGCAACCCAGTTTATCTTCCGGGTGCGCGACGCGTTCCAGGTGAATCTCCCTCTGCGGGATTTCTTTACAGCTCCCACCATTGCGGGAGTTGAACGGGCTCTCGAAGCCAGCCGCCAGACTGGCCCTATTCCTCGAAGCGCGCTAATCGACACTCTTGATTTAAACAAAGAGGCCGTTCTGGATCCCGCGATTGTTCCTGAAGCGCCCTCTTTGAGAGAGGTGACTGAACCAGAGCATGTTTTTTTAACGGGAGCAACAGGCTTTCTGGGAGCCTTTTTACTCCACGAGCTTCTTCAGCAAACATCAGCGCATATCTACTGCCTGGTACGCGCACAAGATGTCTGTGAGGGAGAGAAAAAGCTGCAAAATGCGCTGGCCTCCTATTCACTCTGGACTCCAGAGGCCGCCGAACGTATCATCCCAGTGATTGGAAGCCTGTCTCAGCCTCGTCTGGGGTGGTCAGAGCAGGAGTTCCTGGCACTGGCAGAGAAGATAGAAGTGATCTACCATAGCGGCGCGGAAGTGAACTTCGTCTACCCGTATCATACATTGAAAAATACAAATGTGCTTGGGACGCAGGAAATCCTCAGACTTGCGTGCTGTGGCAGAGCAAAGACGGTCCAGTATATCTCGACTCTCTCTGTTTTCTCGCCTGAAGCAAGCACGGGTCCCATTACTGAAGAGGAAAGTTTGCATGAGCACGCTCAATTTCTGCAAGAAGGATACTCCCAGAGCAAATGGGTTGCGGAAAGGCTGGTAGCTCTGGCCAGGGATCGAGGATTACCGGTGAACATCTATCGACCGGGAAGGATTGGAGGAGATAGCCAGACCGGTTGCTGCAACACCGATGACTTCTTCTGGCTGATGCTCAAAGGGTGTATTCAGCTTGGGTATGCACCTGCGGTCGAGGGTCTGGAGTATATGGCCCCCGTAGATTATGTCAGCAAAGCTATTGTTTATCTCTCCAGACAACGAGGGCTTTCTGAGAGAAATTTTCATCTTTCTCATCCTCAACCGGTCAAACTGGAGGATCTCTTCTCTCTCCTCCACAATCTGGGCTATCCGCTGCAACTGGTCTCTTATCAGCAGTGGTTGGAGAAATTAGAAAATGCTACGAGGCAATCCACTGCCAACGCGCTTTACCCGCTCTTGCCGGCAATTCTCTCAAGTAAGGAAACTGCTCAACAGCAAGGGGCGCTTCGAGCACCCCAAACAGTTTTCTCCTGCCAGGACACTCTGGATGCTCTTGCACCTGCGGGTATTACCTGCCCCCCATTGGACCACACGCTGCTCAGTACCTATTTTTCTTATTTCTTGCGCACGGGCTTTATCGACGCTTATCAATCATAAGGTACAATACGGCGGGGATCCTCGCGCAAGAGTTCATAGGTGCGAAGGCACTCACAGACGTGTTCCCGAAAATTCCCTCTTTCTGGGAAGGAGGTAATTTCGGGAACAGGCTCATTGGCAGGCTCTATACTGGTACTGGAAAGCACACGCTGATACCAATGAGCCTGTTCCCCATCCAGTTTCCCCAAAGCGATGCCCGTCAGAGATTGCCAGCGGAGCAGTGATTCCGCGAAAGAAAGCCCCAGTCGGATAAACACTTTTTGTAAAATAGCGCTCGGAAAATTTCTAAAATCAGCCGAATCGACGATAAGATACGGAATTTGCAACTGCCGGCATTGCATCACCTGGGCCAGGAGATCTCCCCACCCTGACTCTCGATAGGGAAACAGGGGGTCATTGCCCCCTTCTTGTAGCTTTTGCATCCTTGATTGGATGCTGAGCAACGGATTGCGTATGAGAAAAACCAGAGGTTGTGTAGCCAGCGACTGGAGTACAGGAAAATACTCTCCAACCTGAAAGGTCATCTCCTTGACAACCAACCGATGGTGCTGGATGCTGGCCTGCCGCTTGATAGGCTCCAGATCAAGTGGAGAGTCAAGCGTTTTCAGAACATCAATCAGCGAAGCGTGTTTATAATATATCTGGTCAAATGGTTCATGGCAATAAAAGTTTATATCTGGATGTTCCCAAAAAACGCGGGCAAAAGCAGTTGAAGAGCACCGTGGAGGCGCAATAACCACATAAATTTCTTGATATTTCCTTCGCATATTTTCTCTAAATACAGAGAGCGCATTCCCATCCATTATCGAGTTTTCACCTCTCGCATCAGAGCTATGAGCCATCTTTCCTTTTCCTTGCAAAGACATTCTATCCTGTATGTTCGAGAGAGAGTCCTGCCCCACCTTCCCGTATGTCTGGCAGGGGCAGAGAACAGCCAGCTTCCCCTCTGCCTGAGGGTGGGAATATCCCACCCTCCTCTTTTCCCCTCCGCGCTGCCAGCGGAGTCTGGCGGGCCGATTCCCCCTTGATTTAGCGCATATCAAATCACTGCTGTTTGACAAAGAAGTACGAGCCAAAGCATCCCATCGTAGACTCGTCTTCAAGCTCAAAACCATACTGGGCAGCGCTGGCCACAAGCTCATCCCTTCGTACAGGCTGCGAAGGGGGTTCACGCAATAGGAAGCGCAAGTCCATGAGTTCCTGATCATAAGAAGTGGATTGCATGTAGGTATAGGCAACCGCAAGTCTTCCGCCTGGCTTCAATGCCAGCGCTGTATGCTCAAGCAACTGTTCTCGTTGCGTGAGAAAGTGGAAAGCTCCCACGATCATCGCGCCATCAAAGTATGCATGACGCAAGAAAGGGAGACCTTGATCAAGGTCGCAGGACATCATGTGAACCTGGGGGAACGATTGGATGCGCTGCAAAGCTTCACACACAAAGTCGTGGCTTCTCTCTAAACCGATCACCAGACCAGCTTCTCCAACGATCTGCCCAATGTCCATAACGCCAAACCCAGGGCCAGCGGCAAGATCAAGCACCCGGCCGGCGGGAGCGGCAATAAAGTCGATAGCCTGATTCCGGCAATACTGGTAGAATGGCTGCTGGAGGAACTCATTCCATAATTTCATATTGCTCGCGACAAAGTCCGAGGCGACGCGGTTTTCCTTTTCGTAGAGGGTATCAATAATGCCAGCATAACTCTGACTATGAATAAGGCCCTCGACTTTATCCTTGCCAATCGCTCTGGCAATCAATTCATGATCGAACACGATGGGGGTTTCCAGAAAGCCAGGAGTACATTGATAACGCGGAGGACTATCAGGGCTTTCGTATTCGACAGTTAAGGTTCCAAAGCGAACCAGCGCCTTAAGAAGAAGTTCAAGCACGTTGCGACGCTCAGGTAAGAAATTCATCTCGGCAGAAATCTCGTCTGCGGTCCTGGGAGTCATCAGTACAGCCGTCAGGCCGCGCTCCTGCGCATGGCGGTGGATAATGTAGTAGCACGCCTTCCGGTATTCCAGGTAGGCGGCTTCCATTTCGTTGGCTAAGAGCGTTGCTTCCATGATACATACCTCCAAATTACACTACATGAATTTTGCTGGGATGCAGGCCATCCAGTCATCTGTGAGCCAGAGCCACAAAAGAGGCCGGACCCCATTTTTAAACTTCATAATGCTCCCCCAAAGGGAGCACCGCAGGCGTCAACCTGCGGTGCTTCTGGCAAGCAGCAGCTCTCCCTTTACAAAACTCCCTCTCTGAACGCAGTCAAGAGAAAGGCAGTCGTCTTTATGCCTTTGAGATAAATCGAGACCTTCGTGGATTCATTGGGAGCGTGATTATTTTCATCATGTGGAGCGTAAGGAATGACGATACTGGGGATCTTGAGCAGCTTCGTAAAAACATAATCGGGCGTTGTCGCCCCCAATCCCGGCACAATCAGCGGTGCGCGCTCAAAACCCTGGGCGACACAGTCCCGAACTATCGCTGCATACGGATGATCAAGAGGAGTCTTTGAAGCTGGTTGCCCAACGAGTTTCCGCACCTCTATACCCTCAAAACCGTGCTGCTCGATAAAGTTGCGTATACAAGCGACGATAGCGTCGGGGTCTTGATCTCCTACAAGACGTATATCAACTTTTCCAATAGCTTCATTGGGAATGATTGTTTTGATACCATTGCCCGTAAAGCCTCCAGAGAAGCCAGCGAGATTAAAACTGGGGCGGCACAAGAGCTGCTCATAAAAGCTCTGATGATACCGTTCTGTGACCGGGGCAAGGCCCATCTCTTTCTGAACATACTCTCGGTCGAGCGGAAGCGCTGCGAGAGCCTCGCGTTCGATATCAGTGAGATCCGGGACTCCTTGTTCAACGCCAGGCACCAGGATCTGTCCATCAGGAGAAACCATCATGGAGAAGAGACGGCAGAGATCCAGGACCGGGTTCGGAGCGACGCCCCCAAAGTTGCCCGAATGGAGAACCCGCCGGGCACCACGGGCCACAAACTCCATACAGACCACACCTCGTACACCGAACACGAGGATAGGTTGATCTCCGGGGAACATGGGACCATCCGAATAACAGCAAAGATCCGCGCGTAACTCATCCTGGTGTTCCCGGACAAAAGCAGGTAAATGTGTGCTGCCGGTCTCTTCCTCCCCTTCTATAAGGAACTTCACTTTTATCGGCAATGCGCCGCAGACTTGCTGCACTACCTTGAGAGCCTGGAGGTGTGCTAAGATCTGCCCCTTATTGTCTCCAGCGCCACGTCCGTAGATCCGATCATCAAGGATGACCGGCTCAAAGGGATCAGTTATCCACTGCTGCCGATCATCGGCGGGAAAAACATCATAATGTCCATAGATGAGAAGCGTGAAGGCGGCATCTTCTGGCCCGATTTCCGCAAATATGATCGGATTTCCCTCTGTATCATACACACAGGTTGTACAGCCTGCGGCCTGCATGTGTTCCTGGAGGAATAGAACGGCTTCTCTCATACCATCGCTTTTATCCACCAGGCTGATACTGGGGATACGGATAAAATTGCAAAGATCTTCGAGAAGTGTTTCACGATGGGTTGCAATGAAGGTATCGAACTGTTGAGCAAACATAGAGTTCTCCAGATACTAGAGCATAGAGAGTTAATCAAAAGCAGAAAGGATCATTCCACTCCTTTTCGGAGTCTCTCCTACTTATTTATCGTTAGCTGGTGACTCTTTTGCATCACCGGCAGGTTCCAGGAGCATTTGGAAAAAGACACAGTCAATAAACTGGCCATCTCTATACACAATTTCGCGCATGTGCCCTACCTGCGTGAAGCCAAACTTCTTTGCTAGAGCGATGCTTCTTTCATTCACTGCAAAGACGCGGTTCACAATCGTATGGAAACCAAGCTTTCTGGCCTCTTCAATGAGGTGGCGTCGTAAAATGGTACCAACTCCCCTCCCTCTTGCCTCCCGATGCACATACGTTGAGAACATAGCAGTGAGAGAAAAGCACGCTTTCACATCGTAAGGGGAGAGCGTTGTCCAGCCGATCACAGCATTGGCATATTCAGCTACCCAGAGGGGATAACGCCCCTGGTGATCGTTAAACCAACCATACCGTTCATCGGGAGTGAAATCGCTTAAATCGCATGTGGCGATGCCATCCTCGACACCCTGATTGTAAATCTCCACTATGGCGGGCAGATCTGTAATACGAGCCTTCCGCACCTGCACCATTTCTTGCTCTATTTCCATATACCTTTCCTCTCTTAGAAAGTACCACATAACGCTGTCACATCAGATCTCCTCTTTTACGGGCCGCTCGACCGGCAAGGCACGCCCTGGCAGCCACCAGTTCCAACGCCCGATTAACTCCATCGTAGCAGGAACCAGCAGCGAACGAATAATGGTGGCATCAACCAGGACGGCTACAGCAATCCCCAGGCCAACCTCCTTGGTACTGATAAGCGAGGTAAAGGCAATAGCACCTGCGACGATCACAAAAATGAGTGCTGCGTTGGTAATGACTCCGCCCGTCTTTTCCAGGCCACGGGCCACAGACCAGCTATTGTTAGACGTGCGCAGCCACTCCTCGCGGATTCGACTGAGAAGAAAGACTTCATAATCCATCGAAAGGCCGAAAAGAACGCAGAAGAGCACAACAGGAATGGTGCTCTCAACAAAGCCCTCGCTCTGAAAGCCAAAGAAGCTTTGAAGGTTGCCCCACTGGAAAACAGCAACCAGGACGCCATAGGCGACGCTGATCGAGAGTATATTCATTACTACGGCCTTGAGGGGCAAAAGAACAGAACGGAACATCAGGAGCAGGAGCACATAGGTTATGATCAGGATGAAAAGAATTATGCGTGGGAAACTGCTATAGAGATAGGTATTGAAATCCAGCGTGGTTGCTTGCAAGCCGCCCACGTAGACCTTTAATCCCTGACTGGCGGCCCGGTCTCCTGCTCGAAGGTCGTTGATCAGCGCATCGCCCTGACTGCTATCGAGTTTGGTGTCGGAATTGATCGTAATGACTGTTGTATCACCCGATGTAGATGCGGAGACAAATTGGGCCAGAGCTGGAATCTGAAGGTAGGAGCCACTACTATAGAGTTCACTTAATTGTTGTGCAGTAAGCGCGGGAGTGCCCGGAGCCGCTGGCAGACGAGTAAGGCTGGTCACGCCAGTCACATGAGGCTGCGTGGCAACCCATGCGGTCAGGTGGTTCACACGATTGAGATTATCGGGCGTAAGTATCGAGGACCCATCGGGAGTTTGGGCAACCAGGTAAATTGGGTTCTGGGCAAGCGCAGGGAACTGCGCCTTCAATATGTCAAATCCTTGACGAGCCTCCGAATTGCCAGG
Source organism: Ktedonobacteraceae bacterium (assembly GCA_035294465.1). Lineage (GTDB taxonomy): Bacteria > Chloroflexota > Ktedonobacteria > Ktedonobacterales > Ktedonobacteraceae > Paraktedonobacter. The sequence goes on along the minus strand of DATGKW010000062.1, from coordinate 4,166 downwards.
AAGAGAGGTCACATCAGGCACTCCAATCTTCATTGAAAGGATTGGCCAGCCCAATAGCAACAGGACAACGCTGGTTATCAGAGTAATCAAGACCGGTTTCCGCATGACCGCCACGGCCCAGCTATGCCAGAAACCCTTCTGTTCTCCCTCCCTCTCGCCCGCACGCAAGCGACGCCCCAGGAACGGCAAGCGTAGAGCATTGACGCGCGTCCCCAAAATGCTAAAAATGGCTGGAAGCAGGGTAAGCGCTGTCAGGAGCGCAGCACATACGACCACGCCTCCGCCAATCCCAAAGGACGCCAGAGAGGGAATGTCTGTCAGCAGCAGGCCACAGAAGCCAACGATTACAATCAAGCCGCTAAAGAGAATGGCTTCGCCCGCCGTTATCAGTGTCCAGGATACCGCTTCAACTACAGAACGCCCTCGACTCAGCTCTTCACGGAAACGGCGGGTCATCAACAGGCTATAGTCGATGGAGAGTCCCAGGCCAACCACGGAGGCAACACTGAGCACTTGCGAACTGGTACTGTAGTGCAGAGCAATGGCGTAGATGAGAGCCAGAGCGACTGGTACAGCCACCAGAGCCAGGAGAAGAGGGAGAATGGCCGCCACCACTGTAGCAAAAACGATCAGCAGGGCAATCAGCGCGAGCGGTAGAGCAACCCCATCCGCCTGCTCGGTATCCGTCTGGGCAAGTTGGTTGAACTCATCATAAATGGCAATGTCGCCTGTGAGATACACTTGAGCAGGACTGGCCGCTGCGCCAGCAGGCAGTAATTTACGGAAGCGAGGAAGTTGTTGCTGCATATAATTTGCATCTTTGTCGAAATTGACCGTCAGAAAAGTAGTTCGGCCATCCGGGCCGATCCCTCCCTGGATCACTCCCGTTACATCTGCAAAGTGTTGCGCCTGCTGACTAAATCGCTTTATTTCAATCTGATAGGCTGAATCGCTGACAGGGACACTCGATGAATGAAACACGACAAATACTTGAGAAGGAGGGTTATGAAGTTTCTGGACGAGGAGATCATCGACATGAGAAGACTCACTGCTCCCATAAGAGTAGTCTCCCCCGTTGAGCACTGAAGAAACCCGACTGGCAAAAGGAACACTCGCCGCAAGAACGATAATCCAGAATACAACAGAAACCCAGCGCAAGCGATAAATGATGCGACCGTAAGCTAAACCCAGACGATAAAACCGGGGAGGCCTGGAATCGCTCGTATCACCTGTTGCAGTTTGAGGTTTCGTTGTCTGCGGAAGATCGTGGTCCGTCGGGGGCTGGTACTCTCGCATAAGGAGTATTCCTCTTTCTCACTTTGTCAGATACATTTGCCCGGTAGCACTGAGGGTACAGGGAATTCGGTATCAGGCTTTTGCCTGCATACGCTTCTTTGTTTCTCTTTCTCTCAGGCGCAAGTATAAAGGGGGAGCAAAGAGAATGTCAAGGGGAACAAACATATTTAGAGACTTTTGAGCATAGAATCTGGCAAAAGCGCCATAGAATCTGGCAAATATTCTCAATTATCTCAACTATCTAAACTCTTGAGGTAATAGCCAGATTCTACGGCGCTTTTGCCAGGTTCTACGGCGCTTTTGCCAGATTCTACGGCACTTCCTTGCTTTTCCTGGCACAGCTCCTTTCTGATTTCAAGGCCCTTCCCTGCTTGCTGCTTTAAGTCCAAGATCTTTCTTGATACCGCTTAAAGGCTTATACCACTTTGCCATCACTTGATTTAAAGTGATAGCAATACTTGTGCTTCAGTTTAGAGCCTTGAGATTCATAGCTCGGTCAGATCGCGACAAAATCTTACCTGACTGATTGCCTTCAGTCTTTCTTTAATCTCTGCAACATTTTGAGGATTATAAATGGAACCAATCGCAATCGTTGGTATTGGCTGCCGTTTCCCTGGTGGCGCTAACAATGCAGAAGCATTCTGGCAGCTTATCTATGAAGGAAAAGATACGATTACACCTGTTCCTGCGGATCGTCTGGATGTAGATGCCCTTTATGATCCTCAACCCTACACTCCAGGCAAAATAATCACCAGGCTGGGAGGCTTTCTGGAAGGGGTGGATATGTTCGATGCCACCTTCTTCGGCCTCTCTCCCCGCGAAGCAGTCTGTATTGATCCACAGCAGCGACTCTTGTTGGAAGTTACCTGGGAGGCTCTGGAGGACGCAGGGCTGGCGATAGAGAAACTCGCTGGTAGCCCTACAGGTGTCTTTATCGGTATGTGGACCAACGATTATGCGGATTACATGTATAGAACCGCTTCTGACGTTAATCTCTATATAACAACCGGTGGGGGACGGTATTCCGCTTCGGGTCGTCTCTCCTATCATTTTGATCTGCGCGGACCGAGCTTGACGGTAGATACTGCCTGTTCTTCTTCGCTGGTAGCAGTGCATCTGGCCTGCCAGAGTTTGTGGCGCGGCGAGTCTACGCTGGCCCTGGCGGGTGGTGTGAATCTCATTCTCCAGCCGCATATCACTATTGGTTATTCTCGCTCAAAGATTCTGTCGGCTGATGGTCATTGCAAATTCGGCGATGCGAGCGCAGATGGCTATGTGCGCAGCGAAGGCGTAGGAATCGTTGTCCTTAAGCCTTTATCCCAGGCTCTAGCCGATGCCGACCCGATCTACGCGGTAATCAAGGGTAGCGCGGTCAATAACGATGGATATAGCAGCGGCCTGTTAGTAGCTCCTGGCGTGCAAGGGCAAGAAATGGTGCTACGCGAAGCTTACAAGCAGGCAGACATCCCTCCTGGCTCGGTCCACTATGTAGAAGCACATGGCACAGGTACCGTCGCGGGAGATGCAGTTGAGATTAAAGCCCTGGGGTCGGTTCTGGCTGAAGCACGGCCACAAGATCGACCCTGTATACTCGGTTCAGTGAAAACCAACGTCGGACATATGGAAGCGGCTGCCGGTATTGCTGGATTAATAAAAGTTGCGCTTTGCCTCAAGCATCGCGTCATTCCACCCAGTCTCCACTTCAAACAGCCTAATCCCGCTATTCCCTGGCAAGAGCTTCCTCTGATGATTCCACGAGAACGAGTCCCCTGGCCAGCGGACGATGAACCTGCACGAGCTGGAGTAAATTCTTTTGGCATTACAGGCACGAATGCGCACATAGTCTTAGAGGAGGCTCCACGCGTGGCTGCTCGGCCTGAAGGCCAGGCTGAGCAGAGAGACCTGGCGCAAGTCTGGTTGCTGCCCCTGTCGGCACGCACTCAGCCCGCTCTGCTCGCCCTGGCTCAGCGCTATCTCCCCCTCCTGGACTCCCTCCCCGCTGAGCTGTTCCCCTCCCTCTGCTCCTCCGCCTCCCGCCGCCGCAGCCACCTCCCTGCCCGCCTCGCCCTGCTTGCTTCCAGCCCCTCCCAGGCTGCCTCACGCCTGCGCTCCTTCCTCGACCACCCTGACCTGCCTGCCGACCATCCTGGCCTGGCCGCTGGCCTGCTTCCCCCCGGCGGACGCCCCCGCCTCGTCTGGGTCTTCCCCGGCCAGGGCTGGCAGTTCCCCGGCATGGTCCGCCCCCTGCTCTCCCGCTTCCCTGCCTTCCAGCAGTCCTTCTCCTCCTGCCAGCAGGCCCTGCTGGCCGCTGGCATCCCTCCGCTCGACGAACTGCTCGCTCAACCAGAGCGCTGGCTCCAACTCGATGTCCTCCAGCCCCTGCTCTTCGCCATCCAGGTCAGCCTGGCCTCCCTCTGGCTCTCCTGGGGCCTGCTGCCCGATGCCCTCATCGGCCACAGCCTCGGCGAAGTCGCCGCGGCCCATCTCGCTGGCGTCCTCTCCCTGGAGCAGGCTGCCACCATTGTCGCCGAGCGCTCCCGCCTGCTCGAACAACTCCGCGGCCAGGGCGCCATGCTCTCCGTCGAACTCAGCGAGCAGGAGGCCGAACTCCTGCTTGCCCAGCAGGGCTGGCAGACCGACCTGGCGGTGGCCGTGAGCAATGGGCCACACAGCAGTGTCCTGGCCGGAAGCCGCCCCGCGCTGGACGCGGTGGAACGCTTCCTGCAAGCTCGTCAGGTCAACGCCCGCTGGGTCGAGGTGCCCGTCGCCTCCCATTGTGGACAGGTCGAGCCTATCCTGCCCGCCCTGCGCTCCCGCCTGGCCGGCCTGCGCGGACACCAGGGGCACCTGGCCTGGTACTCCACCGTGAG